>JBKQIP010000177.1:0-3355 GCA_052148295.1 Acidimicrobiales bacterium
TCTGACCAACTGAGCTACGCCGCCAAGGGCGAGCCCCCTGTCAGAATCGAACTGACGACACCAGCCTTACCATGGCTGTGCTCTACCGACTGAGCTAAGGGGGCGCCGCGGCATCCCGGCCACGAACCGTCAATGATAGCCAGAGCGGCCCACCCGACGCCTGCGGCCATCGTAGGGGATCGTCGTCGGGGGGCCACCGTCGGGGCCATCATCGGGGGCCCGACGGCGACGGTACCATCGGCCATGCGCACGCGGTTGGCCGCCCTCGGGGATGCCGAAGCCATCAGGGCCATCTACAACGTCGAGGTGCTCGGGAGCACCAACACCTTCGACATGGTGCCGCGCACACCCGCCGAGCAGGAGGCCTGGCTCCGCCAGCACCAGGGGGTCCACCCCGCCCTGGTCGCCGTCGAGGATCCGTCGCTGGCCCGCGGCCACGTCGGGGCCGGGGGTGAGATCGTGCTCGGGTTCGGGTCCCTGTCGACCTTCCACGAGCGCTCGGGCTACGCCGCCACGGCGGAGAACTCGCTCTACGTCGACCGGGCCCACCGGGGCCGGGGTGTCGGTCGCGCCCTGCTCGACGAATTGCTGGCCCTGGCCGAGGCCCACGGGTTCCATTCGGTCATCGCCCGCATCGCCGGCCACAACGAGACGTCGATCGGTCTGCACCGGGCCGCCGGTTTCGAGCTGGTGGGGGTGGAGCGCGAGGTCGGTCGCAAGCACCGTCAATGGCTCGACGTGGTCGAGCTCCAGCGCCTGCTGTAGGCCGCCTACGCCTCGAAGGCCGACCCGGTCGGCAACGGCGGCGCCCGGTGCGACGTCGACGTGTCGATGGTCTGCCACGAGGTGGTCCACGACCCCAGCGGCACCATGACGATGGCCCAGAGCACGGCCACGGCCACCACCATGCTGGCCGGGTTGGCCCGCACCAGCTGATCGAGGAGGGAGGCGCCGCCGGTGAGCCCGATGAAGGGCGCCACCATGGAGATGCCGAGCACCAGGGTCCGCAGGCGGCCCTCCACCACCGGTGCCATCAGGATGATGGCCCACGTCAGGTACCAGGGCTGCACCACCGGCCCGAGCAGCACGAACATCAGCATGGTGATGCCCAGCGCCCGCAGCATGCCCAGGCGCCGTTCGTTGACCAGGCAGTAGACGGCGATGACCACCGCGCCCAGCAGTCCCAGGGCGCGGGTCACCGTCAGCACCCCGCCGAGACCCACGCCGACGCCCATCACATGGAGGGCGCCGCTCAGGACCAGTCCGATCGCCGTGGCCGGGGCCATCCACGAGCGGACCGTCCCCGGCGTGCCCAGGTTGGCGATCCAGCCCCACCCCAGGCCGCTGACCAGCGTCAGCGCCACCATCACGGCCAGGGCGACCAGGGCCGCCTTGACCAGCGGGCGCACCCGCTCGCGCCAGGACGTCTCGGGCCCGGCCCACTCCCAGGCCACGTAGATGATGCCCATGGCCGCCGGCACCTTGATGGCGGCGGCCAGGGTGCACAGGACGATGCCCCACACCGGATGTCGGGTCTTCGCCGCGGTGATGCCGGCCACCAGGAGCCCCACCATGATGGCGTCGTTGTGCATGCCGCCGATCAGGGCCAGCAGGGTGAGGGGGTTGAGCACGGCCAGCACGAAGGCCGAGCCCGGGTCGCGGCCGTGGGCCCGGGCCAGCTTGGGGATGCAGTAGGCGATGAGGCCGACGCCGACCACCGACAGGAGGCGCAGGAAGAGCACGGTGACCACGGCGTTGTGCCCGCTGGCCGCGGCGAACCAGCCGTCGACCATGAGGAAGAGGGGACCGTAGGGGGCGGGCGTGTTGAGCCAGAGGCCGTCGACCGGGTTCACGAATTGCCCCGAACCGATGGTGGCCGGTCCGTACTGGTAGGGGTTGATGTGGTGGCTCATCATCTCGCCCTGGGCGGCGTAGGAGAAGACGTCCCGGCTGAACAGCGGGGCCACCATGAGGAGCGGGACGGTCCACAGCGCCAGCATGCCGACCAGCGCGCGCACCGGGGCCCCGGGGCGATGCCGCAGGGTCTTGACCAGGCCGTACCAGACCCGGATGAAGAGGAGCATGCCCCCGTAGACCGCCACCAGACCGGGCAGGAGCAGGACCGTGCTCGTCCCGTCGCCCTCTCCGAAGAACCAGGTTCCTGGCATCTCGAGCTTGAACGGCGAGCTCGGGAGCGACGCGCCGAGGCCGATGGAGAGGACGGCGATGAAGCCCAGCAGGGCCGGCCGGCGCAGGCAGCTCCAGTCGTCGGACCCCCCGCCGGGCTCGCGCTCGGACAGCGCCAGGCTGGGCGCCAGGCGCAGGCGCAGCCCGTCGGCCGCCATCGACAACCCCTGCAGGCGCGCGCGCAGGCGTGCGCTCAGCGGGGGTGCGGCCGTGCTCACTCCTTCATCCACTGGGTTGTCAGTCTCGCTCTTCTCTTGGGCGGTACCGGCCCGACGTTCCGGCGAACGGCTGGTGAGCAGGCGCGTTGTGCGGTGATGCCCGTAACCAATCGGCAACGCCATTGTAATGTCAACGGGACCCGGGGCAAGGGTCCCGGCCCGGCCCGGTTTCGGGCCGCCGCCGTGGCGACCCGACGCCGCCGCAAGGGTGGGTGCGGATCGTGGCCGGAGGGCGGCACGACGCGGCGGGAGGGGCCCCGTCGCACCGCAGCCCTCGAGCGTGGGCCGGGGAGGATTCGAACCTCCGTAGGCGTTAACCGACAGGTTTACAGCCTGTTTCCTTTGGCCACTCGGACACCGACCCGCAGCGGGTGAGGTTAGCCCGGCCGGGGACCCCCGATACGCTGGCGGCCATGCCCACCTTCGACATCGTCTCCGAGGTCGACCTGCAGGAAGTGCGCAACGCGGTCGACCAGGCCAACCGGGAAGCCGCCACCCGCTTCGACTTCAAGAACACCGATTCCGAAATTGAGCTGAGCGAGAACGAACTGGTGCTCCGCTCGTCGACCGAAGACCGCCTGCGGGCGCTGCACCAGGTTCTCGACGAGAAGCTGGTCAAGCGCCAGGTGTCGCTCAAGGCGTTCGAGGACACCAAGATCGAGGAAGCCCAGAAGGGGACGTCCCGCCAGAAGGTCGCCATCCGGGCCGGCATCTCCTCGGACCACGCCAAACGCCTGAACAAGTTCATCAAGGACCTCGGGCTCAAGGGGGTGTCATCGCAGACCCAGGGGGATCAGCTGCGCGTCACCGCCAAGAAGCGCGACGACCTCCAGGAGGTCATCGCGAAATGCAAGGCCGAGGACTTCGGAATTCCGCTGCAGTTCACCAACTTCCGCGACTGAAGCGGCGTTCCACCCGGCCGGCTCAGCACCGGTCCCGTTCCCGCTGAT
>JBKQIP010000178.1:0-14889 GCA_052148295.1 Acidimicrobiales bacterium
GCGCGAGACGTGCCGAGACGACGGCGGCGATGGGTACTCCGACCACGACGATGAGGATGTCGACGGCGTGAAGAGAGAGGTCACCGTGCGCCAACGGGGCCCCGGTGAACGGCACGTGGTACAGCAATGGTCGGGTTGCGAAGAAGAGTCCGAAACCGAGGACGACTCCGGCGAGGGCGGCGATGACCGCTTCGACGGCCGAGATCGTCGAGATCTGGCGAGGAGTGGCGCCGACCAGTCGCATCGCGGCAAAGCGCTCTTCGCGGCGGACGGCCGACAGTCGGCTCGCCGTCGCAATCAGAATAAGCACCGGCAGCACGAGCGCCACAGCTCCTCCGGCCAGGATGAATTCCAGAGTCGGCCCGCTCCCGACCACGCTCTGGCAGCCATAGCAATTCGCGAGGCCGCGGTGGATCGCCCCGATCTCGATGGCAGCCGGCTGCTTCGAGAGCTGGCCGACGCTGTGACCGATGACGATGATCAACGAGTTCGGCGACGGCAGTCCCGCGCTGTCGATGGTGCCCACCAGCCGACCGGGGTAGCGATCACGCAGCTCGTCGGCGGGCTGGGAGCGAAGCAGGCTCACCAGCTCTGGCGAGGCGACGTACTGGCCCGGACCAGGCAGGCGGGACATCCCGGGAGGAATGGGCGCACCCGGCCCGGCCGCCGCGACGTCGATCTGGTCGATGAGCTGATCCCCGAACGAGTCGGTGCTCGGGTCCCACCACAGGCCGCTGGCGGGAGAGGTCGGTAGCGTCGGCTGCACCGCCGAGTTCAGCCAGGCACCCCGATCGCTCTGGGCGTGGAGACCATTGATCCCGGCCAAGGCGGCCAGCAACAAGCCGACGCCGAGGGCGACCGCAGCCGCGGTGACGAGGACCCGCAGGAGGGCTTCACGACCACTCCCCAACGTCAGCCGGAGGCTGAGCCGGATCATGCGCCGACCGCCACCGGGCTGACGACCCGGCCGTCGCGCACGATCACCTCGCGGTCGGCGTAGGCGGCGACGCGGGGTTCGTGGGTGACGAGGACCACCGTGATCCCCTCCTCGCGGGCCAGGCTGGTCATCAAATTCATGACGAGCTCACCGGTCAGGGAGTCGAGTGAGCCGGTGGGCTCGTCGGCGAACAGCACGTCGGGTTGCGCGACCATGCCGCGGGCGAGGGCGACCCGCTGGGCCTGGCCCCCTGACATCTCGCCCGCCCGGTGGCTGTCCAGCCCCTCGAGCTCGAGCCGGCCGAACCAGCTCCGCGCCCGGGCCAGGGCCTGTTGGCGGCGCATCCCACCCAGAAGGAGTGGGAGGGCGACATTCTCCTCGGCTGTGAGCTCCGGGACGAGCTGGCCGAACTGGAAGACGAAGCCGAAACGGTCTCGGCGGAGCCGGCTGCGCTGCTCCTCGCGCAGCGCGTCGATGCGCTGCCCCTCAAAGATCACTCGGCCCGACGCGGGGACCAGGATGCCGGCGAGGCAGAGGAGCAGCGTCGACTTGCCCGACCCGCTCGGGCCCATGACGGCCACGATCTCGCCCCGCTGCACGGACAGGCTGGCGTCGCGCAGGGCCGGGGTCTCGCCGAAGGAGAGCGTGAGGTCCTGCGCCTCGATGATGGTGCCCCCGGGCGGGATGAGGGCAGAACCGTTGGGCGTGATCATGAGGCAACCTCCGTGGCGAGTGCGGTGAGGCGAGCGGTCGTGAGGTCGATCCAGCGGAGGTCGGCCTCGAGGTGGAACAGACCGTGGTCGGCGAGGAGCGAATCGATCAGAGTTCCTTTTTGCTTGAGGTCTGTGAGCTCGCGCATCCGGTGCAGGTGTGCGGCGCGCTGGGCGTCGAGGTACTCCTCGGCCCGGCGGCCGAGCATCAGCGACAGGACGACCTTCACGAACAGATCGGTCTGCTGGTGGGGCTCGGCGGGGATGGGCTCCGAGAGCCACGCCTCGACCTCGTTCCGGCCGGTCTCGGTGATGTTGTACCGCTTGCGATCGGGACCGGCTCCTGGCTCGGCGTCGCCGACGATCGCCTTCCCGTCTCTCGCCAGGCGGGAGAGCGTGGCGTACACCTGGCCGTAGGGCAGCGGCCGGCCGCGCCCGAAGTAGGTGTCGTAATCGCGCTTCAGGTCGTAGCCGTGGCTCGGTTCGCGATCGAGGAGGCCGAGCAGGGCCATGGGGACACTCATACCTGAAAGAATACTCTGAGTGTATATATCCAGTCAATAGCTCCGTTGAGAGGGCCCAAAACCGAAGGTCGACTCCGGTCCAGAGGGGTGGCGCGTTTATGGGGACTCCGACAGCGAAACGCCGGCATTGAGCAGTGCAGCGCCTGGGTGGCTTCACATGCGCGGCGCTGCTTCCAGCACCTTCGCGCTCGCGTGGGAGACCGTCATAGCGACCGGTCTGGCGTCGCGCTACTGGCTGTCGGGCAGTGATCTCGACTCTGCTCTGGAAGCGGTCGCTGACTTCACTGATGTGAAGTCGCCCTACACGATCGGACACAGCAAGGGAGTGGCCGCGCTCGTTGCAGCAGCGGCTCCTGGCTACGGGCTCAGCGAGCTGGAATCGACGCACGCGCGGCGCGCGGCGCCACTGCACGATCTCGGCCACTTGGGTGTCTCCAATACGATCTGGGACAAACAGGGAGCCCTCAACCCAGTGGAACTAGAGCGAGTTCGGCTCCACCCCTACTTGAGCGAGAGGATGCTCGCATCCTCACCTGGTCTCGCCCCACTTGGCGCCATTGTCGTCCAGCATCACGAACGGCTAGACGGCTCTGGATACCCTCGGGGACTTACCGGCGGAGACATCACGCCAGGGGGTCGACTCTTGGCAGTTGTCGACGGGTATCACGCCCGGATGGAGCCGCGCCCACACCGGGCTGAACTGGCGGCCGCACAAGCCGCATCCGCGCTTCAAGACGAGGTACGCGCGGGTTGCCTCGATGCCGACGCTGTCGCCGCGGTCCTTCGTGTCGTCGGCCATCGTGCGGGCAAGCGGCGTTCGTGGCCAGGGGGTCTCACCTCCCGGGAGATCGAGGTTCTCCGGCTCCTCGCCCGCGGACTGTCAAACGAGCAGATAGCCACCCGGCTGACCATATCTGCGAAGACCGCCGGCAGTCACGTCGAACACATCTACACCAAGATTGGTGTGAGCAAACCGAGCGATGGCCAGCCTGTACGCCGCGAAGCACGGACTCATCACCATTAGAGCAGAGGACCCCTTGACCAACGAATAATCAAGGCAGCGGCAAGTCACATTGAATGGACGACCCATCCCTTATCTGCGCTGGGAAATGTCGATCAACGTTCGATACCTGAGAGACTCACTCTCCTACTTGATCACGAAATATATCTCTACTTCTTCGTGAGCGAGTCCTTGACCTTGGAGGCCGCATCCTTGATCTTCTCGCCGGCGTCTTTCATGCTCGCCTTCGATTGGTCGGTCTTGCCCTTTGATTCCAGTTCGGCATTGCCTGTCGCCGATCCGACCTTCTCCTTTACTCTTCCCTTGATGTCCTGAGTCTTGTTGGATGCCTTGTCCTTGTTGCCCATGATCATGTCCTCCGTATGTCGGTGTGTAGAAAATGTGATACTGACGTGGGATCGCGCCTCTCGGGTGCGCGTGATCGTGGTTAAAGCTTTACCCGCTCACGTTGCGATGAAACGCTGAGATGTATGAACGGTTCATACGGTCTCGACAAGCTGAATGCTTGAGCTACGGCGCGGGTGCGCTGGCCGGGATGGTTACGCGGCGACTGCTTGAGGCGGCATGGAAGGTGGTGAGACACACTTCTGGACCACCGGTACCGGCGGATCGGCGGTCATCGTGGCCCGAGGCACTGAGCTGGGCCGTTGCCAGTGGTGTGGGCATGAGCGTCTCCAGGTTTTTCGCCATCCGTACTGCGGCCGCAGTGTGGGGAGGCTGCGACCAACGAACGACCACCGGAAGTAAGAAGCCTTCGCAGGGTTCGCGGCGGAGAGCCGAATGTGACTGACCAACCGTGGCGCCTCCGTCCCCAGCGGTCGACAATCAAATAGGCAGGGTCCGAACCGCCCTCGTCAGGCTCCTCGTGCCTCGAAAGGCAGGCGCGCCGATCGTCACCAGGGCGCTGGAGGGCCGAACCCCGGCCCCTATGGCGTACAGCCCAAGGGGCAACCGTTCGACCAAGCCGGGTCCCAGTCCGTGATCCACGTGTCGAGACCAGTGATCTCCAACACTCGCTGGACCATCGGAGTAGGGCGACAGACTACGAGATCCCCCCCGTTCTCGATCGCCGTCCGCCTCGCGGCATGGATGGTGCCCAGCCCCGAAGAGTCCATGAAAGTGAGTCGGTCAAGGTCGACGACAACGAGCGAGCCAGTCGGTCCGATCAGACGCTCGCTCAGCCCCTGACAAGTCGAGGCGTCGAGCTCTCCGCTCAAGGCGAAGATGCGACCTCCATCGAAGTCGTTTGCGGTAACGCTAAATGGTTCTACCGTCACGTACCCTCTCCTTACTTGTTCGCCGTAGAACTGCCACGCTCTTCGCTCGGGCCTCCTCAAGAGCGGCTCTTCCTTGATGCCTCCGCCTCTGGTCCCACCTCTTCTCGAGCGGGCATTGCCCGTGGTTTCCTATGAGGTTCTCGCTAGTCGGTTCTGGTCTTCGATCGACCGCCCCGTCATTCTGGCGGAACGACCCCGGTCGATCAATCACCCGATCGGGTGATTGTGGAACGTTTGACGCTCTCGCTTAGAGTGAAGCCGTGCCCAAACCGATCCGGGTCGCGCTGGTCAATGACTACATGATCGTCCTTGAAGGCCTCCGTGCCCTTCTCAGGGTCAGTGAGCCGGAGGTCCAGGTCATCGAAATCGACGCGCGGAAGGGACCGAAGCGAACGGTAGACGTCACCCTGCTCGACACCTACGGAGAACTCGGTTCACTCGGCGAGAGGGTGCGCCTACTTGGTGAGGACGCCAGCAACGGAGCGGTTGTGGTATTCAGCTTTTCCGATCGACCTCAGGCGGTCCGCAGTGCCCTGCGTGCCGGTGCTCAAGGATTCATCTCGAAGGCTGCACCACGGCAACAGATCATTGACGGCATCAAAGCTGCTGCAGCAGGCGACCGTATTGTTCTGACCCAGAGGTCGCAACACGCCCATATCGACGAGGCACTGCGATGGCCGGGCCGCGAGATCGGCCTTACCGAGCGCGAGAGCCAGCTCCTCTCTCTGCTTTCGACCGGCATGACAAATGGCGAACTTGGTAGCCACCTTTACGTCAGTGAGAACACGATTAAGACTCAGTTGCGGAGCCTGTATGCCAAACTTTGCGTTCGCAACCGCGCGCAAGCGGCGTCTCTGGCTGGGCAAGGCATCCTTGGCGATCACCGCCCTCAAGCCAAGCCCGTGCGCTGAACCGCTTGTCACTGAGGCCCCGTCGTCGGAGTGCCGAATCGTCACGAGCCCGGCATGAGGAAGCAGGCTTCGCTCCACCTTGACGACGACCTCGACGGGTGGACAACAGCCCACTTCGGGTCTCCGCACCATGGAGAGCAACCGGTGGGCGGAGAAGCTCGGACGATGGTTGTGGGGTGTAGTCGCGGAGAGCGGGTAGCCAGTCCCTCCGCGGTACCACCGCCGACGGCCTCGCCGAGGCTTGAAAAATGGGGGTGGTGGTGCCTCCGGACGACCACTAACCCCGCGCGGGTTGCATCTCAGTCGAACGGGTGGTTCCCGAGATTCGCTTGCGCAACCGCCACCATCGTGTGCGATATGCGTGCTAACACATCCTCATGGGGCGGGGCACGGCACGCGCCACCCTGCGCCTTCGGATCACCAGCGGTAGAAGCGGTGGCTGCCGGCAGCCTCCCCCCGACCCAAGGCGACACCGATGATCCAGAACACCGCGAAGATGACGGCGGCGACCCACAACAGATGAAGCGCGAAACCTGCACCGAACAGAAGGAGCACCAGTAAAAGCAGCAATATGATCAGCACAACGTTCCCCTTTCGAAAACCGCATTTGGCTGACTTGTAAATACCCGGCGGCCAGTGTGGCGAAACGCGTCGAGCACCCAGGCGACTCCGAGCGCGACGACCAGCATGGTGTGGAAGTGCGACCATCCCAGCCGGTCGAAACGGGCGGGAATGAGGCTCCGGATCGGCGACCCTTCGTCTCGCTGCGGTGATGCAGTCTGCAACGTTGTCATATCGACCCCCATGTCGTCTGCCGACCTGTATTCCCCACGGGGGTGACCTTCAATCACGTGCCGTGCCGTGCCGTGCCGTGCCGTCCCGGCGCCGCGGTCCCGATGGTCGGCGAGGCGCGGCGACGCAGCGAGCCCCTCACTCCCGGTTGAGCGCCGCCGCCCGGGCAGAGAGCTCGGCCCGACGTGTCGACGTCTGCCGGCTCAAGTGCAGCAGCATGACGCTGCCCACGCCCGCCACTCCGACCGACGTGATGAGCCGATAGAGGATGGTGGCCAGGAGCACGCCGCCGAGGGGCGTGCCCGTGAGGGCGAAAGCTCCGACCATGCCACCTTCGACGAAGCCGATGCCGCCGGGCACCGGGGCCAGGCTCCCGGCGATCTGGGCGAAGGTGTAGGCGAACAGCACCGTGCGCCACGGGACGGGGAGGTCCAAGAGGGCGAAGGCGGCGATCAGGCATCCGACGTCGAGACCCCAGTTCCCCACGCTCAGGGCGAGCACGCGGGCCCCCACGGCTGGAGCGACGCGGAACCGGCTGGCATCACCGATGCGCTTGCTGAACCTCTTGAGAAGGCGATCGAAGTATCGGTAGTGGTGGGTTCGGAACCAGCGGTCCAGCGCGTCGAGGTGACGGACCAGAGCGATGAAGCCAACTGACCCGCCGGCCAGCAGGGTGGCGCAGAGGCCGACGAGCGGTGGCGACAGCAGCCCGGCGATGGCTGCGCCGGCCAGCATGAGGAGCAGGACGGAGACCACCGCGGCGAACCCGCCGGAGACAACGGCCCACAGGGCCAGGGGTAGGGGAATGTTGCGCTTGCGGTACTGGGCCACCAGCCAGCCGCTGGAGGGTGCCGTCCCGCCAGGCAGGAGATTGGTGAGACCGGTGGCGGCCACGGCCAGCGCGACCATGTCGTGCCGCGACAGGCGCGCCCCACCCTCGGCGAGCAGGCTGCGCTGCACGAGGGCGTAACACACAAAGGAGGCGGCCTCGGCCGCCACGGCGAGGGCCAGCCAGGGAAGCCGGGTGAAGCTGAAGTGGTCGAACACGGTGGCGGCCTCGTGCGAGATCGCCCGGGCGTGGAACAGCAGGACCACCAGCCCCACAAGGACGGCGAGGCCGAGCAGGACACGCGTTGACGGCACCCACCAGGGGCGGCGGTGTTTCTCGTTGTCTCGTTGGCGCGCCACAGTGTCACCCTTCGTCACCACAATCCATACCCAAGCCGGTGACGAGCGACGCCTGAGCGCGGGCGCGCCGAGGTTTCCCGTTGCCGTGGATGGGCAAATTACCTACCCATGGTGCAACGCGTGTACACCGCCAGCGAACCGCGGGGACCCCGCACATGAACCTGATCCAACGTGCGGCGCGTGCGGTGGACGGTGCGCAGCGGCGGTGGCGTATCGCCGCCTTCGTCTTTGCCGTGTACAAGAAGTTCGGCGACGACCGCGGCGGATCATTGGCCGCGCTGCTGACGTTCTATGGCTTCCTGTCCCTCTTCCCTCTGCTGCTGGTTTGGGTGACCGTGCTGAGCCTGTTCCCGGGGGCCGGGCATTCGCTGATCGAGCATGTCGAGCGCTCCGCCTTCGCACAGTTCCCCATCATCGGGGCCAAGCTGAGTTCCAATATCCACCAGCTGCACCGCAATAGCGCGCTGGGACT
The DNA here is from genome assembly GCA_052148295.1 of Acidimicrobiales bacterium. Classification (GTDB taxonomy): domain Bacteria; phylum Actinomycetota; class Acidimicrobiia; order Acidimicrobiales; family RAAP-2; genus Bog-473. The sequence goes on from JBKQIP010000178.1 coordinate 7,833, forward strand.
GGCCGTCGGGATCGTCACCGTGCTGTGGGGCTCGCAGGGAGCGATACAGACCGCGCAGTTCGCGCAGGCGCAAGTCTGGAACGTGCCGGGCACCGGACGGCCGAACTTCTGGGCCCGCGAAGCCCGGACGCTGGCCATGATGGGCGTGCTGGTCGTGTTCCTGGTCGCCAGCACCGCGGTGGCCGGTTTCGCGACGATCGGGCACCGGTCGGCGCCGGTGGTGGTCGCCGGTATCGCGCTCTCGCTCGTGCTCAACGTCAGCCTCTTCGCCGTGGCCTTTCGCATCCTGACACCGGCCCAGCTGACCTCCCCGATGCTGCCGGGTGCCGTCGTGGGCGGCTGCGCCTGGACCGCCCTGCAGTACTTCGGAGGCGTCCTCGTCGATCACACCCTGCGCAACGCCAGCCCGGATTACGGGTTCTTCGCCATCGTCCTCGGTCTGATCGCATGGATGTACCTCGGGGCCGAGGCGTCGCTATACGCAGCGGAGGTCAACGTCGTGTGGGCCCGGCATCTGTGGCCACGGGCCATGGTGCAGCCGCCCTTGACGACGGCGGACAAGCAGGTCCTCTCGGCCATCGTGCTCCAGGACGCGCGGCGACCCGAGCAGCGGGTCGCTGTCGACTACGACGAGGGCGCCCCGGCGGGTGCCACCGCCGAGGCGGTGGAGAGCCACCATTGATACCCACCGGGTGCACGAAGGGATCACCGCGCGGTGATTCGTACGAAGCCTATGGTCGATGACCCTCACGGCTGACCCCAAGTCGGGGGTGCGCGCCGAGGACGCGCCACCGGGCGTCCTAGTGCTCCCACCAAGTGCCGAGCGCCGCAGCGACGGCGATGAGCCGTTGGGCGTTCCCGGTCGCCCTTTCGACCGCCGGTCACCGTTCTTCATCGGCCTCACCGGCGCGCTCGGGGTGGCGCTCGCCTACGTCATGGTGCGGGCAGTGGTGGGCGTCTCGAGCGTGCTGCTCATCATGGGCGTGGCGCTGTTCATTGCCGTGGGATTGAACCCGATCATGATCTTTCTCACGCGTCGGGGGCTCTCGCGCGGAGCCGCTGCCAGCGTGGTCACGCTCGGCTTCCTTCTCGTGATCGCCGTCTTCGTGGCGGTCGCCGTGCCCCCCATATCCCACGAAGTGCACGACCTGGTGACGAACTACCCGCGCTACAAGCGAGAGCTCATCACCGGCAAGGGCTGGATCGGCCGTCTGGCGGTGAAACTGCATCTGTCGAACTACCTCAAGAGCAATGCAAAATTACACATCCCGATCGCCGGAGGTGCGCTCGGCGCGGGGAAAGTGATCCTTTCCATCGGCGTAGGAACGGTCAGCCTGGTCGTCCTCACCATCTACTTCCTCATCGCCCTCCCGGGTGTGACCAACCTTTGGCTCTCGCTGATCCCCGTCAGCCGGCGGGAGAGGGTCCGGCTTTTCACCGACGAGGTGTACGACCGCGTGGGCGGGTTCATGCTCGGCAACCTCGTCACGTCGGTGGTGGCCGGGATAGGGACCTACGTCTGGCTGACCGTGTTCGGGGTGCCCTACGCCCTGCTCCTCTCGCTCTTCGTCGCCCTCTTCGACCTCATTCCCCTGGTGGGCTCCACCATCGCCGGTATCGCCGTCTCGCTGGTGGCGCTCACCAGGGGACTGCCCGTGGCCGTCGCCACCGCCGGCTTCTACATCGCCTATCGGTTCTTGGAGGACTATCTCCTCAACCCGCGGGTCATGAAGCACACGGTGCGGATCTCGCCGGGAGTAACCATCATCGCCACGCTTATCGGTGGAACCCTGCTGGGCCTCATCGGCGCCCTGATTGCCATCCCGGTGGCGGCCACCGTGCACCTCCTGCTCGAAGAGGTCGTCTTCTCGCGCCAGAATCGGTCATGAGGGTGGCTCGACCCGCCGCCCGGACCCGCCTCAGGTGGGTCGGATCTCGGGCGGCACTGACCCAGCGACCTGGTCGAGGATGGCCGATGTCGAAGAGCGAGGTTGGGTGGAGGTGGATTTGGGAACAATGCAACGGACGCAGCCATCAACAACAGGAGCCGACGTGGACGCAGGAGTTAGCCGTCAGCGAAGCGGCAAAGGGAGCCGAGATTGCGAGTCACTGTCTGCAATCAGGCGCGGAGCGAGCCGCTGCAATGCTTTCGCAGGGTTGAAACAGATCTTGGCCTGACAAACCGTCGTCTCGGCCCTGGGGCGCCGACGCGCCCCCATCCCGCTCGGCTTACGACGCTCTCGGTTCAGGGCTCCACGTTGCCGTCGACATCTCGGGTTGTTTGATCCTGGTCGGCGCGGTGTTGGCGGCCGTGATCATGCACCGCCGTGCGGGCGAGACCTACGAACTCTGAGGAGTGAGGTGAGGCAAGGAGGAATGCGATGCCGCAGGCATTGTGGAGCGCCAAGGGACGTTGGTTGCGTGACGAACCGCCCCCGGGGACCGAGTACGTCCCCGGGGGCGGTTCGGGAATGGCTATGCGGCAGACGTCGCTAACTGCTTGTGGTCCGAGCCTACGGCAACTTCAATACGTCGTGGCTTGGCTTGCTCGGCCACAGGAATCGCAACCGTCAGCACGCCACCTTCGTAGCTGGCCTCGATGCGCTCCGAATCGAGAGTTTTGCCTAGGACCACCTGTCTGGTGAAGGTCCCGAAGGTCCGTTCGGCGATCACCGACTCGACGCCTTCACCCTTGGCGGGTGCCGGACGCTCTGCAGAGATGGTCAACACGTTGTCCTCCACCGTGAGGTCGATGGAGTCGGGCGCGACGCCTGGCAGATCCAGCTGGAGAAGGAAGGAATCGTCCTTGCGATAGGCGTCCATCGGCATGGCCATCGGACGGGCCCCACTTTGCTGGGCGTTCCAGAGTTGCTGGAAGAGACGATCAACGTCCCGGTAAGGGTCACTTCGCACAAGAGCCATGGCAAAACCTCCTCGGTCGTGAATATTTGCTCTCTTGCGCCGCTTACCTGCGGTATCGGCACCATTTTAGCACTCTCGTATGGAGAGTGCTAGAGGGTGGGGACGAAATTCATCACGGCTTCCGATACGACCACGTTGGCCTCGGCCGGAGCCTCACGCTTGCGGCCTTCAGGGCGTGTTCACAGCCACCGCGCGTGACCTCCCAGTCGTTCGGCCACCCGGGCGAGCGACAGTCCTTGGCCGTAGAGCTCGGACGCCAGCGTGACTTGTTCGGGCCCCAAGCTTCGATGCTTCGATGTCGGATGGCGACGCCTCGTCTCCGCAGGATGAGCGAGACGGTCTCCCGATTGATGGCGAACTCATTTGCCAACGGATACACGGTGTAACCGTGTCCGTACCCTGCGACGAGATCGTCGATCTGGTCGTTCCGTAGGCGTCGATGCACCTGTTTTGTGATTGGAGTATTGGGGTGTGGCGAACCCTCAAGAACTGAATTGAGGACGTCCTCCAGCCGTTCTCCCTAGCCGGGGTGGGACTACCGAAGGCGACCGACACCAGAAGGAGCCAAGTCGTCCGAACCTCGCGGTCAGGATTGACGCTTGGAAATCGACACGCGCTGCTCGAATGCGAACTTCGAGGAGCCGCTCAGGTGGCCGATGGCGACCCAGTCCGGCACAGCGACCGGGGTGGCTTCGGGATCGAGGGTGATCGTCCACGACGGAACCTCGGAACCCTCGATCGGCTCCACTCTCGCCCGACGGTTGATGGCCTGCGTGGCGGCAACCAGTCCTTGGTCACGGCCCGATCGCAACAGTGAGCTCCAGCTCGCCCCGTCGTCGTCGGCGCGGGCGGGGCCGTCGAGAAGGTGGAGCTGCAGTGCGTCACCCTCGCGCTCCAACGCAATGGGCTGGTACTCGGCCGGTTGAAACATCGGGTGCAGTGACAGGACGGTCTCGATCTCCTCGAGGCTGCCCGAAGCGGAGGACACATCGAGCAGGCGGGCCAACCGTTCGCTCATGATCCAGCCCGAGCCGACCATCTCGGCCGCGAGGATCTCCGTTGCCGTTTCGGGGCCGGCCGCATCGGCCACCGAGAGTCCCAACGCCCGGACGAGGAGGTGCACCTGGACGGCGACCTCCTTGCAGATGGTGACCAGTGCGTCCCGAGAGAAGAGTTCGAGCTGCGGCTCGGCCAGCACAGGTCCGTCGTAGCGGGCCAGGCCGTCATCGTCGGGATCCGCGGTGGGGCGGAGTACCTCCAGCCCGGCGAGTGCGGAGCGCTCCACCCGGCTCATCAGTGGGTGGTCGGCAACCGGATTGTGTGCCGGGTCGATCGTCACGGTCCACTCACAATGCGGGTGGTCTGAATCTGACGATTCGACGCGGGGTGGGCGATGGACCGGTCGGGTCTGGGCCCGTCGGTTCGTGGCGACGGCAGTGGCGTCGAAGGTTGGATCCTCGATGGTGTGGCACATCGTGAAGACGAGGTCCTGGCCGTGGGGCTCGACATCGAGGAGCGCGCCACAGCTCTCCAGCCAGAACCGTCCCTTGTGCGCGCTCTCGACCTCGTAGCGGACGTCCATGTACTGGTGGGCAAAGCCGCAGTCGAGCTGCAGGCCCTTGAAGATGGTGGCCACGTCCTCGCCTCCGGCGAACCCGAGGGCGCGCTGCATCCGGCGGGTGTAGATCGGGCTGGCCCCCATCCACTCTTCGATGGCGATGGTGGCGTAGTCGAGGTCGCGCGGATCGAGTTGGACGGCGGCCAGGCCGGTTCGGTCGTTCACATGGGCGGTGATCATGTACTCCCGCACGAGCTCGGCCAACTCGCTCCGTGAGAAGTCGTCTAGGTGCAACGTCGTCATAGCTTCCTCCCGACCGTGGTCTCCAAGCAAAACTCATATAAGGCTCTATGATAATCTACGGGCCAGTCTGCCATCCACGACCGAAGGGGATGATCCACGTGCCGCTGCAACACTCCGATTCTGAGGAGCTCGACGACTACAGCGGTCCCTTCGAACCGGATCTCCGGCTGAGCGACTTCTCCAAGGAAGCGCTGATGAAGCTGGTGGAGGTCGGCGGAGAGATCTACGGAACCGTCAACCGCAGCTGGTACAAAGAGGCAATCAGGCGCTTCGGCCAAGAGGTGGCCGACGAGATGCACCACGCGGTGTGGTTCGAGGACGGCGGCGCGGGCGACCACGAGAACTACACGATCAGCCGTCTCATGGGGTTCTCCGGCGAGGACGAGGTCACGACGCCACTCAAGGTGTGGCAGTGCCTTCCGGCCATGTCGACTCGCATGACGCTGACGTTCCGACAGGTCGGTGAGAACGAGTGGGAAATGTTCACGCCCCAGTGTGGCGTCCCCGAGGCGGGAGAGGCCGGTGGCCCCGAGGTCATGGACTACATGGTGAACAAGATCTGCGGGCACCTCGAGCTCTTCGGCTTCCGGCACGGGGCGGCTCGGTGGAACCCGAACATCCGGATCGACCCCTTGAAGCTACCCCCCAGGGCCTCCGCCGACGAACCGCACTGCCGATGGAGGATCACCCTCGAGCCTGAGCCGGTCGACTACGCCGCCGAACCGGGAGCCTACGTACGCGAACACCATCTCGAGCGGGACACTGATCGACAGATCGTGAACATCGAGGCTGGCAAGTACCGACACGCTGCGACACCCACGCAATAGCAAAGGACGCATCGGGGTGGTCGCCTTCGTCGGCCTAGATCTTTGGTCCCCCCTGGCGACGTGAAAGGTTGGTCTTGAGTCTTTCGACGACTTCACAGGTGGGGCTGAGCGCGCAGGGCACCCGGCTGAATCGCCGCGGCAGGGAGAATCGGCAGGCGATGCTCGCCACGGCGGTGTCCTGCCTCGCCACCGGTTCGCCTGAAGCGGTGAGCGCAAACGCGATCGCCAAAGAGGCGGGAGTCACCTGGGGAACGATTCAGCATCAGTTCGGTGACGCCGACGGCCTCTGGGCGGCCGTTCTCGAACAGGTGGCCGACGCGTTGACGTCGTACCGCCTCGTCGGCTCGGTCCGCCCACAACGTACGATCGCCCGGCAGGTGTCGGCCATCGTCGAGTGGCTTTGGCACGCCCTGGACGCCCCCGAAGCGAGGGCAGTACAGACCATCCGCATGTCCCTCAGCCGTGACCACGAGACCCTGACGAGGGTGTGGCCGCGCACAGCCGCCGCTATCGAACACGTGGATGAGGCCTGGAGGACAATGATCAGCGCCATGTTGGAGGGGCTGGTGGGCTCGAAGACGAAGCTTCACCGCGTCGAACAACTCCTCCCGGCGGCGATGCATGGGATCCAGATGCAGGGGGAGATCAGCACGCTCACCGATGTCGGAGAAGCTCGCCGTGGTCTTGCCGATGCCATTACCGCCTACTTGACGACATCATGAACCCAGCCATCGTGCCCCGAGCCGGCTCCGGATCTGCCCATAGAGGCGGGTAGTTGAGTAGCAACCTCGTACCGATTCTCACAATGGGCGAACCGGTGAGCGTCAACGCCAAGCCAGCGTAAGCTCAAGCCGGGCCACGAGCAGCTCGAATACCCGCCCCAACATCGTGAGGGTTGGCATCGAGGACTCGTTAGAGAGCGATCAGCCATCGAGTCGAAGCCTGCCTCCTCCGCAGCCCGGGTCAGCGGACCGTAAAGGTGGGGTCGACCGTTGACTGGTCGTCGGAGAACTTCATTGTCGCTGCTTTGCCCGGCCCGGCATCAGCGTACGTGGGATACGCCCGTCGATATCGGTGAAGCCGTAGGCCTCGGCCAGGTCTGCCACGTGGAAGGCCTTACCCGAACGCTCCTGGATGTCGGGCGCGCCGAAGAGCGCGGCCACGGCGCGTCCGGCGAAGCGCGGCGAATCGGCGTCGGCCAGATCGAAATCGCCTTCTCCGGGAAGCGTCAGGATCTGGCGGCCCTCGGCGTTGCGGGGAACCCCGTGCGCCACCATCTCCGTAGCCACAATGCCCGGCCACAACGAAACCACGCCAATCCCGTGCGGGCGCAACTCGACGGCCATGTCGTGGCTGAGACGATCGACCGCCGCTTTGCCCACGCCGTAGGGAACGTTGTGGGAGTAGGCAACGGCGCCGGGCGACGAGATGTTGGCGATCAACCCGG
>JBKQIP010000179.1:0-46915 GCA_052148295.1 Acidimicrobiales bacterium
GGCCCTCCTTTTCACGGTGAGTTCTGTCGCGCAGGGTCAAGCTGTGCCTGCCGGGAGCCCGTCCATGGCGCCGGTAAATTCAAGTATTAATCTCAATCCGCTGGATGGTGTTCTTCACTACGCCCTAAGCGCTACTTCGGCGACAGGAACGACTTGATCGTGTCGTGGCTCAAGTCGACGTGGTCGTCGGCGGAGATAAGTCGGGTCGTCATGCTCCTCCTCAATGGCCTCGGGAACGCGACCGGTCAGATTCGTATAGTGAGTACTATATTGCGGCATTGCCTCCGGCGTCGATGCGCTCGAGAGCGGCCTTCGCGTTCGGAGGCGCGCCCCCCCTGGGGGCGGGTGGTCGACCCGGGGCGCACCGGCCTTGGGAGCGGCCACAGGCGTCAGGCGGCCGGCAGGCGGTCCTGGAAGGTCCGTCGGTAGGCCTGGGGGCTGGTGTGGAGGTTCCGGCTGAAGTGCTTGCGCAGGTTGGCCGCCGTGCCGAAGCCGCTGCGGGCCGCCACCGTCTCGACCGGGAGGTCGCTCACCTCGAGGAGGCGTTGCGCCAGCTGCACGCGTTGGCGTTGCAGCCACTGGTGCGGGGTGGTCCCCGTGGCGGCCCGGAACCGCCGGGCGAAGGTGCGGGGGCTCATGGCGGCCCGGGCGGCCAGGTCGCTCACCCTCAGGGGTTCGTCGAGATGCTGCTCGAGCCAGGTGACGGTCTCGGCGAACAGGTGGGAGCCCTCGAGCGTCGTCAGCGGCCGCTCGATGAACTGGGCCTGGCCCCCGTCGCGCTGGGGTGGGACGACCAGCTGTCGCGCCAGCTGGGTGGCGATCTCCGTGCCGTAGTCCCGGCGGACCACGTGCAGGCAGAGGTCGAGACTGGCGGCGCTGCCCGCCGACGTCAGGATGTCACCGTCGTCGACGTACAACACGCCGGGATCGACGGTCACACCGGGGTATCTCCGGGCCAGGTCGTCGCACTCCGACCAGTGCGTGGTGGCGCGACGACCGTCCAGCAACCCGGCCTCGGCCAGGACGAACGCGCCGGTGCACAGGGAGACGATGCGGCATCCACGAGCGTGGGCGCGGCACAGCGCCTCCAGAACCTCCGGCGGCACCGCCTCGAGCTGCGCCGTCGGCAACACGACCACGGTGTCGACCCGGCGCGCTCGCTCCAGGCCGTGGGGCACCTGGAGGGTGAGGCCGCCGTCGATGGTCACCGGCGCCGCGCCGGCGCCGCAGACGGAGAGCCCGTACCACGGGACCCCGAGCTCGAGGTCGGTACGACCGAACACGTCGAAGGCGACCCCGAGCTCGAACAGGCCGATCCCGTCGTAGACGACGATGGCCACCGCAGGCGACCGCCCGGCGTCGCCGGGACGCCCAGGACGCGGTCGCGGCCTCCGCGGGCGGGTGGAGGGAATGGCAGCTTTGTCGCGCATAGGGTCAATCATGCCACTTTCGGACCCTGGCGCGGCGGCGCACAATGGGCCCATGAGCATGTCGTACCGATTTCAGACCGGCCGTCACGGCCGCACCGGAGGCGAGGCGGGGACCGCCCGCCCCCGCCCGACGGGCGGCCGGTCCCCGCACACCACCCTCCTGATCACCGACCCGCGCCAACCGGAGCGTTTCGTTCAGATGGCCAACCCACCGTGGTTGCGCCTGCGCGCTCGCCTGTGCGCCCCCTCGCTCGATCGCCGGCTGGCGTCGGGTCGGGCTCCCGAGTCCCACCGGCTGCTGGCCGCACGGGCCGGGCAGCTGGTGTCGCCGACCCTGCGCACGGAGCTGGCGCAGAACTGGCGCGACCTGCTGGAGCTGGCGCGCCGGGCTCCGGCTCGCAACCGGTGCGTGCCGCTCTGCCGGGACCGCATCGTGGCCGCCGAAGGTGCCGTGCAGTCGATGCTCAGTGCGCTGTCGGCCCCCCGTCCCGCCTCGGCCCGGGGCGTGGCCATGGCGAGCGTGCTGCTCAGCGACGGCACGGGCCTCTTGTACAACCACCACTGCGCGGCCGACCTGCGACACGCACTGGCGGAGGTGACGGCACAGCTGGATCCGGAGGGCTCACTGACCGGGACAGGGTGAGTGGGTGAGCGGAAGGCTCCAGCCCGCCCGGCCGGCCGGCGGCCGACGACGGGGTCCCGACGCCGCCTCGGCGATCCGCGCTTCGGAGCCGCACGAAATGGCTGCTCAAATGCGGTTGTACGGTGTGAGGAGGATCCGTGCCGGGTCGAGGACGAAGGAGGCAGCATGGTCACGGTGGACTTCCGCACCCGCTTCGAGGGCGACGAGGTCGCGCTCGACCCGGCGACGTTCCTCGACGATCGTGTCCCCGCGCTGCTCGACGCACACGACGCCGAGGCGGGTCGGGCCGCCGGCCGACTCGGGCTCGCACCATTGACCCTCGACGTCGAGGGTGAAGAGGTGACGTTCGAGGTGACGGACGGTGGGCGCCTGGTGGTGCACGCCGGCAACGGTGCGCCGTTGGTCGTGGCCCTCGATCGCGACGCGTTCTCCGACCTCATGCAGGACGTGGCGTCGACCTTCGGCCTGCAGCTCACCGGCCGCGCCCACATACGGCGGGGCACGCTCGGTGCCTTCGTCGAGTGGGAACCGGTGCTGCGGTGTTTCCTCGATGGTCGTCCCGACCACGAGCCCGGATCGATCCGCTTGGCGGATCGCACCGGGGCGCCGCTCGATCTCCACCAGTCGTTCACGCTCGACAGCCCGCGCGAGGACATTGGGCATTTCTTGGCCGAAGCCGGCTACCTGCACATCGCGGGCGTGTTCAGCGAGGCGGAGATGGCCGCGGTGTCCGCGGAACTCGACGACGCGATCGCGTCGGCGGAGCGCGATGACGGCGCGTCGTGGTGGGCGCGCACCGGGGCGGGCGAGTGGTACGCGGCCCGGATCCTCGGCTTCAACCAGAAGTCACCGACGCTGCGCGAGCTCCTGCACACGGAGCGCTTCGCCACGATCGGCACCGTGACCGACGATCGCTTCGTGCAACGCGATCCCGACATCGGCGACTCGGCGGAGGGCCTGCTCAAGAAGATCGATGTCGTCGAAGGCATCTCCGACGTGAGCTGGCACAAGGACTGCTCGCCTGGGGGTCACAGCCGCCACTGCTGCGGCTTGACGGTCGGCATCTCGGTGACCGGCGGCGGGCGCGAGAACGGCGAGCTGGGCGTCGTCGCGGGGTCGCACCGCGCCAACATTGCGCCTCTCGGCGTCGAGGGCCTCGACCTCCCACGCGTGCCGCTGCCCACACACACCGGCGATGTCACCGTCCACTGTTCCTGCACCCTGCACATGAGCCGCCAGCCGGTCTCGGCGGAGCGGCGCGTCGTCTACACGGGCTTCGGCCTCGCGCCTCGCCCCGGTGATCATCGCGTCGGGCTCGACCCGGAGGAGATCCGCCGGCAGCGGGCCGCCTTGAACGACCACGTCCGCAGTCAGCAGTACCAGGCGGCGGGCGGCGCGCGCGTCTCGAGCTACGAGCTCTGACGGGCATGACCGCAGGTGCTCCGGCCGTGCCTCGAGCCGCTTCGTCCGGGTCGGGCCGGCCCCTGACCGTGCCGAGGCGGTCCGAGGGTGGTCCGGTCCGGCGGTGGGTATGGCCACCGTGGATGGACACGGTGTCCCGAGCGAGCACCCGGGGGGGACCATGACCACACTCGAGAACCGGCCGAACACCGCGCTCCTCGTCGTCGACGTGCAGCAGGGCGTGGTCGAGGGGAATTACGAGCGGGACGCCGTGGTCAGGAATGTGGGCCGCCTCGTCGAGAAGGCGCGGACGGAGCGTGTGCCCGTCGTCTGGGTCCAGCACGCCGACGAGCTCGTTGCGAAGGGAAGCGACCCCTGGCGGATCGTCGCCGAGCTCCTGCCGGGGGAGGACGAGCCGCTGGTGGAGAAGAACTACGGCGACTCGTTCGAGGACACCACGCTCGAGACCGTGCTGTCCGGACTCGGTGTTGGCCGGCTCGTGGTCGTCGGCGCACAGACCGACATGTGCATCCGCTCGACACTCCACGGCGCGCTCGCCAGGGGATACGACGCCACACTGGTCAGCGATGCCCACACCACCGAGGACCTGACGGAATGGGGGGCGCCGCCACCGGACCAGGTGATCGCGCACACCAATCTGTACTGGGCCCAGCAGAGGGCGCCGGGACGGACGGCCGGGACGGTCGAGACCGATGAGGTCGACTTCGGCGACGCGTGCTGATCCGGGCGTCGCCCCGGCCCGCTGGACGCCGGGTCGACGTCACCGCGGCGGCAGGAGAACGTTCGGGTTCAAGATGCCGGCTGGGTCGAGCGCGTCCTTGATGCGGCGAAAGGCGGAGATCTCCGCGGCGCTCCGATTGAGGTGGAGCCACGGCCGCTTCGCCGTTCCGATGCCGTGCTCGGCGCTGATGCTGCCCCCCAGCTCGGCCGCGTAGGCCAGGACCCGGGCGTCCACGGCCAGGTCGTCGGGGCCGATCCCGGTGATGTTCACGTGGACGTTGCCATCGGCCGCGTGACCGAACAGCCAGGTGGTGGCGCGTGGCTCGATGCCGCGCACCACACTCGGCACCTGGTCGATGAACGCCGCCAACGCCCGCGCCGGCAAGGTGACGTCGAGCTTGTGCGGGGCACCGAGCGAGTTGATGGCCTCCGTGTGCCCCTCGCGGTAGCGCCAGAGCTGGGCCATGCGCACCCCGTCGGTCGCCACGGCCACGTCGGCGATCGCGGCGGTGGAATCGAGCGCCTCGGCCACCTCGGGCGTCGGGTCACGCCGGCCGGCCACCTCGATCAGCAGGTAGGCCGCGTGCCCCTGGGCGAAGGGTCGCGGCCAACCGGCGACGTCGCAGACGAGGGCCAGGCCGGCGTCGACGAAGAACTCGAGCGAGAGCAGGTCGGGCAGGGCACGCCGCAGCGACAGCGCGGCCGCGACGGCGTCCCCGGTCGAGGAGAAGGCGAGCAGCGCCACCATCCGCTCCGGGTTGGGGGCCACCAGGCGCACCCGGGCGGCGGTGACCACCCCGAGCGTGCCCTCGCTGCCGCACAGCAGTCCCCCCAGGTCGTAGCCGGTGTTGTCCTTCGTCAGGCCACCCAGGTGCGAGACGGTGACCCCGGTCCCCAGCACCGCTTCGACGCCCAGCAGCTGCGCCCGCGTCGGGCCGTGGCGCAGGACGTGCATCCCGCCGGCGTTGGTGGCGATGGTACCGCCGATGGTCGCGCTCTCCCGGCTGCCGAGATCGACGCCGTAGTCCCATGCGGCCACGGCGGCGGCCGCTCGGACCGCCTCGACCGTCGCGCCGGCACCGGCGGTGAGCTGGCCGCCCCGCTCGTCCACGTCGGCGACCCACGAGAGTCTGCGCACGCTGAGGACGATCTCGCCGGCCAGCGGTACGCCGCCCCCGACCAGGCCCGTGTTGCCCCCCTGGGGCACGAGGGCGATGCCCGCCGCCCGGCACTGGTCCAGCACCGCCGCCACCTCGGCGCTGTCGCCGGGACGGACGACCGCCGCCGGCGCTCCCCGGAACCGCCCGGTCCAGTCGATGCCGTAGGACGCCGTCACGTCGGGTTCGACTAGGACGTGCCCGCGGCCGACGATGCCGCGGAGGCTCTCGACGACACGCGGATCGAGGGGCTGGCTGGAGCCTCGGCTCATCGTTGACAGGATACAAGGTAAGTTGTAACTTACCGTAAGTGCCTACTTACGTTGATGCCCTCACCGCCCTGGCCGATCCGACTCGTCGCACCATCTTCGAGCGCCTCGGCGAGGGTCCCCGGGCGGTGGTCGAGCTGGCCGAAGGTCTGCCCGTGAGCCGCCCGGCCGTCTCGCAGCACCTGCGGGTGTTGAAGGAGGCCAGCCTGGTGGTCGACCAGCGGGCAGGCGCGCGCCGGCTCTACCGGCTCCAGCCGGACGGACTCGGCGCGCTGCGGGACTACCTGGACCAGTTCTGGGATCAGGCCCTGGCCGCGTTCGCGGTCGCGGCGGAAAGACAAGGAGAAGACAATGACCACGGCTGAGTTGACGGTGCGCAAGAGCGTGACGGTCGAGGTGCCGATCGTCCGGGCCTTCACGCTCTTCACGGAGGGGTTCGACACCTGGTGGCCGCGTAGCCACCACATCGGCGACACTGACCTCAAGCAGGCCATTCTCGAATCCAAGGCGGGGGGACGCTGGTACGAGATCGATGACAACGGCACCGAATGCGAGTGGGGACGTGTGCTCGAGTGGGATCCGCCCCACCGGCTGGTCCTGGCCTGGCAGCTCGACACGGAATGGCACTTCGATCCTGAGCTCCTGACCGAGGTGGAGGTCCGCTTCGTCGCCGAAGGGTCGCAGCGCACGCGGGTCGACCTCGAGCACCGGAAGCTGGACCGCTTCGGCGCCGCGCGGGAGCAGATGCACTCGGCGTTCGATTCGCCCGGTGGTTGGGCCGGGCTGCTCGCCGCCTACGCGGAGGCCGCGACCCCCTGACGTCCCCGGGGTTCGCCCTCAGGCGCTCCCCCACACCAGCTCGAGCAGCTGGTCGGGTGTCTCCAACTGCGGGACGTGCCCGTTCTGGCCGAGCAGGTGGAAGACCGAGCCCGGGACGGCGGAGGCGGCTCAGGCCGGGCGGGGCCCGACTACGCTGGCCCGCTCCATCACCCGCACCGACGGCCAATAGTCGCTGCAGGCGTAGTGCTGAACCGCCCGGTTGTCCCACATGGCGACCGAGTGCGGCTCCCAGATCCAGCGGCACTGGTGCTCGACGGTCTCGGCCCGGCGCGACAGCCGGTCGATCAGCGCGGCACTCTCGTCGTCGTCGGTCTCGACGATGTGGTCGACGAAGAAGCGGTTGACGTACACCAGCTTGCGTCCCGTCTCTTCGTGGGTGCGCACGACGGGATGCACCACCTGCGGATACTGGGCCCGCACGGCATCGCGCTGGTCGGGTGGCACCTGGGCCCCGAAGGCCAGCATGTAGTCGTGCACGGCGTGGAGCGGGGCGATGCGGGCGCGCATGGCCTCGTCCAGGCTGTCGTAGGCCGCGTACATGTCGGAGAACAGGGTGTCGCCCCCGGTGGGCGGCACCTCGACGGCGTGGAGGATGGCGGCCATGGACGGCTTCTCGCGCCAGGTGACATCGCTGTGCCACCCGTTCTCATAGCCCCCGACGTCGGCCGACTTGGCAAAGCGGACCAGCTCGGGATGAGCGTCGTTGGGGGGGATGAACGGGTGGACCTCCAGCTCACCGAAACGCCGGGCGAAGGCCACGTGCTGGGCCGCGGTCAGGGGCTGGTCCCGGAAGAACACCACCTTGTAGTCCAGGAGCGCCCGGCGCAACTCGGCGATGAGCCCATCGTCCAGCGGCCCGGTCAGGTCGACGCCCTCGATCACCGCCCCGATGGTGGCCCCCAGGCGGCGGACATCGAAGCGGTCCCAGCGGAGCGCGTCGAGACGCTGGCGCTCCTCGGCCAGGTAGCCGAGCGGGCCGACCTCGATATCCCAGCGTCCGAGGGTCATCCGCTTGGCGCGCAGGTGGGCGCCCGGATCCTTCTCGGCCAGCGGATCCGCCGACGGCACCGTCGTGGTCATGGTCACGCTCCTTTGGTCTGCAGGTGGGCGAGCTCGCCCAAGGTGGCCGCCGATGGCGCGGCGGAGAGCACGGCCACCGCGGTGTCGACCAGGTCGCCGGACAAGAGCGCCGTGGTGACAGGGGCACCGCCGCGCGCCATGAGGGCCTCATGATCGGCCAGGGCGTGGAGCACCATCTGCACGACGCGCATCACACGTTGCTCGGCCAGCGTCGACGGCAGGCCGTCGAGATGATCGGTCAGCCCGTCGACGACCGCGCGCAGCCCCCGGGTGACCGCGTGGCGGGACGGGGCGAAGCCGTCGAACCCGGGGAGGAAGACGGCCTGGTGGAGGAACCGGGCGTACCAGCTCTCGCCGTCCTCGTGCCCGATCGACTCCGCCAGCGGGAAGATCAGCGCCTCGAGGAGGAACCGCAGTCCGGCGCTGCCGGCGCCACGAGTGGACGGAGGCCGGCCGGCCAGCATGGCTCGGCGGCGCTCGTCGATGCGGGTCATGCGATAGGTCAAGATGGCATCGACCAGGCCGTCGCGGGAGCCGAAGTGGTAGCGCACGGCGGACGTGTTGCCCTGCCCGGCGGCCGCCGCGATCTCGCGCAGCGACACCGCGGTGATCCCGCGCTCGGCCAAGAGCCGTTCCCCGGCGCGGATGATCGCCTCCCGGCTCCCGAGGGCGCCGAACGACGTGACGTGCTGGTCGTTCCGGCTCGGCGTGCCCAGGCGGAACCCGCCGGCTGGCTCTTGGGTCGACATATGCTCCAATACTAACGCACTTGCGTTAAAACGGGAAGCCCCTGGCCTCCCCGCGCCGGACCTTGACAGATGAAAGTGATATCACTATGGTATGTTTCTGGTATCAACCCCAGGGACCGGAGGTGGTGACCGATGACGTCACAGGCTGCAACAGAACCAAGCCGGGAACCGACCCCGGGACAGGCGGCCGAGCGAGCGGCCTGGTCCGCGCCCGGCGTCCGCGTCATGATCCTCGGCATCGCGCTGCTGCTGGCCGGGATCGCCCTGTTGCTCTTCGGCATCATCGGGGTCGGGGGTGCGACCCAGATCGCCCTGATCACGGTGAGCGTCCTGCTGCTCATCGCCGGGAAGCTGGCCGTCCTCGGCCTGACGGCCGTCGTCCCCGGCGAGGCCCGGGTGGTCCAGCTCTTCGGCCGGTACCACGGGACCGTCCGCACCTCCGGTCAGCGCTGGGTCAACCCCTTCACCCGCCGCCGCCGCGTGTCCACCCGGTTCCGGAACCACGAGACGTCGGTGGCCAAGGTCAACGATGCCGACGGCAACCCGATCGAGATCGCCGCCGTGGTGGTGTGGCAGGTGGAGGACACCGCCAGCGCCCTCTATGCGGTGGACGACTTCCCCCAGTTCGTCGCCATCCAGGCCGAGACCGCCGTCCGGCACATCGCCTCCAACTACCCCTACGACAGTCGTGGCAGCGGGGCGCTCTCGCTACGCGACAACGTCGAGGAGATCACCCAGCGGCTCTCGGCGGAGATCGCCGACCGGGTCCGGCCCGCCGGGGTGCACATCATCGAGTCACGGCTCACCCGCCTCTCCTACGCGTCGGAGATCGCCCAGGCCATGCTGCGCCAGCAGCAGGCCAGCGCGGTGGTCGGCGCACGTCAGCGGATCGTCGAGGGTGCCGTGGGCATGGTGCAGCTGGCGCTGCAACAACTCGAGGAACAGGGCGTCGTCCGATTGGACGAGGAACGCAAGGCCGCCATGGTGTCCAACCTCCTCGTCGTGTTGTGCAGCGAGCAGGCCACCCAGCAGGTCGTAAACACCGGGACCCTCTATTCGTGACGGCCGATCTATTCGTGACGGCCTATTGGTGACGGCACGACCGGTACGGCGGTGAGCGAGCGCAAGGGCGTCCTGCTGCGGCTCGACCCGGCCGTGCACGACTCCCTGGCCCGGTGGGCCGCCGACGAGCTGCGCAGCACCAACGCCCAGATCGAGTTCCTCCTGCGCCGCGCCCTGGCCGAGGCCGGGCGGCTCCCGAAAGAGGCCGCCGAGATGCGCAGCCCGGGCCGGCCCCGCCGGGGCGACACCTCCGTCTCGTGACGGGTATGCCCCACCCCGCCTCCCCCGACTCGGCCCCCCGGTAGGGTCGGGCCGTACAAGGAGCAGCTCATGACCCCGGTTCCCGATTCTCACCGCGACCTCCTCGACAGCCCGGTGGCGACGCTCGCCACCATCGGCCCGGATGGGCGCCCCCAGCTCTCCGCCGTCTGGTTCCTCGCCGAGGGGGACTCCGTCGGGATCTCGCTCAACAACTCCCGGCAGAAGACCAAGAACCTGTTGGCCCGTCCCCAGTGCTGCCTGTTCATCCTCGATCTCGCCGTTCCTCAGCGTTACCTCGAGCTGCGAGGGGACGCCGAGATCACGCCCGACGACGACTACGCCTTCGCCGACCGGGTCGGACAGCACTACGGAGCCGACCTTCGCGGCCACGACCGGCCGGGCGAGCGGCGGGTCGCCGTCCGCATCGTCCCCTCAAGGGTGAACGCGGTCGACATGCGGCGCTGAGCCCGGCGCCTCAGCCGGGCCGCGCCCGGCGGATGACGTTGAGCGCACTGCCGGCCTCGAACCAGGCGATCTGCTCGGGGCTGAAGGTGTGCGCGCACTCGAAATCGATGGACCCGCCGCCGGACCGGGCGATGCGGCACCGCACCGGAGCGCCGCTCGTCAAGGAGGCGAGCCCGAGCACCGAGAGCCGGTCCTCCGGGCCGATCATGTCGTAGGTCGAGTGATCGGTGAAGGTGAGGGGCAGCACACCTTGTTTCTTGAGGTTGGTCTCGTGGATGCGCGCGAACGAGCGGGCGAAGATCACCACACCGCCCCGGTAGCGCGGTTCCATGGCGGCATGCTCGCGAGACGATCCCTCTCCGTAGTTCTCGTCGCCTACGGCGCACCAGGGGACGCCTGCGGTCGCCAGGTGCTTGGCGATGTCCGGGAACCGCTTCGTCTCGCCGTCGAGCGGGTCGCGGCCCTCGCCCACGGCGTCGGTGTACGCGTTGCGCACGCCGAGGAAGAGGTTGCCCGAGATGTGCTCGAGATGGCCCCGGTAGGTGAGCCAGCGACCGGCCGCCGAGATGTGGTCGGTCGTGCACGTGCCCCGGGCCTTCAACAGCACGGGCAGGTCGAGATAGTCCTCCCGGTCCCAGGCCGGGAAGGGCGTCAGGCGTTGGAGCCGGTCCGATGTCGGGGCCACTGCCACCTCGAGGCGGGACGCGTCGGCCGGCGGGGCCACGAAGCCGGCCGCGCCCGGCTCGAACCCCCGAGACGGAAGGGCCGCACCGCTCGGCGGGTCCAGCCGCACGCTGGCCCCCGCATCGGACCAGAGGGTGTCGACGAGAGGATCGAAGTCGAGCGAGCCGGCCAGCGCGTAGGCCACGACCATGTCCGGAGAGGTGAGGAAGGCCTTCGTGTTGCCGTTCCCGTCGTTGCGCCTGGGGAAGTTGCGGTTGAAGCTGTTCACGATGGTGTTGGTCCGGCCCGGGGCGGGGTCGCGGCGCTCCCACTGGCCGATGCACGGACCGCAGGCGTTGGCGAGCACCGTGGCGCCGATGGCCTCGAGATCGGCCAGCAGCCCGTCACGTTCGATGGTCGCCCGGACGCGCTCCGAGCCCGGCGTGACCAGGAGGGGGACCTTGGCTCGAAGACCGTGTGACGCCGCCTGCCGCGCGATCGAGGCGGCGCGGGCGATGTCCTGATACGAGGAATTGGTGCACGAGCCCACCAGTGCCGCCGAGATCTCCACCGGGATCCCGTGCTCACGAGCCCAGGCGCCGACCTCGCTCACCGGATGGGCCAGATCGGGAGCGTCCGGCCCGTTCATCAGCGGGAGCAGTGACGAGAGGTCGATCTCGATGATCCGGTCGAAGAACGCACCGGGCTCCGCTTCGACCTCGGGGTCGGCGCGCAGGTCCCGCGCCGCCGCCGCGGCGGCATCGGCGAGGTCGCCCCGACCGGTGGCGTGCAGGTAGTCGGCCATGCCGGCGTCGAACGGGAAGAGGGACGTCGTCGCCCCGATCTCCGCCCCCATGTTGCAGATGGTCGCCTTGCCGGTCGTGGGGATCGAGCCGGCGCCCGGTCCGAAGTACTCGATGATGGCGCCCGTGCCACCCGACGTGGTGAGCACCTCCGCCATCTTCAAGATGACGTCCTTCGGCGACGACCAGCCGGAGAGGGAGCCCGTGAGGCGAACGCCGATCAGTCGTGGCCAGCGCACATTGAAGGCCAGTCCCGTCATGGCGTCGATGGCGTCGCCGCCCCCGACGCCGATGGCCACCATGCCGAGGCCCCCGGCGTTGGGCGTGTGGCTGTCGGTGCCGATCATCATCCCGCCGGGGAAGGCGTAATTCTCGAGCACGACCTGGTGGATGATGCCCGAGCCCGGTTCCCAGAACCCCATCTGGTACTTGGCCGCAACGGCGCGTAGGAATTCGTACACCTCCGCGTTGGCCCCGAGCGCCTCCTGCAGGTCGACGTCGGCCGAGACCTTCGCCCGGATGAGATGGTCACAGTGGATGGTCGTCGGCAAGACGACCTCGTCCAAGCCGGCCACCATGAATTGCAGCGCGACGATCTGGGAGAGCACGTCCTGCAGGGCGACATGGTCGGGGTCGAAGTCCGCCGCGCTGCGCCCCCGTTCGAGCTCCTGACCCCCCGGGTCGCGCAGGTGGTTCAGCAAGACCTTCTCGGCGTAGGTGACCGGCCGCCCCAGGCGGGCCCGGCCCATGGCGACGCGGTCGGGCAACCGGTCGTACACGGGTTGCAGCAACGAGACCGGCGTGGCGGAGGTCACGGTCATCTCGGATCACCTCATTCCCTTGATATCAAGATAGTTCTACCGGAAGATACTCTTGATGTCAAGATATATGCGGTACGCTGGTGGCCCCGGTGCCAGCGGAGGGTCACATGCCAGCGAGAGGGCCACATGGAGGATGAGGTCGACCGTGTGGTGGCCGGCTGGCGCCGGGCCCTGCCCGACACCGACGTCTCCCCGCTCGAAGTGCTCTCGCGCGTCACGCGCCTGGCCCGGCACCTCGATCGCCAGCGCACCGCCGTCTTCGCCCGCCACGACCTCGAGACCTGGACCTTCGACGTGCTCGCCTCGCTGCGACGAGCGGGGCCGCCCTTCGAGCTCTCACCGGGTCAGCTCGTGGCCGCCACGCTGGTCACGTCCGGCACGATGACCAACCGGATCGATCATCTCGAGCATCGGGGGCTGGTGCGGCGGCGGCCCGACCCCACCGACGCGCGCGGGGTGAGGGTGCGATTGACCGCAGCCGGTCGCGGGCGCGTCGACGCCGCGCTGAAGGATCTCGTGGCCCGGGAGGACGCCATCCTCGGGACGCTCGGACCATCCGAACGAGCCGAGCTGGCGGGTCTGCTGCGCCGCGTCGTCGCCCCCTTCGACGCGTGAGCCGGCAGCGTCCCGAGCGTCGCGACTCAGCGGGCGGGGAGGACGGTCGGCCCGACGCCGTCTGTCGTCACTCGTTGATCTTGCCCTGCCATCGGGGCGGGCGCCTCTCGAGAAAGGCGAGGACGCCCTCGCGGGCGTCCGGCTCCCCCATGAGCCGGTGGTGGTATGCCGTCTCGAGCTGCTCCACCTCATCGGCGTTGCACTGCCAGGTGCGCCAGAGGAGCTGCTTGCTGTAGGCCACCGAGAGCGGGGCGGTGTTGACGGCGATGTCCCGGGCCATGTCCACGGCCGCCGGCAGCACCTCACGGTTCGGCAGCACGTGACGGCACAATCCGAGTTCCTTGGCTTCGTGCCCGTCGAACGTACGCCCGGTGAGGAGGATCTCCGCCGCACCGGACATCCCGGCGATGCGCGGCAGGGTCCAGTGCGAGAACCCGTCACCCATGACGCCCCGGCGCACCTGCACGATGCCGTAGGTGGCGTCGGCCGCGAAGATGCGAATGTCGCATTGGAGCGTGAGCGTCAGGCCCACCCCGATGGCATGGCCGTTCACCGCGGCGATCGTCGGCTTGCGCACCTGCCACGCGGGCACGTCCACCGCGGCGGCGCTGAACGAAGCATCATCACGTTTGCGGAACGTGGCCCCACCCTCGGACAGATCCGCGCCCGCGCAGAAGGCGGGCGGCGTGCCGGTCAGTACCACGGCCCTGATGTCGTCGTCGGCATCGCATCGGCGGTAGGCGTCGGACAACGCCCGGGCCATGTGGCCGCTGAAGGCGTTGCGCTTCCGGGGCTCGTTGAGGGTCAGGGTGGCGACACCGTCGGCCACGTCGAAGAGCACGGGATCTGCCGTCATGATGCCGCCTTCACCGCGGCGACGAACGCGGCGATGAGATCGTCGGGCGCGGCATAGCCCGGGAAGTAGGCACAGATGCGGTCGCATTCGGGGAACCGGCGGAGGATCTCTGCCGCGCACTGGGCCGGCGTGCCGCGCACGGCCAGGGTGGACAGCATGTCGTCGTCGATCAACGCGGTCATGTTGGACCACTCCCCCCGCTTCGACAGCGTGTTGAGTTCCGGCTGCAGGTCGCCCCAACCCTCGACGTCGAGCACCGGCCGGTAGGCCGGCGTGGATCCGTAGAACGAGAGGAGCGACCGCACCCCGTTGGCCGCCTCGAGCTCCCGGTCGTCGCGGCCGACGGCCACGATGACCTCGGCCGTCAGCTCGACGTCCTCCCGGGTCCGGCCCGCTGCAGCCAGGCCCTTCCGTATGGCGGGCATGGTGCGTTGGCGCATGTGGCGCTCGGAGTTGAAGGGCATCACCAGAATCCCGTCCGCCACCTCGGCTGCCATCTGGTTCATGCGCGGGCCCAGTGCGCCAACCAGGACCTTGGGGACACCGAAGGGATTGGGTCCCGGGTTGAACGCCGGTGTCATCAACGTGTGCGTCGTGTAGCCGCCCTGGAAGGCGAGGCGTTCGCCGTCCTGCCAGGAGTTGAGGATGGCCTTCGTCGCCAGCACCCACTCGCGCATGTGTGCGACCGGCGCTCCCCACTGCCCTCCGTACCGCTTCTCCACATGGGCCCGAACCTGCGACCCCAGTCCGAGGCGGAACCGCCCTCCGGAGAGCTGGTGCAGGTCAAAGGCCGCGTGGGCCAGGTGCAGGGGGCTGCGCGGGAAGGCAATGGCCACGTTGGTCATGAGGTCCAACGAGCACACCGGGGCTGCGGCAACGAGCGGGAAGAAGAGGTCGTGGGCATTCTCGAAGCTGAAGACCCCGTCGACGCCGGTGCGCTCCAGCTCCGGTGCCCGTCTCGCCGCGTCCATCACCGAGTTCGACAGCATCACATCGATCTTCAGCGCCACCACCGACCATCCCCCTTCCTGACAGGCCGACGCGCAGCGTCGCGGCGAGAGCCCGTCCCTTGTCCCAACCGGTCTGCCCTACGAGAAGTCGCCGTCGTGACTCATCGTAGGAAGCATCCCAGCTGACGCGACATCCGGCCAGGCGGGGTGGTCCGCGATGATGCCGCCGGGCCCTCAGCGGGCGGTCCCCGGTGGCGGTGATCGCCCCCGAGCAGGCCCGAGCAGGCCCGAGCACCCCCGAGCACCCCCGAGCAGCCCCGAGCAGCCCCGAATCAGGCGACATCGGGTCGTGTCGCCAGCAGGCGGCCACCCCACCTCCCTGGACGTATCCTTCCTGTGCCTCTGTGCGCCACGTGCCACGTGGCGTGAACCTCGGACACCGAAGGGCAAAGCTCAATGCGCGTGCATCTCCTCGACGGGACCTACGAGCTGTTCCGGCAATTCTTCGGACAGCCCCCGAGGTCGGCCGACGACGGCACCGAGGTGGGCGCCACCTACGGGGTGGTCACCTCGGTGCTGGCCATGCTGGAAGGTGGCGTCACCCATCTGGGGGTTGCCACCGATCATGTCATCCCTTCGTTCCGGAACGAGTTGTGGCCCGGCTACAAGTCGGGCGAGGGGGTGCCCGACCCGCTGGGATCCCAGTTCGACCTCCTCGAGGACGCGCTCCGTGCCTTGGGGGTGGTGGTCTGGCCGATGGTCGAGGTCGAAGCGGACGACGCGCTGGCGTCGGCGGCCGCGGCCGCGGCCGCGGATGGGAGCGTGGAGCAGGTGGTCATCTGCACGCCGGACAAGGACCGGGCCCAGTGCGTGGTGGGGAGCCGCGTGGTGCAGCTCGATCGCCGCAAGGACGTGATCACCGACGAGGATGGGGTTCGGGCCAAGTTCGGTGTGTCTCCCCGGTCGATCCCCGACTGGCTGGCCCTGGTGGGTGACGCCGCTGACGGGTTCCCCGGTCTGGCCGGGTGGGGGAAGCGCTCGTCGGCGGTCGTCCTGGCGCACTACGGGCACCTCGATGCCATTCCCGACGAGGTCGAGCGCTGGGAGCCCTCCGTCCGCAAGGCCATCCGCGGCGCCGACCGGCTGGCGGGCACGCTGGCCGGCCAGCGCGATCTGGCCGAGTTGTTCCGCACCCTGGCCACGCTGCGGGTAGACCCCACCTTGGTCCCGCAGGTGGCCGACCTGCGATGGCGTGGGCCCACGCCGGCGTTCGCCCCCATCTGCCGTCGTCTGCGCGCTCCGGCCCTGGCCGATCGGGCCGCGGCCCTCGTCGCTAGCTGAGGGCGCCGAAGACCCGGGAGAGCTCGATCGGAACTGGTGTGTCCAGCTGAGCGTAGGTGCACGAGGCAGGCACCCGGTCCGGGCGCCACCGACGGAACGAGGTGCCGTGGCGGAAGCGCTGGTCCTGCAGGTGGTCGTAACCCACTTCGCAGACGAGCTCGGGACGCAGGGGCTCCCAACTCATGTCCTTCCCGGCGCTCCAGCGGCTGGTGCCACCCGGGATACGACTCGATGGAGCCGACGACTCCAACCAGGGATGGCGCTCGGCGGCGTCCGCCCGGAACGGTTCCAATTCCTCTACGAGCTCCCGGCGTCGCACGGCCGTGAACCCCGAGGCCACACCGACATGGTGCAACACACCGTCCCCGTCGTGAAGGCCGAGCAAGAGCGATCCGACGACGCCCCCTTCCTTGTGCCATCGAAAGCCCGCCACCACGCAGTCGGCCGTGCGCTCGTGCTTGACCTTGAACATGGCCCGTTTGTCGGGGAGGTACCGCAGGTCACCCGGCTTGGCCACGACGCCGTCGAGGCCGGCCCCCTCGAACCGGGAGAACCAGTCCGCGGCCACCTCGGGATCGTCCGTCACCGGCGTGACGTGCACGGGAGGGGTGGAGGACCGGAGCGTCTCTTCGAGAGTCTTTCGCCGCTCGGCATAGGGGGCATCGCACAGGTCCCGGTCGCCCACGGCCAGGACGTCGAAGGCCACGAATGATGCCGACGTCGTCGAGGCCAGCAGGGTGATCCGGGACTCGGCCGGGTGGATCCGTTGGGACAGGGCATCGAAGTCCAGCCCCGACCGACCGGCGATGACGATCTCACCGTCGAGGACACAGCGGTCGGGGAGGTCGCGCCGGAGTGGCTCGATCAACTCGGGGAAGTAGCGGGTGAGGGGCTTCTCATTGCGGCTGCCCAGCTCCACCTCGTCGCCGTCCCGGAAGACGATGCATCGAAAGCCGTCCCACTTGGGTTCGTAGAACATGCCTTCGGCCCGGGGAAGGTCCCGGGTGAGCTTGGCCAGCATCGGCGAGACCGGTGGCTGAACGGGAAGCCTCATCTGCCGATGGTACCCAGCATGCGATGGCGATCCTCAGGCCGCGTGGGCGGCCGTCCAGGCCAGCAGCTCGTCGAGGGGATGTCGATTGACGACGCGATCCTCGGGCACCCCGGCCGCGAGGGCATTGGCGCATCCCCGGCCGAGCCACTCCAGCTGCCCGGGAGCGTGGGCGTCGGTGTCGATCGAGACCAGGCATCCCAGGTCGACGGCGAGACGCAGGAGCTCCTCGGGCGGGTCCTGCCGCTCGGGTCGCGAGTTGATCTCCACCGCGGTGCCGGTGCGGGCACAGGCGGTGAAGACCGCGTCGGCATCGAACGCGGAGGGGGGACGCCCCCTTCCGGTGATGATCCGACCGGTGCAGTGTCCGAGAATGTCGGTGTTCGGGTTCTCGATGGCGGCGAGCATGCGCCTGGTCATGGCCGGCGCGTCCATCCGCAACTTGGAGTGCACGCTGGCCACCACGACGTCGAGCTCGGCCAGCAAATCCTCGTCCTGGTCGAGGGAGCCATCCTCGAGGATGTCCACTTCGATTCCCGTCAGGATCCGGAACGGGGCCATTTCCTCGTTCAACGTGCCGACCACGTCGAGTTGGTCCCGCAGCCGTTCCGCGTTGAGTCCGTGCGCCACCGTCAAACGGGCGCTGTGATCGGTCAGCACCAGGTAGTCGTGACCGAGGTCTCGGGCCGCCTTTGCCATGTCCACAATGGGACTGCCTCCGTCCGACCAGTCCGAGTGGGAATGGCAGTCCCCCCGGAGCTGGTGGAGGAGCGCCTCTGCGGGCGCATCGAGCGCAATCACCGGTGGCTCGGACTCGAGCTTCGCCAGGTAGGCGGGGACGCCCCCCGCCAGCGCCTCGGCGACGGCCAGCGCGGTCGACTTGCCGACGCCGGGGATGCTCTGGAGCCGCCCGGAGGCGGCCAGATCGGCCAGCTCCGATGTCGGAATCGGTGCGAGCGCGGTGGCGGCGTGCCGGAAGGCCCGGACCTTGTAGGTATCGGCACCGCTTCGCTCCAGGAGGTAGGAGATCCGTCGGAGGGCTGAGACGGGGTCCACGGTCTACGATTTCTTCGCTCGGCTGGGCGCCACCCGCGTCGGCTCGTCGGCACCCTTGGGGTACTCGGGAGGCCACGGCGCGTCGTGCAGTCCAGCCGCCCGGTCGCGATCGGCCAGATGCAGCAGAGGTTCGAGGGATTGCGGGACACGGCCGATATCGGACCAGGGATCGCCCCGGCGCCGCAACAGGTCCGGCACGGTCCGGATGGTCAGGTCGTCGGGCTCTGCGTCGGAGACCTCGTCCCAGGACAGGGGCGTTGAGACCTGCCCGCCGGTTCGAGGACGCGCGAACCATGCCGCGAAGACGGTCTTGTGCGGGGCATTCTGGTTGAAGTCGACAAAGACCCGTTTCCCACGTTCCTCCTTCCACCAGTCGGCGGTGATGAGTGCCGGAAATCGTCGTGCCAGCTCTCTCGCCAGCGCCACTGCGGCGCTGCGCACCGCCGTGGCATCCCACTTCGCTTCCAGGCGCAGGTAGATGTGGAGGCCTCTGTTGCCGGTGGTCTTGGGATAGGCGGTCAACCCGAGCTCGGCGAGGAGGTCGCGGCAGTGGAACGCCGCCGTGCGCACCTCGTCGAAGCCGACGCCCGGCTGGGGGTCCAGATCGATGCGGAGCTCATCGGCGAACTCGGGATGGGCGGCGAGGTACGGCCACAGGTGGAGGCCGAGACAGCCCAGATTGACGGCCCACACGACGTGGGCGATATCGGCAACCACCAGGGCATTGGAGGTCGTACCGTTGGGCGTGACGACGGTGGTTGTCTCGAGCCACGTGGGGGCGCCGGACGGCACCCGTTTCTGGAAGAACGACTTGCCGGTGGCGCCGTCGGGGAAGCGTTGCAGCATGGCGGGCCGGCCCCGCGCCGTATTGAGCAGCGCATCGGCCACCTCGAGGTAGTACGAGACGAGCTCGAACTTGGTCGCACCCAGTGCGGGAAAGTAGATCTTGTCGGGGTTCGAGACCCGTACCTCCCGCTCAGCGATCTCTACCAACCGCTCCTCTGCGCCGGACACCGACCCAAACTTATCGGCTTGGCCGCGTCGGCGGCATCCGAGGGTGTGTCCGCCACGACCGAGACCCGGGCGGCTCGCTCGTCACGTCGGGGAGTCGCCGCCGACCAGTCGGCGGTACCACAGTCGCCACGGCGTCGTATGGCGCTGCCACACCTCCGGCCCGGTGGCGTAGGGGGGCCCGACATGCCGACGGTTCGATGCCGCCGCCTCGTCCACCTCGTACACGGCCAGGAACTGCGGCGCACCCTGGTAGGGCGGTCGCACCTCCTGCACGAGCTCGTAGCGAAGGGCGCGCCGCGCCTGACGCCGTTCGGCGACCTCCGGCAGGTGGACGTGCGTGTAGAAGTCGTTGAACACGTCCAGGTCCGCTTCTGTCATACCCGCCGGCGGGTTCACGCCGAGGAGGTAGATCGCGTAGGGTGCGACCGAGGACGGGCCCGTCTCGGCGATGCATCGGTACCGGAGCGACCACGACTGCCTCAGTCGCTCACCCCACCCGCCGACGAGCTGGTCGTCGGTACGACCTTCCTCCGTGGCGTCAACGGATCTCAAGAACCTCGGGGGCCGAAAGCCGCGGGCGGCGACCGCGAGGAGCTCGTACCGAGTGTCCGCCGCGTCCTGCCGCGGCCCGCCCGCGAAGGCCTCGGCGGCAGCGGGTGCGGCCGCAGCGCCGCCGCGGACGTCCCACCCCGTCCACGAGGTGATCGGGCCCGATGGCGTCACCGGCGGTGACTCCCGTCGTCCACGCGCCGGTCACCGACGTTCGGTCTCATCGCTCCCAAGGTTACAAACGGACGGTCTCCCGGCAGTTGTCGCCAAGAGCCCGCGAATGAGCGCCCCCGGCGCCGACGCGGTACCACCTCGTCCCCCGCATCCGGCCGGCCCGAGAGTGGTCCGCCACCGGGTCGACGCCGCCGCGTGACGACCAGCCGGGGGCCGTCCGCCTGACCTTTTCGGGGGGTACTTGCCAAAGCGGCCCGGGTGGGTTTTGCTGGACGGGTGAGCAGGCCGTCCCCGAGCCACGCAGTGGTCAAGGAGCTTCAGCCGGCACACCTGCTGGGCTGGGATTGCATCGAATTCTGGGTCGGCAACGCCCGTACCACGGCGGCGTTCTTCATGTCGACGATGGGCTTTGCCTGCACGGCGTACGCGGGACCGGAAACCGGGGTGCGCTCGAAGGCGAGCTACGTGCTCGAGCAAGGCGACATCCGATTCGTCGTCAGTGGCGCACTCGAAGCAGACTCACCGATCGCCTCCCACGTGCACAAGCACGGCGACGGCGTCCACGACCTCGCCTGGCTCGTCGACGATGTCGATGCCTCGTACGAGGCAGCCGTGGCCCGGGGTGCGCTCGGTCTGCGCGAGCCATGGGCGGAGGACGATGAGCACGGCGAACTCCACCTGGCCCAGATCGGCACCTACGGCGAGACCGTCCACACCTTCGTCGAACGCTCGCGATACAAGTCCCGCGTGCTGGAGCCCGGTTACTCCACTGACCGGCTCCCGGTGGTGTCCCTCGGTGGCGATGTCGGCCTGATGTCCATTGACCATGTGGTCGGAAACGTCGAGCAGGGCAAGCTCGACGACTGGGTGCGCTTCTACGAAAAAGTGTTCGGTTTCGGGCGGCTTCAGCATTTTGACGACGATCAGATCCGGACGGAGTACTCGGCGTTGATGTCCACCGTGGTGTGGAACGGTTCCGAGATCGTGATGCCCATCAACGAACCTGCCTCCGGTTTGAAGAAGAGCCAGATCGAGGAGTACCTCGAGCACTACGACGGCCCAGGGGTGCAACACATCGCCCTTCGCACCGCCGACATCGTCCGGACCGTCCAAGAGCTGCGAGACCGCGGGATGCGTTTCATGGAGACCCCGGCCACCTACTACGACGATGCCAAGCAGCGGCTCGGGGGCTTCGAGATTCCGTGGAGCGAACTCGAACGCCTCAACATCCTGGTCGACAGTGACAACGAGGGGTACCTGCTCCAGATCTTCACCGAAACGCTGACCGACCGTCCCGCGGTGTTCTTCGAGATCATCGAACGACAAGGCGCTCGCGGATTTGGTGAGGGGAACTTCAAGGCGTTGTTCCAGGCGATTGAGCGCGATCAGGATCGTCGCGGAAACCTTTGAGTCGCTCTCCATGAGCTGGGTTCCCGTCCAACCCGAATCGGATTTCCCCATCGAGAACCTGCCCTTCGGGGTCGTCGAGTTTCCCGACCGCCGCGTCGGAGTCGTCGTCCGGATCGGCGATTTCGTCCTCGATCTCGCCCAGGCCGGGATCGAGCCGCACCTCTGTGCCAGCGATTCGATCAATCTCCTCCTGGCCAGCGGCAAGGGCGCAGAGGTCCGGCGCCGCGCCACCGACTTCCTCAGTGGCGCCGAGCAGGGCAGCGTGTATCCCCTGGACGCGATCACATGGAGACTGCCGATCGCCGTCGGGGACTTCGTCGATTTCTACTCGTCCCTTCGTCACGCCACCAATCTCGGGCGCCTGTTGCGACCCGACGGGGATCCCCTGTCCCCGAACTGGCGGCAGTTGCCGGTGGGCTATCACGGACGAGCGGGGTCGGTGGTCGTCTCGGGCACCCCGGTGGCCCGTCCTCGGGGTCTCGTCGCCCACGGCGCGGAGCCGGCGCGACTCACCCGCACCCATGCGCTGGACTTCGAGCTCGAGGTCGGGTTCGTGATCGGGGCGCCCGGGACCCAGATCGCACCGGATGACTGCGCGCGCCACGTCTTCGGCGCGGTCCTCCTCAACGACTGGTCGGCCCGGGACATCCAAGCGTTCGAGAACCAACCACTGGGACCCAATCTGTCGAAGAGCTTTGCCACCACGATCTCCCCTTGGGTGGTCACGCTGGACGCGCTGACCCCCTTCCTGGTCGGAGCGCCGGTTCAGGACCCGCTGCCCGACCCCTACCTGCGGGCCCGCCGAGACTGGGCACTCGACATCTCCCTCGAGGTGGACCTGAACGGCGCCCCACTCACCAGGACCAATTTCTCCTCCATGTACTGGACCTTTGCCCAACAGCTGGCGCACATGACGGTGAACGGCGCGCGGGTGCGCCCCGGTGACCTCTTCGGGTCGGGAACCGTCAGCGGGACGACACCGGGCGAAGAGGGGAGCTTGATGGAGCTCTCCCGGAACGGGGCGGCGCCCATCGTCTTGAACGACGGCTCGCACCGTGCCTTCCTCGAAGATGGGGACGAGGTCACGATGCGGGGGACCTGCAGAAGCGACCTCGGATACCGGATCGGCTTCGGCAGTTGTCGGGGGCGTATTGCGGCGACCTCCCCAGGAGGCATCTGATGCCGTACTACCGCCACCTGGGCCAGATCCCCCGAAAGCGCCATACCCTGCATCCCCTCCCCGAAGGGGTCGCCCATGAGGAGCTCCTGGGTGAAGAGGGGTTTTCGTCCTCTTCGTCACTCCTCTACCACCGTCACTCCCCGTCGGCGCTCAGGTCCATTGAACCGATCGAGCTCGAAGATCCGCTCTACGTGCCCAACGTGCCCGTCACACCCCATCACCTCCGCACGCCACACATCGGCCGGGAAGGAGCGGTGGACCCGGTAGTGGGCCGCAACTACCTGCTGGGAAATCACGATGTGCAGATCGCATGGGTGCGCGCCACCGGAGACTCACCGCTGTATCGAAACGCACGCGGCGACGAGCTCGTCTTTGTCAGGACCGGTGCGGCGACCCTTGAATCCGTGTTCGGTGCCATCGACGTCGCCACCGGCGATTACCTGGTCATCCCGGCCGGCACCACCCACCGCTGGCTCGTGGCCGGGGAGTGCGAAGCGCTCATTGTGGAGGCTTCCGGTCACCTCGAGATCCCTGGTCGCTACCTGACGCCAACCGGCCAACTGAAAGAAGGGGCGCCCTTCTCGGAGAGAGACCTACGCGCACCGAGTGAGCCACTCCTGGTCGACGGCCACGATGTGGCGGTCCTGGTGAAGACCCGATCCGGTTTATCGCGTCACGTCCACGTCCATCATCCGTTCGACGTGATCGGCTGGGACGGATGCCTCTATCCCTGGGCCCTCTCGGTCTTTGACTTCGAACCGCTCGTCGGGAGAATTCACCAACCACCTCCGGTGCACCAGACGTTGGCCGGCTCGAATTTCGTCGTCTGCAGCTTCGTTCCTCGCCCCTATGACTTCGATCCCGACGCCGTCAAGGTGCCCTACCACCACGCGAACGTCGACTGTGACGAGGTCATCTTCTATGCCGAGGGTGACTTCATGAGCCGGGCGGGCTCGGGTATCGGCCCGGGATCGATCAGCTTGCATCCCTCGGGGTTCATCCACGGGCCCCAACCCGGGAGCCGCGAGCGCGCGGCGAAGGCCAGCCGCACCGAGGAACTGGCCGTCATGATCGACACCTTTGGCCCCCTGGGGCTCACGCCACTGGCCCGTGACGTCAGTGATCCCGACTACCCGTTGTCCTGGGCGCAGACTGGGGAGTAGACGCACCATGAGCGACGACCAGCTTCACCCGCTTCCCGATGACCACCCCGGAGTCCATGACCCCCTCTACCGCCGCCGACGAGCGGTCATCGCCGCCGCCGGATCGAATTACCGGCCGGGAGAGCCGATTCCCGACGTGGAATACAGCGCCGATGAGGACGACGTGTGGCACACCGTGTCGACGGAGCTCGCGGCCAAACACCGGCAACTTGCCTGCGCGGAGTACCTCGACGGGGCCGAGCGCCTGGTCCTGCCGACGACCCGCGTGCCACAGCTCAGAGAGGTCGACCAGCGAGTGGCCGCGCTGACCGGCTTTCACATTCAGCCGGTTCCGGGCCTCGTCCCCGCCCGCGACTTCTACGGTGCCCTGGCTCGTCGCACGTTCTATTCGACGCAATACGTGCGCCACCACAGCGTGCCGTACTACACCCCGGAGCCCGACATCATTCACGAGATCATCGGGCACGCCAACATGTTGGCCACTGGCGTCTTTGCCGACCTTTACGAAGCGGCCGGCCATGCCTCTCTCCGGGCAACGAGTGACGAGGCGCTCGAGTTCTTCAGTCGTGTCTTCTGGTTCACCCTGGAGTTCGGCGTTGTCCTGGAAGGCGGGGAGGCCAAGGCCTACGGAGCCGGGCTGCTTTCGTCATTCGGCGAGATCGACACCTTTCGTGACGCTGAGCTCCGCGCGTGGGACGTCGGCGAAATGGGTCGGCTCCCCTATGACATCACGCACTACCAACCGATCCTCTTCCGAGCGGACGGCTTCCGCGAGCTCGTGTCGGCGTTGGGATCCTTCTTCCACGAGTACGACGAGGACGTCTACCTCGAGCGTTTTGCCCAGGTCCACCGCCACGTGACCCACTGAGCGCACGAGCGGGACCGCACCGCACCGACCGTGGGACGACGCCCGGGTTCTTCGGTTCCTCCTGATCTCTCCACCGTCCCCGAGGAGCCGAGGGGGGTCATATCTGCTCGTGACATCACCTTACGACGTGATGTCAGGTACTGCTATCACCGGGGATAGAGGGACGGGCGGCGGCAGCATATTGACTGACTGACTCATTCAGTTTAGAGTCCGCACATGCCCCGCCTCCCACCCGGTGAGCGCCTGTTGGAAGTAGCGAGAGTGGCCACAGAGGAATTCGGGCGACTGGGGTACCGCGGGACCAAGACGGCCGATGTAGCGGCCAAGGCGGGCATGTCAACGGGTGCCCTCTTCACCTATGTCGAGTCGAAGGAGGCGCTCTTCCATCTGGTCTTCCTCCACTGGTTCCACATGTCCTCGGAGCGCATTCCGGTCCTCCCGGTGGCCACTCCGGGCCCGGGGGAGACCCTGGGGGTGATCGAGGCGGGCCTGCGCCAGATCGAGATGCCTCGTATTCGAGCGGCACTCGCCGAAGAGGAGCCGCTTGATGTCGCGCTGGAACTGCGCGAGATCGTCGAGGAGCGTTACGCCCTCATTGAGCACTACTGGCCGCTGATTGCGGTCATCGAGCGCTGCGCAGTGGAGATGCCCGAACTGGAGGCCGCGTGGTTCGACTTGGCCCGCGCCGGATCCTTCGAGGAGCTGGGCACCTATATGGAGCGTCGCATGGCGGAGGAGCTGCTGCGACCCATGCCGGATGCCGAGGTGGCCGCCAGAGTGGTCACCGAATCGTTGTCGTGGTTCGCCTGGCACCGGCGAGAGGGGCGGGATTCCACCCTCTATGACGACGCCGCGGTCAGGCGGACCGTCGTCGAGTTCATCTGCGCCGCACTGATTCCACAGACCAGGCACTGAGCAACGAGCGGCTGCCTGGGACGACGCCGGGGGCAGTAACCGCACGACAGAGGACACGGAGAGAGAGAGAAGCAGAGACGAGGAAGCATGGCATGACCACCGCACCTTCACACGAAGACACCACCGGGTCACCCGCGGCGCGTGCCGTCGATCTCGTCAAGACCTACGGCCGTGGTGACGCCATCGTCACCGCGCTCGCCGACGTCAACGTCGAGTTCGCCCACGGGCAGTTCGCCGCAGTCATGGGACCTTCGGGCTCGGGCAAGTCGACCCTCATGCACTGCATGGCCGGTCTCGATGTGCCGACATCGGGGCAGGCCTTCGTGGGCGAGCACGACGTGGGTCAGCTGGACGACGCCGGCCTGACCGAGTTACGCCGCGACCACATCGGCTTCATCTTCCAGTCGTTCAACCTGGTACCCACGCTTACGGCGCGGGAGAACATCGTCCTCCCGGCCGACCTCGCCGGCACCAAGGTGGAGGCGGCCTGGTTCGACTACCTGGTCGGCCAGCTGCGCATCGGCGACCGCCTGTCGCACCGACCGACCGAGATGTCCGGGGGCCAGCAGCAGCGGGTCGCCTGCGCTCGGGCGCTGATCGCCCGGCCCGACCTGATCTTTGCCGACGAGCCCACGGGCAACCTCGACTCGAACGCCTCGGCCGAGATGCTGGGCTTCCTCCGCCGTTCGTCGAGCGAGCTCGGGCAGTCGATCATCATGGTGACCCACGACCCACACGGTGCGGCCTACGCCGATCGGGTGGTGTTCCTCGCTGACGGGAAGGCGGTGGGGGATCTCCGGGCCCCGACGGCCGACTCCGTGCTGGAACAGATGCGGCAGCTAGGAAGCTGAGATGTGGAAGGTCACGCTCAAGGGACTGCTCACCCACAAACTGCGGCTGGCGCTCACCGCCCTGGCGATCGTTCTCGGGGTCACGTTCATCTCAGGGTCCTTGGTCCTCACCGATACCCTGCACGACACGTTCACCACGCTGGTCGGCAACGTCTACCAGCACATCGACTTCGAGGTCCGGGGCGACGCCGTCCTCAACAGCGGTGGTAGCGCCGTCCGCAATCCAATCCCTGAGTCGCTCCTCTCGAGCGTGCGCCGGGTGCCCGGCGTCGCCTACGCCGACGGGTCGGTCACCGGATATGCGCAGTACGTGTCCGATGGCAATGCAATCAGCAACGGAGGAGCGACGGTTGGTATCTCCTTCGACCCCGATCGGCAGCTCTCCCCGTTCCAGCTGACCGAGGGAAGGGCCCCGACGTCCCCTGACGACGTCGTCATGGACCTGGGCACGGCGCGGAAATACCACTTCCGGGTCGGAGACCACGTTCACATCCTTCTGCCCGGCTCGCCACAGACCTTCACCATCACCGGCCTCTTGAAGTTCGGGACGGCAGACAATCTGGCCGGAACGACGATCGCCGCCTTCAATCTGCCCACGGCGCAGAAGCTCTTCGGATTAGGCGGGGAGCTCAATGCCATCAACGTCTTGACCACTCCCGGGGCGGACAAGGCCGAGGTGCAGCGCGCCATCGCCCGGTTCCTGCCGCCTGGGGTCGAGGTGGTCACCGGTCAGACCGTGGTCAACGAGGAGACGAGCGACATCAACCAGGCGCTGTCGGTGTTCTCGACCGCGTTGGTGATCTTTGCCCTCATCGCCCTCTTCGTCGGGGGCTTCACCATCTTCAACACGTTCTCGATCACCGTCGGTCAGCGCACCCGGGAATTGGCGCTCCTGCGCATCATCGGCGCCAGCCGTCGCCAGGTCTTCCGCTCTGTTCTGCTGGAGGCGGCCATCGTCGGCCTGGTGGCCTCGTTGATCGGCCTCGCGCTGGGCGTCCTGGCGGCCAAGGGCCTCGAGGTCCTCCTGAGCGGCTTCGGCGTCTCATTACCCTCGGGTTCACTCGTGTTCGGGCTCCGTACCGTGGTCGTCGGCCTGGCCGTAGGCATCGGCGTCACCGTCGTCTCTGCCATCAGCCCGGCTCGGCGGGCGGTACGGATCCCGCCCGTGGCGGCCATTGCCGCCCGGGGCGCAGAGTTCGAGGTGTCTTCCCGACGCCGGGTGATCCTCGGGGGCGGCAGTGTGTTCGTCGGCGTCGTGGTGCTTGGAGCGGGCCTGGCGGCGTCGAAGGTCGCGTTGGTGGGCCTCGGCGCCGTGGGCATCTTCATCGGTGTCGGCATGTTGGCGCCCATTGCGGCGCGACCGATGGCCAGCGCAATCGGTCGTCCGGTGGCGCGTCTCCTGGGGATCTCGGGTCGGCTGGGGCGGGAGAACTCCATGCGCAGCCCGCGTCGGACCGCCCAGACAGCCGCAGCCCTGATGGTCGGGCTCGCTCTCGTGTCAGCCATGTCGGTCTTCGGGGCATCGCTATCGAAGTCGGTCACCAACAGCGTCGAAAACGCCGTGAGCGCCGATCTCATCGTCACGGGCCCGAGCAGCGGGTTTCCCAATTCGGTCGTGAAGGCGGTCTCCGGCGTGCCCGGGGTCATCGCCTCCTCGACCGTCTACCAGGGTCAGTTCGAGTTCAAGGGCTCGTTGTCGACGGTGGTCGGGGTATCCACCAAGCATCTCGCCGACACGTTGATCCTCCAGATGAAGGCGGGACGATCCCGAGCCGCCCTCGCGGCCGGCCAAATGCTGATCGATACCACGACGGCGAAGGATGACCATCTCTCGGTGGGGTCATCGGCCCCGGTGAAATTTGCCCTGACCGGTGATTCCGCCATGCGCATAGGGGGCATCTTCCAGCCCAACGCCCTGATTGGCCACTACCTGGTCGGTAGCGGGTTCTTCCTCGACCATTTCACCGATCCACTGCCCATCGGGGTCCTGTTGAAGACCGACGGCAGAGCAGGCATCTTCACTGCCGTCAACAACGCCACCAACCCGTATCCGAACGTCGGAGTCCAGACGAGGTCACAGTTCGAGGCGTCGCAGGTGGCCAAGGTCAATCAGCTGCTGGGTATCGTCTATGCCCTCCTCGCCCTCGCGGTGCTCATCGCCCTCATCGGCATCGTCAACACGCTCCTGTTGTCCGTCTTCGAGCGCACCCACGAGATCGGACTGCTCCGGGCGGTCGGCATGAAGCGGCGCCAGGTCCGGGCCATGATCCGCTCCGAGGCCGTGATCCTCTCGCTCTTCGGGGCGGTCATCGGGATTGTGGTCGGCACCGGTCTGGGCACCGCGTTGGCGTCGTCGCTGAAGCGCTCGCAGGAGATCACCGTCATTGCCGTACCCGTCTGGAGCCTGGTGCTGTTCGTGTTCATTGCGGCCCTGCTGGGTCTCGTGGCCGCCAGCTGGCCGGCGCGCCGCGCCGCCAAGCTCGACGTGCTGAGTGCCATTGCCACCGACTGATGGATCGACGGGCGTCCTGAGCACTCACGGTTAGGCTGATCGCGTGAGCCACTCGAGCGTCGCGACGGTGCACAAAGGCCGTCCGGCGGTGCCCAGCGCGGCGCAGGCCCGTGTCATCACGGCGGCCCTCGACCTGTTCGCCCGGCACGGCGTCGGTGGCACGTCATTGCAGATGATCGCCCACGAGATCGGTGTGACGAAGGCGGCCGTCTACCACCAGTACAAGACGAAGGACGAGATCGTCCTGGCCGCCGCCGAATCGGAGCTGGGCCGGTTGGAGGTGGTCCTCGACGCCGCCGAGACCGAATCCTCCCCCAAGCGAGCGCGTGATGCGCTCATCGCCGGCATCGTCGACCTCGCCATCGACCGCGGGCGGATCGCCAGCTCCATTCTCAGCGATCCGGTGATCGTCGGGTTCTTCGCCGATCACGACGCCTTTCGTGACGTCATGCTCCGCCTACGCCATATCCTGGTCGGCGACGACGCGGGTCCGGAGGCCCGCGTGCGGACCGCCATGCTGATCGCCGCCATCAGCGGTGCGGTGATGCATCCGTTCGTCGCCGACCTCAGTGACGACGTGCTCCGGGCCGAGCTCCTGCGCCTGGCGCGACGATTTCTCGCCCTCCCCGCGTGAGTCCGGGGTGGCAGGCGGGCGTGGCGGTCGTCACCTGATCCGTCCTCAACGCTCCTGCTGCAGATAGACATCCAGGTGTCGGATCTTGTCGTCGTCGTCGAACGCGAACACCGTCATTGAATTCACCACGTTGAGGTGGGCGCCCGCCCGGTGTCGCTCCTCGATTTCGAAGTACACGAGTCGGCCGACTTCGGTCATCCGCCTGACCGTGGTCTCGAACGAGTCCACCGCCGCGGCCCAATGGGTCAGCATCTCGGTGTACTGCTGCCAGTTCTGGACTTCGAGGAAGGTCCCGATCCGCTCGAACGCGCCCACCGCGACGAAGCGGGCCAGCGGATCCCAATCACCCGGTGCCTCGAGGGTCGGCACCAGGCGCTTCATGGTTTCCTGGTAGTCGAGCACCACGCGGGTCAGCGTGCCTGCCCCCGCCACGCCGGGACGGGTGCCGAGCCGGGAGGGGCGAGCGTCAGCCATGGCGTGGCGCGCCGTCACTCATGGGCCGTGGAGCGGGGCCACGGGAACGATGTGGGGTAGGTCCACCGTGGTGAGGATGCCGGGTGGGGCCGCGCACACGTAGGGGATGGCATTGACCGGGCCGTTGGCGTTGTAGGCGGGCACGAACGAAGCCAGGTCATCGAGCGGCACCGGGAACGGCATGCTCAGATCGAACGGCGCGTCACCGTGGAGGCGGATCCGCCAGCCCGTGGGCTGTAAGCCCCAGTCGGGCTCTACGTCCATGGCCACGAAGCCGTATTGGGTGAAGCGGATCCGGTCAACGCCCTGCGTGCGAGCGTTGATGACGACCCGCTGCGCGGCCGCGGTGCCTGCCTTGATCTCGCCGGCCACGATCGTCATGTCCTGCTTGGCGGCCGCTACGCCGCCCTCGGCGGTCCATTCGTCGACCGCGAAACCGGCAATCTCGGCCAACACGCTGAGCGGAGGCTGGTACTCACCGAACAGGTGGTTCTTCCGCCGCTCGGGATCGAAGTCGGTGAGCGGCTTACCGAATCGCATCTGCTCCATCACCATGTGCGGCGAGGGGCGGTGGGAGAGATCACCGAACTCCTCGATTTCGATCAGGTCCACCCGCCGTTGCAATGACAGCAACGCCAGAGGGAGGGTCTCGGTGATGAAGCCGGGATCACTCCCACTGGCCCACACCGACGCGTTGCCCGCCTCACAGGCGTCTCGTACGCGAGCACGGTGCGCGTCGCTCAGTCGCACGCCGCGGGCGAACAGATCGCTGCAGGTGGTGACGATGTTTGTCCCCGCGTCGAGCAGGGCCACGACGTCCTCGACCAGGTCGTCCTCGGACAGGCCGGCCCGGGTCTGACCCCGGCCGGTGGCCCGCGGCATGTAGATGCAGCAGTCCGCCCCGAGCTTCAGCACGGCGTCGCGGTCGGTCGTGGCGAAGACCTCAGTGGGGCCTTCGCCGCAGAGCTCCCCCGCATCGACCCCGTCCTTGGCCGGGTCGTACACCCGCACCCCGACGAGGTCGAGAGACGGATGGCGGATCACCTCCCGGAGCGCACGCTGGCCGGTGTTCCCCGTCGCCCACTGGATCACTCGGTGTCGTGGCCCATCCACCGATGTCCTCCTCTGTCGTCAGCGGTAGCAAGATAGCCAATCGGCTAGTCGAGGACAACCCGAACCTGCGGCGGTGTTCCCTCGACACGGCGCACGAACCGGCCCAGACCGTCACGGCGCCGTGGTGCGTCGTCAATCAGGCGATGACCACCGGGAGAGCATCCCAACCCCGCACCGTGGACGTGGGTGCTCGCCGGGCATGCTCCCAATCGACCTCCCATTCGGGAAAGCGCTTGAGGACCTCGTCGAGCGTGACGCGTCCCTCCATCCGCGCCAGCGCGGCGCCGAGGCAGAAGTGGATGCCGTAGCCGAACGTGAGGTGCTGGCGGACGTTGCGGTGGATGTCGAAGCGGTCGGGATCGTCGTACTTGTGCTCGTCGCGGTTGGCGGACCCGCTCAGGCAGACCAGGGCGCTGCCGGCGGGCACCGTCCGTTGGTGCAGATCGATGTCCCGCGTCACGTAGCGGGCCACATGGGGTGTCGGCGGCTCGTACCGCAGGAGCTCCTCGATGGCATTGGTGACCAGGGAGCGATCCTCCACCAGCTCCCGCCGCTGCGCAGGGTGTTCCGCCAGCACCTTGCCGATCCAGCCGATGAGGCGGTTGGTCGTCTCGTTGCCGGCGGCGGAGATCACGCTGACGTACATGAGCACCTCGTCGCGGGTGAGCCGTCGCCGTGTCCCGGTCTCGTCTTCGAATTCGACGAAGAGCAGTTCGGTCATGAGGTCGTCCGACGGGTGGGTGGCGCGCCAATCCATGTAGTCGGAGAAGAAGTCGGCTTGTCCTATGTTGTCGGCCGACACCTCCATCGGCTGACCCGGATCGGTGCGCAACGAGGCGATGGCCCGGTTGCGCGCCTCTTCCTGATCGGACTCAGGGACCCCGAGGAGCATCCCGATCGTCCGCATCGGAATCTGCTGACCCAGATCGGCCACGAAGTCGAGGCGTCCGGCACCGACCAGGGGATCGAGGACGCCTGCGCAGAACTCACGCACCTTGTCTTCCAGCGCAAGCATCTTCCTGGGCGTGAACACGCGGGAGAGCAGACCCCGGTGGACATCATGCAGCGGCGGATCTTCGAAGATGACGATGCCCGGCGGTATCTCGATGTTGGCCTTGATGAATTCGAGTACCGAGCCCCGAGCCGAGCTGAAGATCTCCCGATCGACGAGCCCACGCTGGACGTCGTCGAATCGACTGACGGCGAAGAAGTCGTGCTGCTCGTTGTAGTAGAGCGGTGCCTCCGCCCGGAGCCGGCGGTAGACGGGATAGGGATCCGCGTCGATCTCTCGATCGTACGGGTCGTAATAGACATCGGTCTTCATGGTCATCGCATGATCTCCTCTCCGAAGGAGCGCCGTGCCGTCCGCCCGACCCTCATTCTTCCCGCTCGGACCGTGGGTCCCGAGTGACGACGCTCGGCTGGGTCCAACGAGTCCGCTGGCGACCGACCGGTCACTCGGGACCGCTCCGGAATCCGCGAATTCCGCGGCCCCAGACTAGCCGATCGGCTACTATCGGACAACCCGGCGCGGGACCTCGATCCCGCCCGGTCACTCGAATATTCCGATCGGTATTGCATACTGATCAGAATCCGATAGACTGGCCCCATGCCACGAGGGATGACCAAGCGCAGGCCGGTCACGATCACCGCGTTGCTCGATGCCGCCATGGAGCTGTTCGCCGAGCAGGGCTACGGAGCGACCTCCATACCCGACATCTGCACCCGGGCCGGGCTGACCAAGGGTGCCTTCTATTCGAACTTCGCCAACAAGGACGCCCTGTTCCTGGCGCTCCTCGACCGCAGTTGGGCGCGCCGGGCCGAGTGGATCCGCCGGGCCATGTCGACCGGTGCCGGCCTGTCCGCCGCGCCCGGGGCGCCAACCCGAGACCCAGGTCTCGTGGTGGACCGGCAATGGACGCTCGTCTCCGTGGAGTTCTCCCTGCACGCCATCCGCCGGCCGGACGTGGCGCAACGCCTCGTCGAGCACGAGCGGCGCGTCCGCTCGGAGCTCGCCGTCCTGGTGACCGAGGCGCTCGAAGGGGCGGGACGCATCCCCACCCTTCCGGTGGACGAGCTGGCCCGCATGATCGTCGCCGTCGGCGAAGGGAGCGACATCCAGGTACTGACCGACACCGCCGCTGGCGCGGTCGCGCACGCGGACCTGGGGTCCCAAGCCGTGACGGCGTTGCTCCGGCACTTCTCGGTGCCGGCCGAGTCCGTCATGGCACCCGAAGCCGGTGCCCGTCCATGAGCGCCGCGCCACGGGGAGCGATGAGCACGCCGGGCACGGCCAGCCCTCCGGCCGGGCACGCACCGGAGCGGGCCGGCTTCGATCCGCTGGACCCCCTCGACGACCTGCTCGCCGTCGTCGGTCTCTCCCGGGCACAGGCCGGAGCCTCCGTCTCGTTCGCCGGACAAGATCCGATCGTGCCGGCCGCGCACCGGCTCGGGGCGTCCATCGGCGTCCCGCTCATGGCGGGCGCCGTGGCGGCCGTCGCCCTGCACCGCCATCGGGGCGGGCCGGCACAGGACCTCCACCTCGACCTGCGTCAGGCCGTCCACACCATCAATCCGGGCGCCTTCTGGCACCCGACGCTGAACGGGGAGGCGGCCCCGCATCCGCTGGTGGTCGACAATCCGTTCCTGGTGGCGCCCTACCGCACGGCGGACGGCCGCTGGGTCATGGCCTCGGGCGTCTACCCCCATCTGGCCGCCAAGTGGTGCCGCTTCTTGGAGGTGCCGCCCGACGCCGCCCAGGTCGCCGCGGCGGTGGCCACCTGGGACGCCGGCGATCTGGAGGAGCGGGCGAACGCCGCGGGCCTGCCGGTCTGCATCGTGCGCACCCCGGCCGAGTGGCTGGCCCACGAGCAGGGAGCGCGGCTGGCCGCCCAACCGGTCATCGGCCTCGAGCGCATCGGCGACGCGCCGGCGCGCGGCTTCGGACCGGCGGCGCGCCCGTTCGACGGCATCCGCGTGCTGTCGTTCACCCATGCCGTGGCCGGTCCCGCCGTCGGCCGGACCCTCGCCGAGCACGGGGCGGACGTGCTCGGCGCCACCCGACCCAACGACTACGAGCACGAGTTCATCTACGCCGAGGCCAACGTCGGTTCCCGCAGCGCCTACGTCGACCTCGACCGTCCGGCCGGCCGGGACCGGGCCGCCACGCTCCTGGCCGGGGCCGACGTCGTGGTCAACAACCACCGACTGGGTGCGCTCGAGCGTCGCGGGCTCCATCCCCGGGAACTGGCGGAACGGCTCCCCGGCCTGGTGTACGTCTCGGTCAACTGCTACGGCACGAGCGGACCGTGGGCCGGACGCGGGGGGTTCGACATGAACGGTTCCGCCGCCTCGGGTCTCATGACCATCGAGGGCGGCGCCGCCGAGCCCCGGCTTCCCGTCACCGTTCTGATCAACGACTACGTCACCGGCTACATGGGTGCCATCGGTGCCATGGCCGCGCTGGTCAGGCGCGCCACCGAGGGCGGCTCGTGGCACGTCACCGTCAACCTCACGAGGACCGCGATGTGGTGCGGATCGCTCGGCCTGGTCGACCCGGCGCTCGCCGGCTCCGACGAGGAGCACCGCTTGCGCGAGCCCCTGCCCTATGACGCCCCCAGCCCGCTCGGCGACGTCCACATGCTCGCCCCACCCGTGCGTTTCTCGCACACACCACCGGCCTGGCCCGACCCCCTCCTCGTTCCTCGCGGGTCGAGCCGGGCCGAGTGGCGCACCTGACCCGAGGACCGGGGAGCATGATCCGGACGGTTCCATGGCGGCGGCGATCCCCCCTGGTGCCGGTCCCGCCGTGCGTTGCGCCGGGTGATCTGCTCCTCTGGGGCGACGGGCCCCGGTCGGCGGAGCGGACGACGAGCGTGCCGGTCACATCCCGGGGATGATGCACGTCAGCAGCATGTGAGCACCGTGGACGCGACCGACTTCGACGCCGAGCGACCCCGGCTGACGGCGATCGCCGTCCGGATTCTCGGGTCGCGAGCCGATGCGGACGACGTGCTGCAGGAGGCCTGGCTGCGCCTCTCCCGCACCGACGACGTCGACGACCTGCCCGCCTGGCTGACCACCGTCGTCACGCGGCTGTGCCTGGATCACCTGCGCAAACGGCGGACCAGGTCGGGTGTCGAGGTCGAGGCGCCCGCCGCCGCCGCACCGGTCGACCCGGCGGCGGACGCGCTGCTCGCCGAGCGGATCGGTGGGGCGATGGAGGTCGTCCTCGAATCCCTGGCGCCGGCCGAGAGAGCGGCGTTCGTCCTCCACGATGTCTTCGGGTATCCCTTCGACGAGATCAGCGCCATTTTGGGGCGCTCGGGTACCGCCGTACGCCAGCTGGCGAGCCGGGCGCGGCGCAAGGTGCAGGGCGCACCGGAGCCCGTCGCGGCGCGGGCGGCGCGGGCCGAGAGCCGCCGCGTCGTTGCCGCGTTCCTCGCCGCGGCCCGCGGCGGGGACCTCACGACCCTGCTGGCGCTGCTCGCGCCCGACGCCGTCATGCGGGCCGACCTGGTCGGGCAGCGAACCGGTGCGGATGCGGTGTACGACGGCGCGGCCGCCGTAGCCGCTCGCTTCGACGGCGCCCAGGGTGCGGCACCGGTCACCATTGACGGCGACCCCGGCGCCGCCTGGTTCATGGCCGGGGCGGTCAAGGTCGCCTTCGCGTTCCACGTCGAGGCCGGCCGGGTGCGCGAGGTCGAGCTGATCGCCGACCCGGACGTGCTGGCGACCTTGGACGTGGTCCGCTGGCGAGGAGCCCCGGGATCCCGAGGCGCACCGGCCTGACGTCCGGTGCGGCCAGCCTTCGGTCCCGTCCCCAGTTAGGTCCCCGGCAGGGCCGTCCCGGTCTCGAGCAGCGTCTTCAGGCTGGCCAGCACCGCCGGCCAGCCCTCGCCGATGGCCCGGCGAACGTCGCTACCCGGCTCGAAGCCGTCGTGGACGACCGTGAGCTTGACCACACCGTGCCCGACATCCGCGAGGTCGAAGGCCACCTGGGAACGGGGCTCGGCCCGCCAGGCGTCCGCGGTCGCGTCGTCCATGCCGACCTCGGCGGCCCACTCGGGCGTGAAGGTGTGCCAGGTGTAGGCCAGCCGGCGGTGGGGATCGGACTCGAGGATCACCTGTTCGGGATCGCGCACGACGAGACCGACTTCGTCGTGCGCCAAGTCGTAGGTCGAACCCTTCCGCCAGTCCGAGCGGAAGGTCTTTGGACCGGCCTTCTGGTGCCGCCAGTAGCGCTGCGTGAGGGCGGGGTCGGTGAGTCCCTGCCAGACCCGCTCGCGCCGGGCCTCGATGTAGGTCGTGTAGGTGAAGCTCGTCTCCTGGTCGATGGGTGCCGCCATGGTCTTGCCTCCAGTCGTCGAGTTGCCGGGTTGGGGTGATGCCAGTCTCGGCGGGAAGCCTTCGTTCCCCGACCGTCGCCGTCGGGCGTTCTAGGCGCCCGAGGGATCGAGATTTCGCTGTGCAACTAAAGGTAGCACATGAACGGGGGACTTGCAACAAATAGTTGCAGGTTCGTCCCTGACCTGCTACTGTGGGTTGCAGTTGGAGAGTGGGAGCGAGCGCTGCCCGCGGCGGCGGCCCGAGCCGACGACCCGGGCCGGGAGGGACCGGAGACGGATGGCAGACCTGGGCATTCAGCGGGAGGTGCTGATCGAGGCACCGGTGGAGGTGGTCTGGCGCACCATCACCGAGCCCGACCAGATGAGCCGGTGGTTCGCCGACCGGGTGGACCTCGTGGTCGAACCCGGCGCGCGCGGCTACATGGAGTTCGGCGACCAGGGCG
This sequence comes from Acidimicrobiales bacterium, assembly GCA_052148295.1. Lineage (GTDB taxonomy): Bacteria > Actinomycetota > Acidimicrobiia > Acidimicrobiales > RAAP-2 > Bog-473. The sequence goes on from JBKQIP010000179.1 coordinate 36,903, forward strand.
GCCCCGTCTTGGTGGAGACCGTCGATCCACCGACTCGCTTTTCGTTCCGCGGGAACCACCCCCGCGGCGAGGAGCCGGTGGCGGGCAACTCGATGCTGGTCGAGTTCACGCTCACGCCCGAGGGCGACGAGCGGACCCGTCTCCGGGTGGCCGAAAGCGGCCATGAGGGGCGCGACTGGCCCGACGCGGAGAGGCAGCGTTATGCCGACGAGCACCGGGAGGGCTGGGCCGAGTTCCTGGACCGCCTGGCCGGCGTGCTGGCCAAGCCCTCGAGATGACGACGCAGACCGACGACGAGTTGTGGTCGGCCATCGGTGACCCCTCTCGTCGCCGGGTGCTCGACCTCCTCGTCAGCAACGGTGAGGTCAGTGCCAGCTGGTTGGCCGGCCACGTGCCCTTCTCCCGCCAGGCCGTCTCCAAGCACCTGGTCGTGCTCGAACAGGCCGGGTTGATCGGGCGGCGCAAACAGGGTCGGGAGGTTCTCTACCGGGTCGAGGCCGACCGTCTGGACCAGGCCACGCGCAGCATGGCCGACCTCGCCGCCCAATGGGACCGGCGGCTCGCCACCATCAAGCGGCTGGCCGAAGCGGCGCACGCGGAGGCCAAGAGGGCGCAGGCCAACAGACGTGGGAGCACCCGCCCCCCGACGGGCCGCACCGGTGGTCGGTCGCCTTCACCGTCGCCGGCGGCAGGGTCGCCGAGGTCGATGTGATCGCCGACCCTGAACGAGTCCGCCGCGTCGCCGCAGCCGTGCTCGGTGGTGGGTGACGCGGTGCGTTGAATGGGGCCCGCGGGGCCGTTGTGCCCTCGGGCGTCGCTCAGCCTGGCCCGCGGACTCCCTTCTCGTCGGCGACACGGACCAGGACGTCCTGCGCCGTGCTGGCGATCAGGTGGCCGTCTTCGTCGTGGATGGCACCACGCACCAACCCCCGCTCGCCGGTGAGGGCGACGGTCTCCTGGTGGTACCGGTGCCACCGGTCGAACCGCACGGGGCGGTGGAACCAGATGGAGTGATCCAGGCTCGCCCCGGTGAGACGCCCCGACACGAAGGGCACCGGATGGGATCGGAAGGCCATGTCGAGCAGGAGGTAGTCGCTGGCGTGCGCGAGCAGCGCCGCCTGCAGCGACGCGTCGCCGGTGACCGGGCGGGCGAGCCGCATCCAGTGCGATCGCGATCCGGTGGTCTGGGCCCCACCCAGGAAGACCGGTGCTTCAGCGATCCGGATCTCGATGGGGGGCGGATGGTCGATCCAGCTGCGCGCGGACGGGCCGACGGCCTCGGGCGCGTGCGCGACCCAGTCCTGCAGGGTGGGGAGGCCGGCCGGGCCGGGCGCCGCGGCGGGGCCGCCGGCCGTGGGCGCGGTCAGAGGCCCGTCGTGGAAGGAGGCGATCATGGTGAGCAGGGTTCGCTGACCCTGTCGGAGGGAGATGTCCCGGGTCGCCACGGCTCGGCCGTCCCCGACCCGGCGCACCTCGAGGCTGACCGGCTCGATGGGTGTGCCTGGCGCGGCGAAGTTGGCGTGGAGCGAGGCGGGCACCTTTCCCTCGATGGTGGCGCCGGCGGCCACCAGCGCCTGCGCGAGGAGCTGGCCGCCGAAGGTCCGGGGGAACTGGCCGGGCTCGCCGGCGGCACTGAACCGGTCGGTCCCGCTGGGTTGGAGGTCGAGGACGCGCAGCAACTCGTCGAGGGAAGCGAGCCTCGCCGCATGGAGCGGCGCCTGCCCCTGGTTGGTCGTCGACCCGGTCACGGTGTCCGGTAGCCGTCGCGGGTGAGCAGGCGCACGGGATCGGTGCCGTCCCAGTGCGCGCAGGTGCGGGCGATGGCGGTGAGCTGGTCCAGAAAGGAGGCTCGTGACTCCACCACCTCGGTGTAGAAGCCGAAGTCGGCAAGGGTGTCGATGAAGGCGACCCGAGGACCCGGGCTCAGGAGCTCCGTCGCCACCTCGTATCCCAGCCGGTGGTAGTGCGCCTTCTTCCCCTCGAAGTCCGAGGTGATCGTGCAGAGCTGGTGCAGACTGCCTCGTCCCGTCCGGACGTGGTCGACGAAGATGCTCGGGGCGTGGCCGTGCTGTTCGATCAGCTCGATCTGTACCGGCCCGGCCTGGGCCACGCCGACCTGCAGTTCGATGGTCGACGTGGGACCGCCACGATGGGTGCACTCGACGGCGCGGGGCGGAAGGACGTGGAAGGGGCCGATGCCGAAGACCTCGGCCCAGCGGCCAGCGGCGTCGATCAGGTCGACGACCACGAACCCGAGCTGGAAGAGGCGGTAGTCGCCCGCGGGCCATGGCTGCTCGAACAGCGGGCGGGTCACCGGCCTACCAGATCCGCCGGAGCTGCGCTCCCTCGCGGCGACGCCGGAGATGCGCACGACGCTCCTCCGGCGTGACCGTGGGCGTGTCGGCCGGGAGATGGTCGCGCCGCTCTGCGAAGGGGACCTTCGTGATGGTGGGGTCCGGGTAGCTGCTGGCGAGGTTCCACCGCATCTGGATGATCCCCCACGGGTAGTCGCCCTTGTCGAGCCAGTTGGGGACGCCGGGATCCCGGCGGGAGATGACGGCCCGGAACCGGCCGTCGCCGTCGATGTGGGCCTGGGTGTCGTTGAGGCTCGACTGGCGGTTCACCCAGTCGACGGTGCAGAAGCGGTCGTCGCCGACCAGCGCCTGCCAGTAGCGGCAGGACTCGGGAAGCTCGGTCTCGAGGATCAGCGCCTCGTCGTCGTCGATCTCGTGGATGCCGTCGTAGTAGGCCTGCCTCGGCAGTCCGCCCTTGTCATCGATCCATTGCGACCGTTTGAACTCGTTCACCCCGTGGTGCTCCCGGTAGTACCGAACGAGCTGCATGTCGAACTCGATCGTCCCCTCGATCCACTCGGCCAGCTCGGAGAACCGGCGGCCGATCTCCGCCGGGCTCATGTCGCCGCCGGGATCGTCGAGGCGCTCGATCGCCACCCGGGCATCGACCTCGTGGGTCCAGTCACACGAGCACCGGCGCATCAGCAGCCGATGGGCGTTGGAGTCCAGCTCCCACCAGTCGCCCGTGTGGTCGCCCGGCCGCACGGCGCTGACCACCACGCTGAAGGAGCCGTCGTTGCCCATGGTCAGGTCGTCGAGATCGAGCGTGCGGTTGACGGTCTTGCCGGCGCTCATCATCACCGGGCTCACCATGTCGAAGGCCTGCTGGGTGATCTCCACGAAGCGGGAGGTGCCCCGGTAGCCCGAGACGCGGTAGGTGCCGACGGGGTCGATCTCGGCGGTGGAGTACACGTAGTCGGGGTCCGGTCCACCCTGGTTGAAGGCGTAGTTCCACAGCGGCATGAAGACCGGCCGGCGGGCGTCGGTGTAGACGCGGCACAGGTAGCCCTCGGCCAGGATCGACAAGACGAGCTTGTTCATGTCCTGCTCCTCGGCCTCCGTCGCGCCGTCCGGGCGCCATCTCGCCAGGAGGTTGGGGCCGACCCGGTCGAGGGCGCGCATCTGGTCGGACCAGCTGGGCAACGCGTGGGGTGAGGTCATCAGGTCTCCAGCTCGATGTCGAAGTGATCGGTGTAGAACGCGAAGTCGCGGCGAAGCTGCGCGTCGGTCAGCCCGAACTGCTCCGCGGTGTAGCGGTGGGTCCCGTGGGCGCCGGTGCGGTTGGTGCGGAGCCACACCCGAAAGGCCCCCTCGACGCCGGGTCGAAGGTCGAGGCCCAGGAACCCGTAGATTCGTTCGACGGTCCCCCAGGGGTCGGAGACGAAGGCGCGATGGTGAACGTCGAAGAAGTGCTCCTCTCCGAGGCGGTGTCGGGCGGTGATGCCGCGCTCGACGCCGACCCGGAGGTGCTCGGCCGCCTCCCGGCCCAGGCGGTGGAGGTCCCGCTCACCGGCCGAGGGCGGGAGGATGGCGGACACGATGCTGACCCAGGACGGGACGGCCTTGACCGGGTCCCGGTGGGTGACGACGAACAGGGCGTCGGGGTAGGACTCGACCATCGCCTCGAGATGAAAGTTGTGGTGGGGCGCCTTGAACAACCACAGCTCCGGCGGCCGCTGCGACTGGAGCAGCTTCACCACCCGCCGGTGGTAGGCGTAGGTGTCGACCATATCCGTCTCGCGCCACCACGCGTGATAGCCGTACACGGGCAGCGTGTACTGCTGGCCGTGGAAGGCCATGCCCAGCACCTCGGTGTCCTCCATCGTGGCGTCGACGTCGTAGAGGTGCATCGCCTTCAGCTCCGGCGAGAGTTGCGCCTGGTCGGCCAACGCCTGGAGCCGGCGCGGGTCGGTCGCTTCGCCTGCCGGCGTGGGCGGCGGGCACGGCTTGGCCTGCTCCCATCCCCGCAGGCAGCGGAACTGCGGGTCGATCGACAGCATGTTCGCCAAGGCCGTCGTGCCGCTGCGCGGCAGGCCGTTGATGTCGACGGGCCCCCGGATCGCCAGGTCCTCGATCTCGGGTCGATCCCGGTACCACGCCTCCACCTCGAGCCGGTTGACCAGCCGCCGCCGCAGATCGGCCGTCACACGCTCGGCACCCTCCGGACTCAGGTCGCCGTCGCGCTCGAGGCTCTGGAGCAGCACCCCGAGGCCCTCACGGAAGTCGCCGGGCCCGAAGTCGGCCAGCCCCGCCTCGCTCGACGCCTGGGCCAGGAGCGCGTCGCACGTGGGGAACCGACCGGTCACGGGCTGATGCGATCGCGCACGAACTGCTCCGTGAGGCGGCGGAACCCGTCACGCCAGCCGACGGCGCACGGCCCGGTGACCGCGGCCCGCCGGCGATGATCCCCGACCGAACCGATCGATGCGCCCGGCACCTCGGTCACCACGACGTCGGGCTCGACGCCGAGCAGCTCACCGAAGTACGCCGACCACTCCTGCACGCTGACCGGCTCGTCGCCGCACCAGTTCACGATGGTCGCCGGCACCGACGCCGCCGCCAGCAGGGGTTCGAGCTGCCCGGCGATGTCGTCGTCGTGGATCGGGCTGTAGGGCATCGGGTCCCACCGGGTGGCCACCGGCTGCCCGGCGGCGATCGCCTGGAGATGCCAGGCCGGCAGCCCCCCCTGCCGACCGTAGGCCGAACCCATCCGGGCGATGGTGATGGGCAGGTCGAAGGCGCGAGCGCAGTACCGGGCCACGGCCTCCTGGGCGATCTTCGAGATGGAGTAGGGCGCCTGGCCCGGCACCATCGCGTCACCCAACGGATCGCTCTCGGCGAAGGCGTGCCACGGATCGGGGTGCGGCTTGTAGACGGAGACCGTCGACATCACGAGCGCCGCCCTGGCCCGACGGCAGTGCTGGAGCAGCAATCCGGTGCCCTCGGCGTTGACCCGCAGGGCCCGCTCGTGATCATCGGCGCTGAAGTCGGCGGCGAGGTGCAGCAGGTACGTGAAGTCGTCGGGGAGGTCTCCGAAGTCGCCCTCGGCGAGGTCGGCCGTCAGCGTGGTGACGCCGAGCTCCTCGACCCGCTGTTTGGCCGCCGGGTCCGAGAACCGGGCGATCCCCCAGACCTCGTTGTCGGCGGCCAGCGGGCGGACCAGGGCCGAGGCGATCCGTCCTGCCGGCCCGGTGATCAGGATCTTCTCGTCGCTCAGCATGTCCCCCGGACCACATCGATCTTTGATCCAAGTTAACCGGCGCACCGGTCAAGATGCTGGGCCCGCACCACGGCGGGTGAGGTGGTCGAGGGGTCGGTTCGGCGATCGGGTCCCCGGGGCTGCGTTGCCGCCCAGGCTGCCCCGACGTCGTAGTCAGCGAAGCGCCCGATCACCGCATCGACAGGGTGAGTCGCGCCCCATAGCTCGTCACGAGCCCACCAAGAGATCCTGCCAGTTGGCCGGGACCCGTCCGGCCGGTCCCGGCACCGGTTGGTCGAGGGACGGTGCTGCGGGGGTGCGAGGCGAGGCCCTTCCATGTATTCGTTGGTCCGGTAGTTCCAAAACCAGTCTTCGCCCGGCTCAAAGCTGCAGATGACCGGGTGACCCGACGAGCCCGCGTGCGCGGTGGCGTGCTGGCCGGGCGAGTTGTCGCAGCACCCGATGTGGCCACACTCCACGCACCGTCGTAGGTGTAGCCACCAACCACCAGCCTCGAGACACTCCACGCAACCGGTTCCACTCGGTGGAACCTCCGGATGGAGGGAATTCGTCATGTGTGCACCTCCTGCGACGTAGGGGTCAACCGTAGGGGAAAGAACAACGGCCGTCATGTGCGACCCGCCGCACCCCGATACGCCACCCTGAGAGACGCGTCCGTCACCGGGGGTGCCGGATACAGGCGTCACTCGGGTCACCGCGACCTGCGGTTCAGGGTGTGACGAGCCGCCTCTCACCCATCTAGGATTTCCGGGGGGATCCAACCAGGATTGCGAGCACTCATGGAAGAGGCGAAGGCCAGAGCGTTGCTCCACACCGAGCGTCTCCATGTCGAGCAGCTCCTGGCGGAGATGGAGGAGGTCGGCGGGGACGACCGAACCGCCGCCAATCAGTCCGGGGACATGTACGACTCGGCCGAACCGCTGACCAAGGAAGGCACTGACGAATCGGTCAAGACGGAGCTCCAGGAAAGGTTGGCCGCCATCGACCGGGCGGAACGGCGTCTCGAAGATGGCACCTACGGCTTTTCGGTTCGCAGTGGGCAACCAATTCCCGACGATCGCCTCGAGGCCGACCCCGCGGCGGAACTCACCGTCGACGAGGCCCGCCAGGGCACCTGAGTCGACGAAGGGGATTTCGAGGACCGCAGAAGAGCCGGTCCTTGACCACACGAGGGCGCTCCTCACCGTGGTCCGACCCGATCAGGCGCTCGTCCGGCGGTGACCGGAGCGCTCCGAGCCGAGGCGGCGTGCCGCCACCGGTGGACGATCAGCGTTCGATCATGCGCATCTGCTGCTCGTTGTGGTGGTCACCCACCGCCGGGGGCAGGGCGTCCAGCCGAGACAGCTGATCGGGCGTCAGCTGCAGCGCATCGGCGCCGACGTTTTCCTCGAGCCGAGAGATCCGCTTGGTGCCTGGGATCGGTGCGATGTCGTCACCCTGCGCCAGCAGCCAGGCCAACGCCACCTGCGCCGGCGTCGCTCCCGCGTCCCGGGCGATCGCCTCGACCTCCTGCAGGCTTGCCAGGTTGGCGTCGAAATTTCCCTCGGTGAACCGTGGGTTCGACCGTCGGAAATCGGCGGCATCGAGCTGGTCGAGGGACCGGATGGTGCCGGTCAGCATCCCACGACCCAGAGGCGAATAGGGAACGAACCCGATACCGAGTTCGCGCAAGACGGGCAACACGTTGGCCTCGGGGTCCCGGGTCCACAACGAGTACTCGGACTGCAGGGCCGTGACCGGATGGACCGCATGGGCGCGGCGGATCGTTTCGGGAGCAGCCTCGGACAGGCCGATGTGCCGGATCTTGCCCTCCGCCACCAGTTCCGCCAGGGCGCCGACGGTCTCCTCGATGGGCGTCGTGGGGTCGACGCGGTGCTGGTAGTAGAGGTCGATGTAGTCGGTGTCGAGCCGGCGAAGCGACCCGTCGACGGCGAATCGGATGTTGTCCGGGGAGCTGTCGAGGTGTGCGGGACCGCTGCCGATGTGCGAGATCATGCCGAACTTGGTGGCGAGAACGACGTGGTCCCGTCGACCCTTGAGGGCGCGCCCCACGAGCTCTTCGTTCGTGTACGGGCCGTAGACCTCGGCGGTGTCGATGAAGGTGACACCCAGACCCAGGGCGCAGTGGATCGTCTCGATGGACTGGGCCTCATCGACACTGGCGTCGATGTAGGCGGTCGACATGCCCATCGCTCCCAGCCCTATGCGGGACACCTCCAGGCCGCCGAGCTTGATGTGCCTCACGTTTTCCTCCCTTGCGTTGGCCGACTCCGAGACTAATGGCCTCGGATTTGGGGACGACGGGGTTCCCCCTGGCTCGGGCCGTGCCGCCGGCGCTCCCCAGCCGGGACTCGTCTCCCCCACCCACGGGTGAAACGCCCTCCGGGCAGACGCGAGACCATGACGGTTACGCTTGGGACGACCTGATTCTCTCGCTGGAGAAGACCCTCGAGGACTACGGAGGCCACACCGTGCCTGATGACGTCGCACCGCCGTGGGCGATTCGTTCCAACCTGGTCGCCGTGGAGAACCTCGATCGATCCATCGCCTTCTACCGGGAGATCGGTCCCTTCGAGGAGATCGTTCGTGCGGACGCAGTTGCGGTCATTGGAGGCATGTCCCCCGCATCCGTCGTGCTGATCCTGCGTGAAACGCGGGGCACGCGCCCGACTCGCCATGGCCAGCAGTCGCTCGGCCTGCGGTCGGTCACCTTCAACGTTGGTTCGACCACCGAGCTCGATCGGGTCGAGTCCGTGCTGCGCGGCCGTGACCTCTTTACCGCCCGCCGGCGCATCGGTGAGGGCGGGAGGGAACTCCTGCGCGGACGGGATCCGGACAACTTGCCGTTGCTGTTCGTGTGCTACGCCCAGGGCGAAGAGGTCGGACCCGACTACTACCAGACGGTGGCCAATCTGTTCTACGCACTGGATGCCTGACGCGGCGACCCGGGCCTGCAGCGGTGGCCGCACGTCGCTCGATCGGCCTCACCCTACGGAAAAGGCAAGGTGCTGATGGACCGATCGCACCGCCGCCGAGCCCTCGCCGACGGCCGCCGCCACCCGCTTGGTCGATCCCGATCGCACATCGCCGACGGCGAAGAGGCCCGAATGGCTGGTCTCGTACGGTAACGGGAACCGCCCGAGCGTCGCCCAGCCCTCATCGAGCTGATCGGGGCTCAGCGAGAGGTCGGTGAGCACGAAGCCTCGTTCGTCAAGCATTGCGCAGCCAGACAGCCAACCCGAGGAAGGATCGGCTCCGATGAAGGAGAACAGTCCGGCGCAGTCGACGACGGTTTCGCCCTCGGGTCCCCGCAGGCGCAGGGCCTGCAGGGTCTCTCCTCCCTCCAGGGCGACAACCGTCGTGCGCGTGCGCAGCGTGATGTGAGGATCTGCCTCGATGCGTTCAACCAGATAGCGCGACATGCTCTTTGTCACGTCCGGCCCCCTGATGACCAGCGTCACGGCACACCGCTCTGGCTCAAGAAGATCGCCGCTTGCCCCGCCGAGTTGCCGCCGCCGACGATGACGACGGGTGCGACTCCGCACATCCGTGACTCCATCTCGGTGGCGGCGTAGTACACGCCCATTCCTTCGAAGTCGCTCAGTCGTGATGCCTCGAGTCGGCGATAGGCGGCGCCCGTCGCCGCGATCACGGCCCGCCCTGCCACGTCGCTCCCGTCGCTCAGTCGGACCACCAGATGTCCGGCTTGGTCGTGAAGGGACTCCGCCGTGCAGGGGACGGTGAGATTGGCTCCGAACTTCTCGGCCTGGATCACGGCCCGCTGGGTGAGATCCGTACCGGAGATGCCCATGGGAAACCCGAGGTAGTTCTCGATCCGTGAGCTCGCCCCCGCTTGCCCACCGGGCGCGGTCATCTCAACGCCGAGGGTGCGCAAACCCTCGGAGGCGCCGTAGACCGCCGCGGCGAGTCCGGCCGGACCGCCGCCCACGACGACCAGGTCGAAGCAGCGGTCGGGCAGGCTCTGCACCGTGAGGCCCAGGTACTCGGCCAGAGAGCCGGGCGTGGGGCGCCGCAGGACCGATCCCGAGGTGATGACGACCGGCAGCTCGCCGGGGTCGATGGCGAACTGCTCCAGAAGGGCGTCCACGGCGGGATCGCTGTCCGGGTCGAGCCACTCGTAGGGGATACCGCAGCGAGCCACGAACTCGCGCAGCCGCTGGCAGTCCGGACAGAAGCGGGACCCGATGATCCGGGTGGAGGAGGACGCGCCGCTGAGGAGAACCGCGCGCCGGGCCATGAGTGCGACCAGAATCGTGTCACCGAGCCCGGGGTCGGTGGCGATGAGCCGGCGGAGCGCGTCCCGTGGCACCACGATCACCTCACCAGGCTCCACCACGCGGGCGGACACGAAGACGCGCATTCCGGTGAGCAGGTTGAGCTCGCCGATGAACTTGCCTGGACCGTGCTCCGCGACGATC
>JBKQIP010000180.1:0-5942 GCA_052148295.1 Acidimicrobiales bacterium
CTTGCCCGGGTACCCCTCGGCGTACTTGTTGGTCAGGACCGAGCCCGACGCGGCCAGGACGGCGGGCGTGGTGAAGTTCTCCGAGGCGATGAGCTGGAGCGTGCTCTGCTGGCGATGCTCCTCCTGATGGATGAGCCCGGCCACTTCGGGGTCGGCCGCCAGGGCGGCGTCCAGCGTGGTCATGAGGTCCCTTCCCTGTGGTCGGCCTGCGGCCCGGCCGCCGGCGTGGCCCCGGCGGAGAACCCCGGCGGAGAACCCGGCGTGATCCGAACCCGCGGCGCGCATTGCCCGCAGTCTACCGACGCCCCGGGGACCCCTCGGGGCGTCGTTGGTACGCTCACCCTCCCATGGCGCTCGACCCCCGCACCCCCGTGGTCGTCGGTGTGGGACAGGTCACCATCCACCCCGATCCCGGCGGCGAACCGGCCGACCGGCCCGAGCCGCTCGACCTCATGGTCCGGGCCCTGCGGGCGGCGGCCGAGGACTGCGACGGCGCCGCCCCGGGCGGGACGGCGGCGGCCGGGAACGCCCTCGTCCGACGCGCCGGGAGCATCCGCGTGGTGGCGCCGCTGGGCTGGCACCCGGCCAATCCGGCCCTGCTGGTGGCCGAGCGGCTCGGCTTCACCGACGACACCCTGCCGCCGGAGCTCATGCTCTCGGCCGTCGGCGGCAACACGCCCCAGGCCCTGATGCACGACGCCTGCCGCTCCATCGCGGCGGGGGACCTCGACGTGGTCCTGGTCACCGGCGGCGAGGCGATGTACACCCGGACCCGGGCGCGGCGCGATCCGGCCCGGGCGGCCCCCGCCTGGGTCAGCCAGCCGCCCGAGGGCACCCCCGAGCCCACCCGGTTCGGGGCCGACCGCGCCGGGGCCACCGACCTCGAGATGTCCCGCGGCATCGTCCTGCCCATCCACGCCTACCCCCTCTTCGAGAACGCCCTGCGGGCGGCCAACGGCTGGACCCTGGCCGAGCACACGCGGCGCATCGGCGCCATCTGGTCACGCTTCAGCCAGGTGGCCGCCACCAACCCCCACGCCTGGATCCGCCGCCCCCGCACGGCGGAGGAGATCGCCCAGCCTTCGCCGGACAACCGCATGGTCGCCTTCCCCTACCCCAAGCTGTGCACCGCCAACATGCAGGTCGACCAGGGCGCGGGCTACATCGTGTGCTCGGTCGACGCCGCCCGTTCGGCCGGTGCGCCCGAGGACCGTTGGGTCTTCCCCCTCGCCGGCGCCGACGCCAACGACCACTGGTTCATCTCGCACCGGCCCGAGCTGCACCGCTCCCCCGCCATCCGCCTGGCCGGGCGGGCCGCCCTCGAGCTGGCCGGCCTCGCCCTCGACGACGTCGGACCGGTCGACCTCTACTCGTGCTTCCCCGTCGCCGTGCAGATGGCGGCCAGGGAGCTCGGGCTCCCGGTGGACGACCCGGACCGGCCGCTGACCCTGACCGGCGGCCTGACCTTCGGCGGCGGACCCGGCAACAATTACACGTCGCACGGCATCGCCCAGGTGGTCGGTGCGCTGCGCCAACGGGCCGGCGTGGGGATGGCGACCGGCCTCGGGTGGTATGCCACGAAGCACTCGGTGGGGCTCTACGGCGCGCGGCCTCCGGCCGGCGGCTTCGCCTGGCGCAACGTGCAGGCCGCGGTGGACGCGCTGCCGCAGTGCCGCGTCGACGCCGCGGCGACGGGCCCGGTGCGGATCGAGACCTACACCGTGGTCTTCGACCGCGAGGGCCACCCCGAGCGGGGGATCGCGGCCTGCCGGACCGCCGACGACGTCCGGGCCTGGGCCACCGTCGCCGACGCCGACACTCTCGGTGAGCTGTGTGCCGAGGAGGGCATCGGGCGCTCGGGCACCCTGGACCCCGGCGGCCTCCTCACGCTGCGCTGACGGGCGGGTGGGCGGTCCTCCGGTGGCCGGTCCTCCGGTGGGCGGTCGAGCGCGGTGCGGCCGGCCCGCCGGCCCGGTGGCCCGTATGGTGGGGCATGCCCGAACCACGGGAACCCGGTGTGCGCCTGGTCGTGTCGCTCTACCGGGAGTTCGAGCACGTGGCCCGGCGGGGCGACCTGAGCATGGCGCAGTACCGCACCCTGCTCTACCTCATGGGCGGGACCCGGCGGGCCGGCGAGCTGGCCGCGGCCAACGCGGTGACCAAGCCCACCGTGTCCGCCATGATCGGGAGCCTCCGCCAGCAGGGGTGGGTCACCGACTCCATCGATCCGGCCGACGGGCGGGTCAGCCGGATCGAGCTGACGGCGGCGGGGCGGGCCCGGGTCGAGCAATTCGAGACGGCCCTGGCCGACCGGATGGAGGAGCTCATCCCCGGCGTCAACCGTGACGAGCTGCGGTCGTCGCTGGCCGCGCTGTACGAGGCCCACGCCCGCACCAGGGAGGAGCGGCTGGGCAACGTGTTCGGCGCGCCGGCGCCGGGGGGTTGACAGCCGGCCCGTCCCGTGGTCATAGTTAGACTGGACTAACTAAATACGAAGGGGAAGCCATGGCACACGATCTGGTCGTCCGGGGTGGACTGATCGCCGACGGCCTCGGAGCCGACCCCGTCCGCGGGGACGTCGCGGTCGATGACGGGACGATCGTGGCCGTGGGGACGGTGACCGCGCCCGGGGCCGAGGAGATCGATGCCACCGACCACCTGGTCACGCCCGGGTTCGTGGACATCCACACCCACTACGACGGGCAGGCCACCTGGGACACCTCGTTGAGCAGCTCCAGCTGGCACGGCGTGACCACGGTGGTCATGGGGAATTGCGGCGTCGGCTTCGCGCCGGTGCGGGCCGACGCCCACGACCGGTTGATCTCCCTCATGGAGGGGGTGGAGGACATCCCCGGGGCGGTGCTGGACGAGGGCATCGACTGGCAATGGGAGTCGTTCGGTGAGTATCTCGACGCCCTGGACGGCCGGGCCCATGAGATCGACCTGTGCGCCCAGCTGCCCCACGGCGCGCTGCGGCTCTACGTCATGGGTGAGCGGGCGGCCCGGCTCGAGGAGGCCACCGACGAGGATGCGCAGGCCATGCGCCGGCTGGCCGCCGACGCCATGCGGGCCGGTGCCATCGGGTTCTCCACCTCGCGCACGTTGAACCACCGCACCGCCACCGGGGACCCCACCCCTTCGCTCCGCGCCTCGGCCCACGAGCTCGAGATGATCGTGGCGGGCGTGGCCGACGCCGGCAGCGGGGTGGTCGAGTTGATCTCGGACTTCTCGCCCGATCTCGACGGCGAGTTCGACATGATCCGCGATCTGGTGGCGCACTCGGGCCGGCCCACCTCCATCTCGTTGGCGCAGAGCCATCATCGCCCCGACGCATGGCGCGACATTCTCAAGAAGATCGAGGCGGCGGCGGCGGCCGGACTGCCCATCCGGGCCCAGGTGGCGCCCCGCCCGGTGGGACTGCTGCTCGGCCTGCAGAGCAGCTTTCACCCGTTCTCGGGCCACCCGGCCTTCCGGTCGCTGGCGGGGAGGCCCCTGGCCGAGCAGGTGCGCGCCCTGCGGGATCCGGCCCTCCGGGCCCGGCTGGTGGCGGAGGCCCCGCCCGGCGGCCGCCGGTTGATCGACTACGAGCGGATGTTCCCCCTGGGTGAATGGCCCGACTACGAGCCGCCACCCGAGCGCAGCCTGGCGGCGCTGGCTGCCGCTCGCGGCGTGGACCCCGACGAGCTGGCCCTCGATCTCCTGCTGGAGGACGACGGCCGCTCGTTCCTGTTCGCCCCTTTCTCCAACTACGCCGACTGCAACCTCGACGCCTGCCGCGAGATGATGGTGCACCCCGACACCGTCTTCGGCCTCGGCGACGGCGGGGCCCACGTCGGCATCATCAGCGACGCCAGCTTCCCCACCTACGCCCTGGCCCACTGGGGACGCGACCGGGGGCGGGACCTCCTCCCGGTCTCGTGGCTGGTCGAGCAGCTGAGCAGCCGGCCGGCCCGCGCCGTCGGTCTGCACGACCGCGGCGTCGTGGCGCCCGGTCTGCGGGCCGACCTCAACGTCATCGACTTCGACACGCTGCGCTGCGAGCGACCGACCATGGCCTACGACCTGCCTGCGGGCGGCAAGCGCCTGCTGCAGGGGGCCCGGGGCTACCGCGCCACCATCGTGGCCGGTGCGGTCATCGCCCGCGACGGCGAGAGCACCGGGGCCCTGCCGGGCCGTCTCGTGCGCGGTCCCCAACCCGATCCCCGATCACGGACCTGAGGGAGGCACAGATGGAGCTCCACCAGCTGGAACCCGCGGCCGAATGGCGGGCGGCCGACGTGGCCGATCCCGAGGCGTGGACGCTGCGCCTCACCGACGCCGACCAGGCCGAGCTCGACCGCGCCCTGCAGACGGCCAAGGCCAAGAGCACCGATCCGCTCGACATCGGCCGCGACGACTTCCCCCTGGAGCAGCTGGCCCCCAAGCTCGACGACGTGGTCGACGTCCTCCTGAACGGACGGGGCTTCATGCGCATCAGCGCGCTCGGGGCCGGGTACTCCGACGAGGACCTCACACTCCTCTACTGGGGCATCGGGCTCCACCTGGGCCAGCCCTGGGCCCAGAACAAGCACGGCCACGTGCTGGGCGACGTCACCGATCAGGGCAAGACCATTGCGGACCCGACCGTGCGGGGCAACGAGCTCGGCGGCATCGCGCTCGACTACCACACCGACGGCTCGGACCTGGTGGGCCTCCTCTGCCTGCGGACGGCCCGGACCGGCGGACTGTCCTGCGTGGCCAACGCCGTGGCCATCCACAACCAGATGGTCCGGGAGTCCCCCGAGTTGGCCGCCGCCCTCTACGACGAGCTGCCCTATGACACGCGGGGGGAGCAGGCCGACGGGGCTCGCCCCTTCTACAGCGTCCCGGGCTTCACCGAGCACGGGGGCCGGCTCTTCGTGCGCTTCATCCCCCAGTACATCCTGGCCTCCCAGCGCCATGCCGACGCGCCGCGACTCGGTGCCACCGCCCGGGCCGCCATCGCCCGGGTGTCCGAGCTGGCCAACGACCCGGACTTCAACGTCTACATGGACCTGCAGCCCGGCGAGATGCAGTTCATCAACAACTACCACGTGCTGCACGGGCGCACGGCCTACGAGGACGACGACGCCCACGGCTACAAGCGCCACCTCAAGCGCCTCTGGCTGTCCACCTACGCCCTGACCGACCGCCCCGGCTACTTCGCGGCGCTGGGTCGCAGCCACTGGGAGGAGCGCCGGTCGGTCAGCTCGGTGCCGGCCCTCGAGCGGACCGGGACCAGAAGCGCTTCCGGCGCCGCGCGGCCATGAGGAGCACGGCGTCGATGTAAGCCTCGGGCACCGCCCCGGGGCGCACCAGGGGCGGGGAGACCCGGCAGTCGACCACGGTCGGGCCGGGCCCCTGGCACGGCCCGCCGTCGAGCACGAGCGCCACGGCGGCGTGGTAGTGCGACCGCACCCCCTCGGCCGTGGTCAGCGGCGAACCGCCGACCCGGGCCGCCACGGTGGCCAGCGGCCCCGCCGCCCGACAGATCAGGCGCACCGCCCGCGGTGCCGGCGTGGCCAGGCGGATCGAGGCCCCGCCGTCGGGGCCGCCGGGTGGGTCGTCGCGGGCCGCCACCACCACGACCACCGGGCCGGGCCAGACGCTCTCGGTGAGCTGGCGCGTGGTCAGGCTCCAGTCCGAGCTCAGCGCCACGGCGTCGGCCGGGCGACCCACCGCCACCACGCGGTCGTCGGGGCCCTCGGGCGGCACCAGTTCGTTGAGCGCCAGCAGGGCGGGGTACGAGCCCAGGCGGGCGGCCAGCTGGTAGCCCCCGGTCCCGGGCAGGGCGATGACCCGGTCATCACCCAGGGCGGCGACCGCCAGCGCGCGCTGGCGGGGGCCCCGGGGGGGCGGCCGGGTCACCGGAGCCCACCGACCAGGGTCCGCGGGGGCCGGGCCAGATCCGGCGCGACCCGGAC
>JBKQIP010000181.1:0-25333 GCA_052148295.1 Acidimicrobiales bacterium
CTTCGACGCCGTCGTCCAGGTGCGGCCGGTCGTCGCCATTCCCGGCTACGACGGCCTGCACGTCACCCTGCCCGGTCTCTCCGTCAGCGAGGAAGAGGTCCAGAGCCAGATCGACAGGCTGCGCGAGAACGACGCCGAGCTCGACGTCGTGGATCGTCCCGCCATCGACGGCGACTTCGTCACCATCGACCTGCACGGCAACGACGCGTCCGGCGCCGAGGTCGTGGGCGTCGACGACTATCTCTACGAGGTCGGCTCCGCCTCGGTCGTGCCCGAGCTCGATCCCGAGCTGCACGGAGCCAAGGCGGGCGCCATCCTCGCCTTCGACGCGGCCAACCCCAACGAGCCCGAGCAGAACGTCGCGTTCCGGGTGCTCGTCAAGGAGGTGAAGGTCAAGAAGCTGCCCGAGGCGACCGACGAGTGGGCCGCCGAGAGCTCCGAGTTCGAGACGGTGGCCGAGCTGCGCTCGGACATCGAGACCCGGATCGGCCGCGTGAAGCTGATGCAGAGTCAGATGGCGTTGCGCCAGAAGACCATCGAGGCCCTGGCCGAGCTGGTCACCGACGAGGCGGTTCCCGAGGTCCTCGTCGACGCGGAGGTCAACGAGCGGCTCCACGACCTGCAGCACCGCCTGGAGGCCCAGAAGCTGGGGTTGGCCGAGTACTTCCAGGCCACAGGCACGACACCGGACGAGCTGCTGGGCGCCGTCAGGGTGGACGCCCAGGCGGCCGTCAAGGCCGACCTGGCGCTCAGGGCCCTGGTGGAGGCGGAGGAGTTGACGCTCAGTGATGACGAGCTCCATGCCGAGATAGTCACCATGGCGGAGCGGATGGGCACCACCCCGACCGAGTTGCGCCGCCAACTTGACACGGCCGGCCGGACCGGCGCGGTACGCTCGGAGCTGCGCAAGGGCAAGGCATTGGAGTGGCTGCTGGAGCACGTGGATCTCTTCGATGAAGAGGGCAACCCGATGTCAAGGGAGGACCTCAGGGTGGACGCCTCGGGAGAGGGCGCAGGCGAGCTGAGCGAGGAGAGCGAGTGAAGATGCAGACAGCGGGGGAACCGATGAAGGCCTACAACTATCTGGTTCCGACCGTGATCGAGTCGTCCAACCGCGGTGAGCGCGCCTACGACCTCTACTCGCGGTTGCTGCGCGAGCGGATCATCTTCCTCGGCACCCCGGTCGACGATGCGGTGGCCAACCTCGTCTGCGCGCAGATGCTCTTCTTGGAGTCCGAGGAGCCCGACAAGGACATCCACCTCTACATCAACTCGCCCGGTGGCGATATCACCGCCCTGTTCGCCATCTACGACACCATGAAGTTCATCAAGCCCGACGTGTCGACGTTCTGCTTCGGGCAGGCCGCCTCGGCCGCCGCCGTCCTGCTGGCGGCGGGGAGCCACGGCAAGCGCTTCGCCCTCCAGCACGCCCGCATCCTCATGCACCAGCCCTGGGGCGGGGTGGAGGGCCAGGCCAGCGACATCGAGCTGCAGGCCAAGGAGATCCTGCGCATGCGTGACCTGCTCACGCGCATGTTGGCCGAGGACACCGGGCAGACGCACGAGAAGGTGGCCAAGGACACCGATCGCGACTTCATCATGACGGCGGAGGAGGCGGTGACCTACGGCGTGATCGACGAGGTCATCACCGCCCGGTCCATGGCGCCGCTCGAGGCCATCGGCGCCGCGTAGGCACCCGGCACGTAACGGCGAGATCGAGCGGATCGAGAGGGGACCGGGTGGCAAAGTTCGGCGAGGGCGGGGACCTGGTCAAGTGCAGCTTCTGTGGCAAGACCCAGAAGCAGGTCAAGAAGTTGATCGCCGGGCCGGGCGTCTACATCTGCGACGAGTGCATCGACCTGTGCAACGACATCATCGCGGAGGAGCGTGACGAGACCACCGAGCTGAGCTTCGAGGACCTGCCCAAGCCCAAGGAGATCTTCACCTTCCTCAACGACTACGTGGTCGGCCAGGAGTACGCCAAGAAGATCTTGTCGGTGGCCGTGTACAACCACTACAAGCGCGTGCAGGCCGGTCCCACCCAGGACGACGGGGTCGAGCTGGCCAAGTCGAACATCCTGCTGCTCGGGCCGACCGGCTGCGGCAAGACCCTGCTGGCGCAGACCCTGGCCCGCATGCTCAACGTGCCCTTCGCCATCGCCGACGCCACCGCGTTGACCGAGGCGGGGTACGTGGGCGAGGACGTCGAGAACATCTTGTTGAAGCTGATCCAGGCGGCCGACTACGACGTCAAGCGGGCCGAGACCGGCATCATCTACATCGACGAGATCGACAAGATCGCCCGCAAGAGCGAGAACCCCTCCATCACCCGCGACGTCTCGGGCGAAGGCGTGCAGCAGGCCCTGCTCAAGATCCTCGAGGGCACCACGGCCTCGGTCCCCCCCCAGGGCGGGCGCAAGCACCCGCACCAGGAGTTCATCCAGATCGACACCACCAACATCCTGTTCATCTGCGGCGGCGCCTTCGCCGGTCTGGACAAGCTGATCGAGGGCAGGATCGGCAAGCGGGGCATCGGCTTCCGGGCCGAGGTGCACCAGCGCGAGCGCGACAACGGCGAGATCCTGCGCCACGTGCTGCCCGAGGACCTGATCAAGTTCGGCCTGATCCCCGAGTTCATCGGGCGCCTGCCCGTGGTGAGCGCCGTGGCGCCGCTGTTCAAGGACGCCCTGGTGCAGATCCTGGTGGAGCCCAAGAACGCGCTGACCCGCCAGTACGAGCGCGTCTTCGCGCTGGACAACGTCGAGCTGGAGTTCACCTCCGACGCCCTCGAGGCGGTGGCCGAGCAGGCCCTGCTGCGGGGCACCGGCGCGCGGGGCCTGCGGGCCATCCTCGAGGAGGTGTTGCTCGAGGTGATGTACGACCTGCCCAGCCGCTCCGACGTGCAGCGGTGCGTGGTGGACCGGGCGGTGGTCCTCGACCGGGTGGCGCCCACGCTGGTCCCGGTCGGCGGCACCCCGGCCAAGTCGCGCTCCCGACGCGCCGCTTCGTGACCTGACGGGCGCCCGCGTGGTCCCGGAGGCGTCGTCCGCCGGCTTCGCCGACCTCGGCGCGGCGCTGGCCTGGTTGGACGGCCACATCGATTTCGAGTCGGGCATGCCCACCCGCCGGGCCCTGCCCACGCTGGACCGCATGCGCGTCCTCATGGCGCTGCTGGGGGACCCCCAGGAGTCCATCCCGACCGTCCACGTGACCGGGACCAACGGGAAGGGGTCGACCTCGGCCATGGTGACGGCGCTGCTCATGGCCCAGGGCCTGAGCGTGGGGACCTACACCAGTCCCAACCTGCACCGGGTGGCGGAGCGGTTGGCCCGCAACGCCGAGCCCATCGACGACGAGTCGTTCGCCGGCACGCTGTCCGAGCTGGCCCTGCTCGAACCGATGGTGGGCGACCGCCCGACCCGCTTCGAGCTCCTGACCGCGGCGGCCCTCTCGTGGTTCGCCGCCGAGGCGGTCGACGCCATGGTGATCGAGGTCGGGATGGGCGGCACCTGGGACTGCACGAATGTGGTGCACGGCGCCGTGGCCACCCTGACCAATTTCAGCTACGACCACACCGACGTCCTGGGGCCGACCCTCGAGGGCATCGCCGAGGACAAGGCCGGCATCATCGAGCCGGGCAGCCACGTCGTGGTGGGCGAGGCGGCGCCCGAGCTGCTGTCCATCGTCGAGGCCCGGGCCGCCCGCGTCGGTGCCGCCTCGGTGTGGATCGCCGGGCGGGACTACGGGTGCGCGTCCAACGCGGTGGCCGTGGGCGGCCGGCTGCTCACGCTGGAAACGCCGGGGGGTCGCTATCCCGACGTGCTGGTCCCCTTGCACGGGGCGCACCAGGGGAGGAACGCCGCCGGCGCGCTGGCCACGGCCGAGGCCTTCTTCGGGCGCCCGCTGGAGCCCGACGCGGTCGACGCCGCCTTCGCCTCGGTCCGCGTGCCCGGGCGGCTCGAGGTGCTCGGGCGCCACCCGCTCCTGCTGGTCGACGGCGCCCACAA
Organism: Acidimicrobiales bacterium; assembly: GCA_052148295.1. Classification (GTDB taxonomy): domain Bacteria; phylum Actinomycetota; class Acidimicrobiia; order Acidimicrobiales; family RAAP-2; genus Bog-473. The sequence continues at coordinate 4,008 of JBKQIP010000181.1, forward strand.
CGTGGCCGGCATGACGGCGCTCGGGCTCTCCCTGGCCGAGGAGTTCTCGGTGCCCGGGGACACCGTGGCGGTGGTGGGGATGCTGTCGGGGCGGGACCCCACGGCCATGCTGGCCGCACTGGCTCCCGGCGGGGTGGGCACCATCGTGGCCACGGCGCCCGACTCTCGCCGCGCCATCCCGGCCCGGGACGTGGCCGAGGCGGCCCGTGCGCTCGGCCTGGCCGCCCGGGTGGAGGCGCGCGTCCCGGCGGCGTTGTCGGTGGCCCGGGGCATGGTGGGCGCGGACGGCGCGGTGGTGGTGGCCGGATCGCTCTACGTCGTGGCCGACGCCCGCGCCGAGATCGCCTCGGAGTCCGTGCGGGTGGAGGACACCGGAGGCTGAGAGGCGCCGGCGGGGCGTCCGGAGGGGCGCCGCCGAGGCGCCGGAGGGGCGTCGCCGCCTGCTAGCGTCCTGCGCTCGTGGATCGCACCCTGGTCATCGTGAAACCCGACGGCGTCGAGCGCGGGCTGGTCGGGGAGATCGTGAGTCGCCTGGAGCGCAAGGGCCTGCGGCTGGCGGCGGCCGAGCTGCGGACGATCACCGACGAGGTGGCCCGGCACCACTACGCCGAGCACGCCGAGCGGCCGTTCTTCGATGCCCTGGTCGCGTTCATCACCCGTTCGCCTTCCCTGCTCCTGGTGGTCGAGGGGCCGAGCGACACCTTCGCCGTGGTGCGCGCGCTGATGGGCGCCACCAATCCGGCCGAAGCGGCCCCCGGCACCATCCGGGGCGACCTCGGCCTCCTCACCACGGAGAACCTGATCCACGGGTCCGATTCCCACGAGTCGGCCGCCCGGGAGATCGCCCTGTTCTTCCCGCAGTTGGCGCCTTCCCGCAGCTGACGAGCCTCTAACCCCTGTTCACGGGTTTGCGGAGCCGCAGCCGCCTTGTGGTGGCCGGTCGCTTCCCGTAGCCTGTGCGGTGTTCAGCAGGCACCGGTCCCCGTCCGGTGCCTGTCCGGCATTCACCGGGAGAAAGACTCTAATGCCCGACAATCGCCTTTCCCTTCTCGGTCGAGACATGGCCGTCGACCTGGGCACCGCCAACACGCTGGTCTACGTCCGCGGGCGTGGGATCGTGCTGAACGAGCCCTCGGTGGTGGCGGTCGACGTCAAGGACGGACGCCCCCTGGCCGTCGGCGCCGAGGCCAAGCGGATGATCGGGCGAACGCCGTCGAACATCCAGGCCATCCGCCCCCTCAAAGACGGGGTGATCGCCGACTTCGAGATCTGCGAGAAGATGCTGCGCTACTTCATCCACCGGGTGCACCAGCGCCGGTTCGCCAAGCCCCGCATGGTGATCTGCGTGCCCTCGGGCATCACCGGGGTGGAGCGCCGCGCCGTGATGGAGGCGGCCGAGTACGCCGGGGCGCGCCGCGCCTACATCATCGAGGAGCCCATGGCCGCCGCCATCGGGGCCGGGCTGCCGGTGCACGAGCCCACGGGCAACATGGTGGTCGACATCGGCGGCGGCACCACCGAGGTCGCCGTCATCTCCCTGGGCGGCATCGTCACCAGCCAGTCGGTGCGCATCGGCGGCGACGAGTTGGACGAGGCCATCGTGTCCTTCGTCAAGAAGGAGTTCAGCCTGGCGCTCGGTGAGCGCACCGCCGAGGAGATCAAGATCACCCTGGGCTCGGCCTACGCGCTGGAGCAGGAGCTGCACGCGGAGATCCGCGGCCGCGACCTGGTCAGCGGGTTGCCCAAGACCATCGTGGTCTCCACCGAGGAGATCCGCCGGGCCATCGAGGAGCCGGTCTCCGCCATCATCGACGCCATCAAGGTCACCCTCGACCGCACGCCACCGGAACTGGCGGCCGACATCATGGAGCAGGGGATCGTGATCACCGGCGGGGGAGCCCTGCTGCACGGGCTGCAGGCACGCCTCCAGCACGAGACCGGCATGCCCATCGTCATCGCCCGCGATCCGCTCAACTGCGTGGCCATCGGCAGTGGCCAGTGCCTGGAGGAATTCGAGGCGCTCAAGCGGGTGCTGATCACCACCTCGACCCGCTGACCAGTCGTCCGGTCTGCCCTGGGTGCCGAGGTCCCGGCGGTCGCGCCGAACGCTGACGTTGGTCGTTCTGATCGTCGCCTCACTCACCATCATCTCGGTCGACCTCAACGGGCGCACCCACAGCCTGACCTCGGGGGTGAAGTCGGTGGCCAACGGCATCTTCTCGCCCATCCGCGGCGGCGTGGTGGACATCTTGAGCCCGATCGGCGACTTCTTCGCCGGCTCACTGCACTACGGGTCGCTCCAGACGGAGAACGAGAAGCTCCAGGCCACCATCGGGCAGCTCCGGATGGAACAGAGCGAGAAGGGCTACGAGAGCACCCAGCTGCGCGACCTGATGGCGCTCGAGAACCTGCCCTTCCTGCCGTCGCTGTCCACCGTGACCGCCCAGTCGGTGGACCAGAACAGCTCGAACTTCACGTCCACCATCACCATCGACAAGGGGCGGGGGAGCGGCGTGCTCGTCGGCATGCCGGTGGTCGGTTCGGGGGGCCTGTTGGGACAGGTCATCCAGTCCTTCCACAGCACGGCGGTGGTGCAGCTGGTCAACGACGGCCAGTCCAAGGTGGGCGTCACCTTCGGCACGCCGGGCCAGTGCAGCGGCAGCCAGTGCATCGGCACCGTCGACGGCCAGGGTCCGGACAAGTCCATGACGCTGGACCTGGTGCCCCCCAACACGCCGGTGCAGAAGGGCGAGCAGGTGGTCACCAGTTCCCTCGATGCCGCCGCCTACCCGCCCGGCATCCCGGTGGCGACGATCACCTCGTTCCGCAACCCCCCCGGTGCGATCCAGGAGGAGATCACCGTGACGCCGGAAGCCGACCTGACCCAGCCCGTGTCCTACGTCGACGTGGTCGTGTGGGAGCCGTCGCCGTGAGCGGCCGGGTGATCCTGCGCCTGATCCTCGTCACCTTCATCCTGCTCCTCGTCCAGTCGACCGTCATGCTGTCGATCCGCGTCGACGGCGTGCACCCCGACCTGCTCTGGCTGTTGCCGATCACCGCCGGCCTGCTCGACGGGCCCGAGACCGGGGCCATCGTCGGGTTCTGGACGGGTCTGGCCTTCGACCTGGTCCTGCCCACCCCGTTCGGCCTGTCCGCCCTGGTGGGATGCATCATCGGGTACTCGGCCGGGCTGTTGGCCGGGACGGTCGTCGAGCGGCCGGGGTGGTTCACCCCGGTGGCCGCGATCATCGGGAGCGTCGCAGCGGACATGCTGTTCGCTGTGCTCGGCGCCGTCCTCGGGGAACAGCAGATGGTGGAGGTCGACTTCGCCGCGCTCGCCGTGGTGGTCGCCGTGTCCGCCGCCGTCGTGGTGATCCCGGTCAACCGCATGATGCGGTGGGCCCTGTTCCCCGAGGGGACCCGGCGCACGCTGGTGTCGGCCCACGGCAACGAGAGCCGCCCGTGGTGACGTCCGTGGAGCCGTCCGTGGAACCGTCCGTGCTGACGTCCGTGGTGCAACGGTGAGACGGACCCTGCGCCACCCCCTGCGCGGCGACCGGCGCTACCCCAAGCCGCCGCGCCAGCCCCGCCGCGGCCGCAAGCGCGCCGCGCCGCGCCAACCGCGCATGCGGCCGCGCAAGAGTGTCTCGGTCGCCGCGCTGGTCGGCTCGCCCGAGGAGGAGACGTCCCGCCCCAACGTCCGGATGCGCGTGGTGGGGATCGGCGTCGTCGTCCTCTTCGGCGTGCTGCTGGTCCGCCTGTGGACCCTGCAGGTGATCGACGCCAAGACCTATGCGGCCCAGGTCACGCGCAACCAGGTCCGGGTGGTCTCGGTGACGCCGCCGCGCGGCGAGATCGTGGACCGCAACGACACGGTGCTGGCGGGCAGCACGCCCCTCCAGGAGATCCTGCTCTCACGCGTCGCCGCCACGGAGAACCCCTCCATCATCGCCAAGGTGGCGGCGCTGGTCGGTCAGACGCCGGCGGCGGTCCAGACGCTCATCAACAGCAACCAGTACAGCCCCTATGAGCCCGTGCCCGTGGCCACGGGCGTCTCGGCCGCCACAGTGCAGTACCTCCAGGTCCACCAGTCCGAGTACCCCGGGGTCTCGATGCAGACGATCACCCAGCGCACCTACCCCCAGGGTGGGACGACGGCGGCCCACGTGCTCGGGTACATCGGCGACATCACCGCCGCCTACCTCAAGGCCCATCCCGACGCCGGCTACTCCCAGGGCAGCCAGGTGGGCCAGTCGGGGATCGAGGCGCAGTACGAGCCCTACCTCAAGGGCGTCAACGGCCGTCAGGCGCTGGAGGTCGACGCCCAGGGCAACGTGGTCGGGACGCTGTCGGAGACGGCGCCGCAGACCGGCGACACCGTGGTGCTCAACATCGACACCGGGCTCCAGGAGGCGGTCCAGAACGACCTGCAGAACCAGATCCTCTCGGACCGCAAGTCACCCGACGCGGCCAACGGCGGCATCTACCCGCCGGCCAAGAACGGCGCCGTCATCGTGATGAACCCCCAGAACGGCCAGGTCCTGGCCATGGCCTCCTACCCCACCTACGACCTCAACGAATGGGTGGGCGGCATCTCGGATGCCAACTTCGCCGCCCTCCAGGCCAGCGGGGCCGAGAACAACGACGCCATCCAGGGGCTCTACATCCCCGGCTCGACCTTCAAGCTGATCACCGCCACCGCCGACCTGCAGGACGGCGTCTTTCCCCCGAACGAGTACTTCGACGACACCGGCTCGTACACGGTGCCCGGATGCACCGGTGGGGCCACCTCCGGCTGCACGTTCCACGACGACGAGGACAGCGGCAACGGGGAGGTCGACCTCACCAAGGCCATCGCCGTGTCGAGCGACGCCTACTTCTACAACCTGGGCGCGCTGTTCTGGGAGGGCCGCGCCACCTGGGGCGACGACGCCATCCAGAAGGTGGGTGCCGAGTACGGCGAGGGTGACATCACCGGCATCGACCTGCCCGACGAGGTGCAGGGCCGCGTCGACAGCCTGTTCGTGGAAGCGGTGCTCCACCACGAGGACCCCCAGGGGTTCCCCAACACCCCGACCTGGAACACCGGCGACAACGTCGAGATGGCCTTCGGCCAGGGCGGGACCGTCGTGACCCCCATCGAGCAGGCGACGGCGTACGCCACCTTCGCCAACGGCGGGACCCGCTACGCGCCCCAGGTGGCGTCGGAGATCGTCAACCCGACGACGGGGAAGCTGGTCAAGCGGTTCGCCCCGGTCGTGACCGGTCACGTCAGCCTGCCGCCGTCGGTCTACCAGCCCATCCTGCAGGGTCTCGAGGGGGTGATCACCTACGGGACGGCGGCCCAGGACTTCACCGGCTTCCCCTCCAACTTCGTCCTGGCCGGCAAGACGGGCACGGCGACCACGCCGGGAGCGAACGGGGCGGCGGGCGAGCCCACCAGCTGGTTCGTGGCCTTCGGTCCCCAACCCACGCCCACCTACCTGGTGCTGGCCGTCATCGACCAGGGCGGCTACGGCGCCGATGCGGCGGCCCCGCTGGTCCGCAACGTATTCGACTACCTGCTGGCCAATCCCATCGGCCCGGTGAAGACGCCGACCACGGCCACCCCCTCGAGTGATGCGGCACCGGCCACCAACCCCCCCGTCGGCACGCCCACCACCACGACCACCACGGTGCCCGGGGAGACCACGACCTCGACCACGACCCCCGGGGCGTAGGGGGGGCGGGGCACCCGGGGACGCCCGCGGCGCCCGGACCCGGCCGTCGGGGACCCCCGGGCGCCGGGCTCCCGTAGCATGGCAGCACGATGGAGTCCCTGTGGCCACAGATCGAGCGCCTGCTCCCGGGGGTGTCCAAGCCCGCCCGCTACATCGGGGGGGAGCAGGGCGCCCAGTACCCCGAGCACGGGCCCGGACGGGTGGCCTGGCTCCTGCTCTACCCCGACACCTACGAGATCGGCCTGCCCAATCAGGGGTTGCAGATCCTCTACGAGATCCTCAACGAGCGGCCCGACGCGGTGGCGGAGCGCTCCTACGCCCCCTGGGTCGACATGGAGGCGGCCATGCGGGCGGCCGGCGTGCCGCTCTTCAGCGTGGAGCAGCACCTGCCGGCCCGGGCCTTCGACGTGCTGGCCTTCAACCTCTCGGCCGAACTGGTCTACACCAACGTCCTGAACCTGATCGACCTGGCCCGGGTGCCCCTGCACGCCGCGGCGAGGGGGGCCGGAGACCCGCTCGTGCTGGCCGGGGGCCACTGCGCCTTCAACCCCGAGCCGCTGGCCGACTTCGTCGACGCCTTCGTCATGGGCGACGGCGAGGAGGTGGTCGGCGAGATCAACGAGGTGGTGGGCGCGTGGCTGGCCCGGCCCCTCGACGAGCGGCGTCGTGACGACGTGGCCCTGGCCCTGGCCGCCGTCGACGGCGTCTACGTCCCCGCCCTCTACGCCCCCCGCTACGCCCAGGGCCGCCTGGCGGCCACCGCACCGGCCCGGCCCGGCGTGCCGGCCCAGGTCACCAAGCGCACGGTGGACGACCTGGCCGACTGGCCCTACCCGACCCACCCCCTGGTGCCCCTGACCGAGGTGGTGCACGACCGGCTCAACGTGGAGGTGTTCCGGGGCTGCACGCGGGGCTGCCGCTTCTGCCAGGCCGGCATGATCACCCGACCGGTGCGGGAGCGCCCGGCGGCGCAGGTGACCGAGATGGTCCGTCGGGGGCTGGCCTGGAGCGGCCATGACGAGGTCACGCTGACCTCGCTCTCGACGGCCGACTTCTCCGGCATCGAGGACACCGTGCGCGACATCATCGACGACCCGGTCCACGAGGGCCGGGTCTCGGTCAGCCTGCCCTCGCTGCGGGTGGACGCCTTCACGGTGGCCACCGCCGCCCAGATCCAGAAGGTGCGCCGCACCGGCCTCACCTTCGCCCCCGAGGGGGGCACCTGGCGCATGCGGCAGGTGATCAACAAGCTGATCACCGAGGAGGACCTGTACCGCGCCGTGGACGCCGCGTTCAGCCAGGGCTGGCGCCGGGTCAAGCTCTACTTCCTGATCGGGCTGCCCACCGAGCGGGACGAGGACGTGATCGGCATCGCCGACCTGGGCGCCCGCTGCGTGGCCATCGGCCGGCGTCACCAGAAGTCGGTCACGGTCACCGCCTCGGTCGGGGGATTCGTCCCCAAGCCCCACACGCCGTTCCAGTGGTTCGGCCAGGACACGGTGGGCGAGCTCACCCGCAAGGTCAACCTGCTGCGCGAGCACGCCCGCGGCACCCGGGGCCTCACCATCCGCTGGCACGACCCCAAGGCCTCGGCGGCCGAGGGGGCCATGAGCCGCGGCGACCGCCGCATGGGCGCGGTCATCGAGCGGGTCTGGCGGGCCGGCGGCACCTTCCAGGAGTGGTCCGAGCGCTTCGACCTGTCCCTGTGGGAGGAGGCGCTGGCCGCCGAGGGCCTGAGCCTGGCCGAGGTGGCCCACCGCCATCGCGACGAGCACGAGCCCCTGCCCTGGGACCACATCTCGGCCGGGCTGCACCGCGACTTCCTGTGGACCGACTGGCAGGACGCGCTGGCCGGGGCCGCCGTGGAGGACTGCCGGTGGACGCCCTGCTACGACTGCGGCGCGTGCACCGAGTTCGGTCTCGAGCACGTGGTGGCCTCTGCGGTCCCGCCCGCCGGGGGGAGCCAGGGGACGGGGCAGGACCTGGCCACCGGGGGACGGGTCCCGGTGCAGCTGGTCTCCTCGCCCGGCGCGGGGGCGGGTTGAGTGGACGGGCAGCGCAAGCTCCGTCTCCGCTTCTCCAAGCACGGGAAGATCCGCTTCACCAGCCACCGCGACGTGGCCCGCATGTGGGAGCGGGCCCTGCGCCGGAGCCACCTGCCCGTGGCCCAGTCCCGGGGCTTCTCGCCCCACCCCCTGCTCAGCTTCGGACTGGCCCTCCCCACCGGGTGCGAGTCCGACGGCGAGTACCTCGACGTCCGCCTGGACGGGGCCCGAGGGGATGAGCCCCCCCTGGACCAGCTCCCCGGGCTCCTGACCGGCCTGCTCCCCGACGGCGTGGCGGTGACGGCGGCGGCGGTCGTCGCCATGGGCGAGGGCTCGCTCCAACAAGAGGTAGGATCGTGCACTTGGGAGTTGGAGGTGCACGGGGTGAATGGTGAGGAATGGGCGGAGCGCCTCGAGCGCATACTCGCCGCTCCCAGCCTCACGGTCCCACGGGAGCGGAAGGGTCGTCGGACCGACGACGACATCCGTCCCGCCATTCTGGACCTGGCCCTGATCGGGGACCGTCCCGGTGACGGTGTGCAGGGCGTGGGCCGGACCGGTCGCATCCGGGCCGAGCTGTCCACGCAGCCGCGTGGGGTTCGCCCCGGCGACGTCTGCACGGCGCTGGGCGCCGACGTCGTGCTGGACCGGGCCTGCAGGACGCATCAATGGATCGAGCGCGACGGCGCACGGTTCGAGCCGCTTTCGGTAGGCGAGCTCGGGACCGGCCCCGTCGTGGCACACGCCGCCAGGCGTGCCTCATGAACGACGCAAGGAGGGCCTTCCCTCATGTCCGAGCCCGATGTCAGCCCGACCCACGAGGGTCCCGTGACGGGGGTCCCCGAGGCCGCTAGCGCGCCGGCGGACCCACCCGTCCCCCCCGCGAACCAGAGGACACGGCCGAAGATCGGGGACACCCGACCGGCACCCCCGCCGGCTCCCCCCGTGGGCCCCCGGGCGGCCCCGACCGCACCCCGACCGGCCCCGATCGACCCGGCGGTCCCGGGAGCGCAGCCGGCCCCGGGGGCCCCGCCGAAGGTGGTCACCGGGGCCACGACCGCCCCGCCCGGCACCGGTCCCGCCGGCGGGCCCGGACCGGCCACGGAGGTGACGGCGCCCGGGGCGGAGCCGGGGGAGACCCCCGCGGCGGGCGCGGACGGCGCGACCGGCGCGACCGGAGGCCGCCGGAGCAGGGGTCGCCGCCGCTCGGGCCGGGACCGCAAGGCCAAGCAGGTGGGCCGGTACCTGGTCTGCGTGCACGTGCAGCCGGGCATGACCCAGATCGCCATGCTGGAAGGCCGTTCCCTGGTGGAGCACTACGTCTCGCGGGCGTCGGACGACACCAGCCAGATCGACGGCAACGTCTACCGGGGCCGGGTGCAGAACGTCCTGCCCGGCATGGAGGCCGCCTTCATCGACATCGGCATCCCCAAGAACGCCGTGCTCTACCGGGGCGACGTGCGCTACGACCGCGACGACATCGAGGGCGGGGGCTCCAAGGCGTCGCAGCCCCGGATCGAGGACGTGCTCCGGGCCGGGCAGACCATCCTGTGCCAGGTGACCAAGAACCCCATCGGGGCCAAGGGGGCGCGTCTCACCCAGGAGGTCTCCCTGCCGGGGCGCTTCGCCGTGCTGGTGCCCAACAGCTCCGCCTTCGGCATCTCCAAGCGACTGGGGGACAACGAACGCCGCCGGCTGCGCCGCATCATCGACGAGGTCAAGCCGCCCGGGCACGGCCTCATCGTGCGGACGGCCGCCGAAGGGGCGTCGGCCGACGAGCTCCGCCGCGACATCACCACGCTGCTGGAGCAGTGGGACAGCATCGCGGCCATGGCCGGCCGGTCCGAGGCGCCCGGACTGCTCTACCGGGAGCCCGAGCTCTCGGTGCGGATCCTGCGCGAGGAGCTCAACGCCGAGTACCGCGGCGTGGTGATCGACGACCGGGCCCTCTTCGAGCAGGTGCGCGACTACGTGCAGGCCGTGAGCCCCGAGCTCTCCGATCGGGTGGAGTACTACGACCCCGCCGTCGAGGGCCTCCCCATCTTCGAGCGCTACCACGTGCACGAGCAACTGCACAAGGCGCTCGACCGCAAGGTGTGGCTGCCCTCGGGGGGATCGCTCATCATCGAGCGCACCGAGGCCTTGACCGTGATCGACGTCAACACCGGGAAGAACGTCGGGAGGACCAATCTCGAGGAGACGGTCTACCGCAACAACCTCGAGGCCGCCGAGGAGGTGGCCCGCCAGCTGCGCCTGCGCGACATCGGCGGCATCATCGTGATCGACTTCATCGACATGGAGATCCGGGAGAACCGGGACAAGGTGGCGGCGGCGCTGCGCAACGCCCTGGCCCGGGACAAGACCCGGACCCAGGTCTTCGACATCTCCGAGCTGGGCCTGGTGGAGATGACCCGCAAGCGCATCTCGGAGGGTCTCCTCGAGACCCTGTCCACCGAATGCGCCGTGTGCGGCGGCCGGGGCGTGACCCTGGACGACTCGGTTCTGCGCTAGAGTCCCCTGCTCATGTATGCGGTCATCAAGTCGGGCGGAAAGCAGGAACGGGTGGCCGAGGGCCAGCGTGTGCGGGTCGAGCTACTGGGCCAGCCCGTCGGCACCGAGGTGGCGCTCGAGCCGGTGCTGGTGGTCGACGGCGACACCGTGCTGGCCACGCCGGCCCAGCTGGCCGGGGCCTCGGTGACGGCCAAGGTGGTGGGCGAGGAGGCCGGCCCGAAGATCAACGCCATGACCTACAAGAACAAGTCCAACCAGCGGCGCCGGTGGGGTCACCGCCAGCACTACGCCACGCTGGAGATCACCGCCATCACGGCCGCCGGCTGAGGCCGGCGGGAACCCGGATTCCGAGCGCACAGGCCGAGGGAGCAGATCATGTCAAAGACCAAGGGTGGCGGCTCGACCCGCAACGGCCGCGATTCGACGGCCCAGCGCCTCGGGGTCAAGGAATTCGACGGCACCGCGGTGACCGCCGGTGCCATCATCGTGCGCCAGCGCGGCACCAAGTTCTTCCCCGGTCGCAACGTGGGCCGTGGCGGTGACGACACGCTGTTCGCCACGGCCGACGGCGTGGTCAAGTTCGGTGCCCGCCGCGGCCGCAAGCACGTCGACGTCCTGCCGGGCTGAACCTCGGCTCAGGAGCGCTGGTGCAGCTCGATGGCGTTGCCCCACGGATCGCTCAGGAAGGCTTGCCGGCGCCCCGGGCTGCTCGGTGACGGGTCGCTGACGTCGACCCCCCGGGCCCGCAGGGATTCGACCACGTCGCCCAGGTCGTCGTAGAGCAGGGCGAAGTGCTGGCCCAGGTTGGACGGCGCCGGCAGCTCGATGAGGTGGACCTGCTGCTCGCCGGCGTCGAGCCAGGCGCCGTCGATGCCGAAGTCGGGCCGGTCGTCGCGCTGGGTCAGGCCCAGGGTGTCGGTGTAGAAGGCGATGGCCGCCGGCACGTCGGTGACGTTGAGGGCGACGTGGTCGATGCCGCGGGGTGCAGGTGTCATGGCAGCGACCCTACGACGTGGCGGACCATGGCGGCCACGGTGGGGGCGGACCGGGCTCCCACCTGGGCCAGGTCGGGCAGGGCGCCCGCCGCCGCGTTGGTCACCACGGCCAGGCCCAGGACGTCCGCCCCGGCGTGGCGGGCGGTGATGGTCTCGATGGCCATGGACATGCCGACCACGTCGGCCCCGAGGTGGCGCAGCATGGCCACCTCCGCCGGGGTCTCGAACTGGGGCCCCCGCACCTGGGCGTAGACGCCCTCGGCCGGGGTGGGGATGCCGGGCGTGTCCCGGGCCAGGGCCCGCAGCCGGGGCGTGTAGGCGTCCGTCATGTCGACGAATTGGGGCCCGTGCAGCGGGGAGCACCCCGTCAGGTTGATCTGGTCGCGGACCACCACCACCGACCCGGTGTCGAGGTCCTCCCGGATGCCGCCGACGGCGGCCGTCAGCACGACCGTGGAGCACCCGGCGGCGATCCCGGTGCGCAGGGGGTGGACCACCTCGGCCACGTCGATGCCCTCGTACAGGTGGCACCGGCCGGCGAAGACCAGGGCCACTTGGTCGCCCATGGGCACGGACCAGGCCTCGGCGTGATGGCCGGTGGCGGTGTAGCGCGGGAAGAAGGGGAGCGTGGCCAGGGGCAACGAGGGGCCGAGCTCCCCGAGCAGCTCGGCCGCCCCGGCCAGGCCGCTGCCCAGTATGACCAGGACGTCGTGGCCGTCCACGCCGGTGCGGCGGGCCAGCTCGCGCGCGGTGCGCAGGGGGCGGTCCCCCGACTCATCCATCGGGGCCACCCTACGGGGTCGTCGCCCCGTGCCACCTAACATTGCGGCGACATGACCGCGCCCCTGCACCCCCTGGCCCCCCTGACCGGAGCCGAGATCAAGGCGGCCCGCCAGATCGTGGCCGACTCCGGGCACCTCGGCGTCCCGATCGAGAACGTCCGCTTCGCCTACGTCGGCCTGTACGAGCCGCCCAAGGACCTGGTCCGGGCCTTCGACCGGGGCGAGGACGTCGCCGTCGACCGGAGGGTCCGCCTCAGCCTGCTGCTCGGGCCCGACGCCGACGTCACCGAGGCCGTGGTCTCGGTCACCCGGGGCCAGGTGGACGAGTGGCGCCTGGTGCCCGACGCCCGCCCGGGCCTGCAGTTCGAGGAGGCCCTGGCCTCCATCGCCGCCCTGCACCAGAACGCCGAGTGGCAGGCCGCCCTGGCCCGGCGGGGCATCACCGACTCCTCGCTGGTGCAGATCGACCCCTGGCCGGCGGGCACCTTCGGGCTCGACCACGAGAAGGGGCGCCGCATCTTCCGCTGCCCGGCCTACCTGCGCACCTCGCCCGAGGACAACGGCTACGCCCGCCCCATCGAGGGCCTCCTGGCCTTCGTGGACGGGGCCCGGGGCGAGGTGCTCGAGGTGGCCGACTACGGCGTGGTGCCGCTCCCGCCCCAGGGGGGGAGCTACTACCCCGAGGACAACGGGCCCCTGCGCACCGATCTGCGGCCGCTCGCCATCACGCAGGCCGAGGGGCCCAGCTTCACCGTGGAGGGGAACCTGGTGCGCTGGCAGAAGTGGTCGCTGCGGGTGGGCATGGACCCGCTGGAAGGCCTGGTGCTGCACACGGTCGGCTACCGGGACGGTGGGGTGGTGCGGCCCATCGTCTACCGCGCCGCCATCAGCGAGATGGTGGTTCCCTACGGCGACCCCGGGCCCATGCACGCGTGGAAGAGCGCCTTCGACGCCGGGGAGTGGGGCCTGGGGCGCATGGTCAATGCGCTGGCGCTGGGCTGTGACTGCCTGGGCGAGATCCACTACTTCGACAACGTGTTCAGCGACGAGCGGGGCAAGCCCCACACCCGGCCCAACGCCATCTGCCTCCACGAGGAGGACTACGGGATCCTCTGGAAGCACCTCGACATGTCGTCGGGCCGTACCGAGGTCCGGCGGTCCCGGCGCCTGGTGGTCAGCTCCGTCTCCACCGTGGGCAACTACGAGTACGGCTTCTACTGGTACTTCTACCTGGACGGCACCCTGCAGCTCGAGGTCAAGCTGACCGGCATCATGTCGACCAAGGGCGTGGACGGGAGCGACCCGGGCCCCCACGCCAACATGATCGCCACCGGCCTGGCCGCGCCCTACCACCAGCACCTGTTCAACGTGCGCCTCGACATGGAGGTCGACGGTCCCGACAACGCCGTGTTCGAGGTCGACACGCTGCCCGCTCCCCCCGGCCCGGACAACCCGTGGGGCAACGCCTTCGCGCCGACGGTCACCCTGCTCGAACGCGAGCTGGCCGCCCGGCGCCGGGTCGACCCGTCCCGCAGCCGGTCGTGGAGGATCGCCAACCGCACCCGCTCCAACGGCGTGGGCCAGCCCACCGCCTACAAGCTGGTGCCGGTCTCCACGCCGACCCTGCTGGCCGATCCGGCCTCGAGCGTCGGGCGCCGGGCCGCCTTCGCCGCCCACAACCTGTGGGTGACCCCGTTCCACCAGGACGAGCGCCGGGCAGCGGGCGACCACCCCAACCAGAGCAAGGGGGGCGACGGCCTGCCGGCCTGGACCGCGCAGGACCGGGACATCGTGGACACCGACCTCGTCGTGTGGCACTCCTTCGGGGTGACGCACCTGCCCCGGCCCGAGGACTGGCCCGTCATGCCGGTGGAGTACACCGGGTTCTCCCTGGTCCCCTTCGGCTTCTTCGACCGCAATCCCGCCCTCGACGTGCCGCCGCCGGGAGGGCCGTGCCATGGCGAGTGACCCCGACGGCCCCCAGGAGTACCACCCCCCGGTGGAGGAGTACCTCGAGACCATGCTCTCCCTGGCCGAGGAGGGGGTGCCGGTGATCGGGGCGCGCATCGCCGAGCGGTTGGGGCGCTCGGCCCCGTCGGTCTCCGAGATGCTGGAGCGACTCACCGAGGAGGGCTACGTCACCCGGGAGGGTCGCCGCCTCGACCTGACGCCCCGGGGGCGCTCGCTGGCCGAGAAGGTGGTGCGCAAGCACCGCCTGGCCGAGCGGCTGCTGGTCGACGTCATCGGCCTCGAGTGGCACAAGGTGCACCGGGAGGCCGGGCGCTGGGAGCACGTGATCTCCGACGACGTCGAGGCCCGCCTGGTCGAGTTGCTGGGGGACCCGGCCACCTGCCCCCACGGGAACCCCATTCCGGGTTCGCATTCGCCGGTGCCGTCGGCGCCGACGCGGCCGCTGGACGAGGTGGGTCCGGGCGAGCGGTTCCGCCTGCTGCGGATCTCCGAGGAGGTGGAGCTCAACATGGGCTCGCTGGCCCTGCTCGACCAGGGCGGCTTGATCCCCGGCGCCACCGCCCTGGTCGACGGCCGCGACGTCGACGGGACCCTGCGGGTGCGGGTGGAGGGGGGCGCGGGCACGCTGGCCCTGCCGGCGGCCCTGTCCTCCCGGCTCTTCGTCGGCGCGGCGTGACCCGGCGGCCGTGACCAGGCGGCTGGTCGCCGACGTCGTCTTCACCGTCGACGCCGATGCCACGGTCCACCAACCGGGTGCGCTGGAGGTCGACGGCGGCCTGATCACGTGGGTGGGGGACCCCACCGGCACCCCGGCGGCGGCCGGCACCACGGTGGAGGACGTCGGCGGCCTCCTCATGCCGGGCCTGGTCAACTGCCACGGGCATTCGCCCATGACCCTGCTGCGCAGCGCCGGGGACGGGCTGCCCCTCGACCGCTGGCTCAACGAGGCGGTGTGGCCCCGCGAGGCCCGCCTCACCGAGGAGGACGTCTACTGGGGCATGCTGCTCGGCGCCGACGAGCTGCTGGGCAACGGGGTCACCACCACCTGCGAGCAGTACCTGCACCCCGGGCCCGTGGCCGACGCCGCGCTGGAATCGGGGATCCGCTGCCTGCTCACCCCCGGCGTGTTCGACGTGCCCGAGGCCGGCCCCGACGGCAGGTGGCCGGCCCATCTGGCCCGCGCCTGCGAGGCCTTCGACGAGATGGACGGCCGCCAGGGGCGCCTGCACCTCGGCTTCGGGCCCCACGCCGCCTACAGCCTGCCGGCCGAGGCACTGGCCGCCGTGGGCGAGGCGGCCCAGCAGCGGGACGCCCTGGTGCAGATCCACCTGGCCGAGACCGAGGCGGAGGGGGAGGTGGTCCTGCAGCGCCACGGGATGGGCGCGCCGGCCCTGTTGGCCTCGGTGGGCCTGCTGGACGGTCCGGTCCTCGCCGCGCACTGCGTCTGGCTGGACGAGGCGGAGATGGAGCTCCTGGCCGCCCACGACGTGGCGGTGGCCCACTGCCCGGGCTCCAACGGCAAGCTGGGCTCGGGGGTGGCCCGGCTCACCCGCCTGCTGGCCCACGGCATCCGGGTGGGTCTGGGTACCGACGGGCCGGCTTCCAACGACGACCTCCACCTGTGGGACGAGATGCGCCTGGCCGCCATGCTGGCCCGGGCCACGGCGGCGGAGCCCGCGGCCCTCAGCTCGGCGGCGGCGCTGCGCCTGGTCACGCGGGGCGGCGCGGAGGCGCTGGGCCTCCCCGTCGGCGCCCTCGAGGTGGGGCGGCCGGCCGACGTGATCCGCCTGAACACCGACGACGCCCGCTTCACGCCGGCGGTCAACCGCGACGAGCTGCTGGGCCACCTGGTCTGGGCCGGCGCGGGGTTCCTGGTGACCGACGTGTGGGTGGGTGGGGAGCCCGTGGTGGCCGCCGGCACCACGGTGCGGATCGACACGGGGCGGGCCCGCGCCGAGGTGCAGCACCGGGCCCGCCGTCTGGTCGTCCCGTAACGGCCTCTCGAGCTGGACCTTTTAAGCTGGCCCTCCATGTCCGGATTCGTCGACCAGGCCCAGTTGCACGCGCGCGCCGGTGACGGCGGGGCCGGAGCGGTGTCGTGGCGCCGCGAGGCCCACGTGGAGCGCGGAGGACCCGACGGGGGCGACGGCGGGCACGGGGGCGACGTGTGGCTGGTGGCGTCGGTGAACCAGTCCTCGCTGCTGGGGTTCCGCGACCATCCCCACCGCCGGGCCACCAACGGGGCCCACGGCTCGGGGCAGAAGCGGCACGGGGCGCGGGGCAAGGACATCACCGTCCCGGTCCCCGAGGGGACCGTGGTCCGCGACGCCGAGGGTGCCGTCCTGTGCGACCTGGCCGGCGACGGCGACCGCTTCCTGGTGGCCGAGGGCGGCCAGGGTGGCCGGGGCAACGCGCGCTTCCTCTCCAACCGGCGCCGGGCCCCCGCCTTCGCCGAGCAGGGGGAGCAGGGTCAGGAGCGTTGGCTGGACCTCGAGCTCAAGCTGATGGCCGACGTGGCCCTGGTGGGATTCCCCAATGCCGGCAAGTCCACCCTTATCTCCACCGTGTCGGCCGCCAAGCCCAAGGTGGCCGACTACCCGTTCACCACGCTCGAGCCGCATCTGGGCGTGGTGCGGGTGGGGGGCACCCGGGACGGCACCGAGTTCGTGATGGCCGACATCCCCGGCCTGGTCGAGGGCGCCGCCGAGGGCCGGGGCCTGGGCCACCGCTTCCTGCGCCACATCGAGCGGGCCCGCGTCCTGCTGGTGCTGCTGGACCTCGACCCGCTGGCCGCCCACGACCCCGCCGAGCAGCTGCGGATCCTGCTGGGCGAGCTCGGGGGCTACCAGCCCGAGCTGCTGGAGCGCCCCCGGGTGGTGGCGGGCACCAAGTCGGACCTGCGTCCCGACGGCGCCGCCCCGGGGTGCGACGCCCCGGGCGACGCCGCCACCAGCCCCTGCGAGCTGGTCCTGTCCTCGGCCACCGGGGCCGGCGTGCGCCCGCTGGTGGACCGGTTGGCCGTCCTGGTGCAGGCGGCCCGGCGGGACGCCGCCTCGGCCGCCACCATCACCTCCACGGTCCTCCACCGCCCCGTGCCCGAGGGCGTGGAGGTGCAGCGCCTCGGACCCGGCACCTGGCAGGTGCGCGGGCGGGTGGCCGAGCGGGCGGTGGCCTTCTCGGACCTCACCGACGACGGGGCCATGGACGAGGCGGTGCGGCGGTTGCGGCGCCTCGGCGTCGACCGGGCCCTGGCCCGGGCCGGCGCGCGCGACGGCGACGAGGTCACCGTGGGGGCCATGACCTTCACCTGGGGCGAGCAGTGAGCGCGGGGGCGGAGCCGGGACGCGGGGGGGCGGCCGACCCGAGCGCCGGCGCGGCGGCCGACCACAGCGCCGGCCGGACCGCGGCCAAGACGGTGGTGCTCAAGGTCGGCTCGTCGTCGGTCACGGTGGAGACCATCGGGCGGTTGGCCGGCGAGATCGGCCGGGCCCGGGCCGAGGGCCACACCATGGTCATCGTCACATCGGGCGCCATCTCGGCCGGATGGGCCGCCCTCGGCCGGGGGGAGAAGCGGCCCGGCGACCCCGCCGTGCTGCAGGCCGTCTCCGCCGTGGGCCAGCACCGGCTGATGCGGATGTGGCAGGAGGGCCTCGATCCGCACGGGATCCTGGCCGGCCAGGTCCTGCTGGCCCCGCTGGACTTCGGGCACCGCACCCAGTACCTGCACGCCCGGGGCACGCTGCGCCATCTGGTGGACCTGGGGGTGGTACCGGTGGTCAACGAGAACGACGCCACCTCCGACGAGGAGATCCGCTTCGGGGACAACGACCGCCTGGCGGCGCTGGTCTCCCACCTGGTGGGGGCCGACCTCCTCCTCCTGTTGACCGACGCCCCCGGCCTGCTGACGGCCGATCCCCGGCACCGGCCCGAGGCCTCGCTCATTCAGGAGGTGGTCGAGATCGACCAGCAACTGGAGCGACTGGCGGGGGGCCCGGGCAGCCCGTCGGGCAGCGGCGGCATGGCCTCCAAGCTGGCCGCGGCCAAGATAGCCACCTGGTCGGGCGTCGAGACCGTGATCGCCGACGCCGGGCGGCCGGGCGTGGTGCGGGCCGCGCTGGCCGGCGACGACGCGGTGGGCACCGTCTTCCGGCCCCGCCCCCAGCGACTCCCGGCCCGCAAGCTGTGGATCGCCTTCGCCCTCGGGGCGTCGGGCCGCCTGGTGGTCGACGCCGGGGCGCAGCGGGCCCTGGCCGAAGGCGGCCGGTCCCTGCTGCCGGCCGGGGTGGTCGCCGTCGAGGGCGCCTTCGGGCCCGACGACGCCGTCGAGATCGCCGGCCCCGACGGCACGGTCTTCGCCAAGGGCCTGGTCCGCCTCGGGTCGGCCCGCGCCGCGGAGTGGGCGGGCCGCCGCACCGACCAGCTGCCCGAGGACATGTCACACCTGGTCGTTCACCGCGACGACCTGGTGCTTGTACGCTGACCCGGTGACTTCACCCACGTTGGAGCAGCTGGCGCGCCGCGTCCGGGACGCCTCCCGGGTCCTGGCCCGCTCCTCGGTGGTCGTCCGCGACGAAGTGCTGCACCTGGCCGCCGACCTGCTCGAGGAGGAACGGACCGCCCTGGTCGAGGTCAACCGGGGTGACCTGGCCCGGGCCGTCGAGGCCGGCATGCCCGCCCCGGCCCAGGACCGGCTCCGCCTCAGCGAGGACCGCGTGCGGGCCATGGCCACCGGCCTGCGCCGCGTGGCCGCCCTGTCCGACCCCGTGGGCGAGGTGGTCGACGGCTGGGTGCGCCCGAACGGCCTGCGGGTGAGCCGGGTGCGGGTCCCGCTCGGGGTGGTGGGCGTGATCTACGAGAACCGGCCCAACGTGACCAGCGACGCCGCCGGGCTCTGCCTGAAGGCGGGCAACGCGGCCTTCCTGCGGGGGTCGGGCTCGGCCCTGGACTCCAACCGGGCCGTGGTGGCCGTGCTGCGCCGGGCCGCCGTCAAGGCGGGCCTGCCCGTCGATGCGGTGGCGCTGGTGGAGGACACCTCGCACGAGACCGCCGTCGAATTCATGCGGCTGCGCGGGCTGGTCGACTGCCTCATCCCCCGCGGCGGCCCGGCCCTGATCGCCTCGATGCTCGAGCACGCCACCGTGCCCTACGTGCTCGACGGCGACGGCAACTGCCACGTCTACGTGGACCGCGGGGCCGACCTGTCCATGGCCCACGAGATCGTGGTCAACGCCAAGACGCACCGCTTCGGGGTGTGCAACGCGGCCGAGACGGTGCTGGTCCACGCCGACGTGGCCGGGGCGTTCCTCCCCGCGCTGGCCCGGGACCTCGCCGCCGCCGGTGTCGAGGTCCGCGGCGACGAGCGGGTGCAGGCCCTGGTGCCGGGCACCGCCGCGGCCACCGAGAGCGACTTCGCCACCGAGTTCCTGGGGCCGACGCTGGCCGTCGGCGTGGTGGCCACCCTCGACGAGGCCATCGACCACATCGCCCGCTTCGGCAGCGGGCACTCCGAGGCCATCGTGACCGGCGACGTGGCGGCGGCCGACCGCTTCACCGCCGAGGTGGACGCCGCCGCCGTGCTGGTCAACGCCTCGACCCGGTTTATCGACGGCGACGAGCTCGGGCTCGGTGCCGAGGTGGGGATCTCCACCCAGAAGCTGCACGCCCGCGGGCCGATGGGACTGCGGGAGCTGACCTGCGTCAAATGGGTCGTGCGAGGCGACGGGCAGGTGAGCCGGTGACGACGCTGCGCCCCGCCCGCGACCTCGGTCTGCCCGACGCCGGGCCGTCCCGCTTCGCCTCGCTCGATGCGGTCCGGGGCGGCCTGGCCCAGGTCGGCTACCTGGCCGACGAGGCCATCAGCGGCGTGGTCTACCTGGCCGACCGGCTGTCCAAGCCGGTCCTGGTCGAGGGCCCGGCCGGGACGGGCAAGACCCAGCTGGCCAAGTCGGTGGCCGAGCTCACCGGGGCCCGGCTCATCCGCCTGCAGTGCTACGAGGGGCTGGACGAGTCCAAGGCGCTCTACGAATGGAACTACCGCAAGCAGCTGCTGCGGATCCAGGCCGGGGAGCACGGCGAGGGCGAGCGGGAGGGCCCCTCGTGGAAGGAGCTCAAGGAGGACATCTTCTCCGAGGAGTTCCTGCTGGCCCGGCCCCTGCTCGAGGCCATCCGCTCCACCGACCCCACCGTGCTCCTGGTCGACGAGGTGGACCGGGTCGAGCTCGAGACCGAGGCCCTGCTGCTCGAGATCCTGAGCGAGTACCAGGTCTCGATCCCCGAGCTGGGGACGGTCAAGGCCACGCGCCTGCCCATGGTCTTCCTGACCTCGAACAACACCCGCGAGCTCTCCGAGGCGCTCAAGCGGCGCTGCCTCTACCTGCACGTCGACTACCCCGACCTCGACCGCGAGCGCGACATCGTGCGCTCCCGGGTGCCCGGCATCTCCGAGGAGCTGGCCGACCAGGTGGCGCGCATCGTGCGTTCCATCCGGACCCTCGAGCTGCGCAAGGCGCCCTCGGTCTCCGAGACCCTGGACTGGGCCCGCACCCTGGTGATCCTGGGCATCGAGACCATCGACGCCGCCGGGGCCCGGGACACCTTGCACGTGCTGTTGAAGTACCAGAGCGACATAGAGCGGGCCGCCAAGGAACTGCTCTCGGTCAGCTAGGCGGGGTCACCCCGGTCGTGCTGGACCTCCTGTCGGGCTTCGTGGTCGAGCTGCGCAAAGCCGGACTCCCGGTGTCGCTGACCGAGCACCTCGATGCCGCCGACGCCGTCCGCCACATCCCGCTCGAGGACCGCGAGGGGCTGAAGTACGCCCTGGCCGCCACCCTGGTCAAGTCCAGCTCGCACTGGCGGGCCTTCGAGACCGCCTTCGAGGTCTTCTTCGCCGTGCGCACCGGCGCCGGGGGCGCGCCCGGGGACGAGCTCGACGGCGAGGGCGACGGCGAGGGTGAGCGGGACGGGGCGGGTGGGTCGGGCGAGGGCGGCTCGCGCGGGCGGGGCCGCAGCTGGCAGGGCGGTGGGGGCGGGGAGGGGATGACGCCCGAGGAGCTGGCCGAGATGCTGTTCAAGTCCCTGCTCTCGGCCGATGCCGCCCTCATGAACGCCGTGGCGCGCGGCGCCGTCGACCGCTACGCCGGCATGGAGCCGGGAAGGCCGGTCGGGGGCACGTACTACCTCTACCGGACGCTGCGCAATCTCGAGCTCGATGCCGTGCTGGCCCGGTTGATGGAGCAGCTCCGCGACCAGGCAGCCACGGGAGTGGGACTGACGGAGCTGGAGGAGCGGTTGGCCGCCGACGAG
>JBKQIP010000182.1:0-8617 GCA_052148295.1 Acidimicrobiales bacterium
ACATCATCGCCGACCGGGCCATCGCCATGCCCGGCCGGTCCCGCACCTCCTGAGCGGCCCCGGACCATGGCCCCGGCGATCGATCCCCGCACCCCGTGCATCATCGGGGTGGGCCACCGCACCTGGCACCCCGCCGACGCCCCCGAGGGGGCACCCGAGCCCCTCGACATGTGGGAGGACGTGGCCCGCGCCGCCGCCGCCGACGCCGGGGCGCCCGGCGCCCTGGAGCGGCTCGAGAGCATCGACGTGGTCTATGCGCAGTCCTGGCAGTACGACGACCCGCCGGGGCGCCTGGCCGAGCGGCTCGGGTCCTCGCCCTCCCGGCACGCCTACTCGGGCATCGGCGGCTCGGTGCCCCAGGTGCTGGCCTCCGAACGGGCGGCCGCCATTGCGGCGGGCGACCTCGGGCTCGGGCTCATCGTCGGGGCCGAGGCCCTGGCCACCGTGCGCCGGCTGAAGATGGCGGGCGAGCGACCGCAGTGGTCACACCGGCCGGCCGGGCGGCGGCCCTTCCCCATGGAGATGACGTTCCTCCCGTCGGAGATCAGTCACGGCGTCTTCGAGGCCTTCTTGACCTTCGCCCTCTTCGACAACGCGCGGCGGGCGCACCTGGGGCGGGCGCCGGACGCGCATGTGGCGCAGCTGGGCCGCCTGCTGGCGCCGCTGACCGAGGTGGCGGCCGGGAATCCCGACGCCTGGTTCCCCGTGGCCCGCTCGGCCGCCGAGATCGTCACCGCCACGGCGGACAACCGCATGGTGGCCTACCCCTACACCAAGCTGATGACGGCCATCATGGACGTCGACATGGCCGCCGCCCTGCTGGTGGCCGGTACGGCCGAGGCCGACGCCCTCGGCGTGCCCGAGGACAAGCGGGTCTACCTGCGCGGCTCGGGCTACGCCCTCGACCCCGACCACGTGGCCGCGCACCGCGACCTGTGGCGCTCCCCGGCCATGAGCCGCGCCTCGGGTTCGGCGTTGCGCGCCGCCGGGATCGGCATCGACGACGTGGCCCACTTCGACCTGTACTCCTGCTTCGCCAGCTCGGTGTCCTTCGCCCTCGACGCCCTGGGCCGGGCCGAGGACGACGGGCGGGGGGTGACCCAGACCGGCGGCCTCCCCTACCACGGGGGTCCGGGGTCCAACTACATGACCCACGCCCTGGCGGCCATGGCCGAGACCCTGCGGTCCGACCCCGGCTCCTACGGCCTGGTCAGCGGGGTGGGCATGCACATGACCAAGCACGCCTACGGCGTCTGGTCCTCCGACCCCGGCGCGGCCGGGCCGGCGGCGGTGCACCGGGACCCCGAACCGGGCCCGCCGGCAACGGAACTGGTCGACGTCGTCGACGCCCCCGAGGGCCCGGCCACCGTCGCCACCTACTCCGTCCGGCACGGACGTGACGGTGCGCCCGCCTCGGCCCTGCTGGTGTGCGACCTGCCCGGAGGGGCGCGCTGCTACGCCACCCTCGAGGGCGGGACCGACGCCCTGACGGAGGCCGAGACGGTGGAGCTCATCGGGCGCGCGGTGTCGCTGACCCCCGCAGACGGGATCAACCTGGCCCGGCTGCGCTGAGGGCGGTTGGTCGGCCCGGCGAGCCCGTCGCTCAGGGGCCCGGCGCCGGGCCCGATCCGGCGGGCACGCCGTCGTCGGCCGGCACCACTGGGGGGGCGTCCTCACCCTCGACCCGGCCCGCCCAGGCGACGGCGAGCTGGATCAGGCCGAGGTAGACAACCAGCACCAGCAGGATGACCACCACGCCCCCGAAGCTCAGGTCGCCGCCGAAGATGATGAAGAGGGCGGCCACCAGGGCTCCGAGCATGCGCAGGCCGGAGCGGTGCTCGCTGATCCAACCGGCGGCCTTCTTCGAACCGCCGGACGCGGCGGCCCGGTGCTCCTGGTCGGTCAGCAGCGCGACGTTGCGGGTCAGCCAATGCCAGGCCCGGGCGATGCCCCGCCGGGCGGCCACGGCGTAGCGCGCCGGTCCGACGAACCACAAGATGACGGCGAGCACCAGGTCCACGGCCAGTACCACCCACAGCCCGTTCCTGAGGAACCGCACCAGGGTATCGAAGAGGATGCCGGTACTCTGCGAGTTGAAACCGTTGGATACCGCCTCCTTGACCATCACGCGCCGCACCAGATCGAGAGCGGTGAGGAAGACCAGAATGCCGATGGCCCCCCCGATGGACATCCGCAGGAGGGTCTTGCGGCGACGGACCGCCACGGCAACCCCCAGGGCGGAAAGGAGCAGCATCGCGGCCGGTATCAGCCACTTGACCTTCAGCACGAAGTTGTAGAGGCCCTGTGCCTTCTGCACCTGTTTCGGCGTCAAGAGGACGAGGGAGACGTGCCCCTTCTCGGTGGAGAGCACCTTCTTGAGGGGGTCGAAGACGTAGATCCCCCTGCTGTCGGCCTGGGCGATCGCCTTGTCCACCACCGGCGTGATCTTGATGGCGACCGCGTTGCCGTTCTTGAGGAGCTTGCTGGCCTTGGTCTGCTTGCCCGAGAGCACATTGATCATGGAGGTATGGGAGATCCGCAGCGCCCCGGTCCAGAACTCGTAGAAGTACTTGGAGGACAGCAGGCGGTGCACCTGGGTCCCCACGAACTGGTGCAGCGTGCTGGTCAGCGGGGCGGCGATGAAATCCGCCTTCTTGGGCAGGGTCGAGGCGATCTTCTTCTGCACGTCGAGCGACGAGAAGAGCTCGTTGGTCACGCGGGCCGACACGTTGTCGATGATCACCGGGTTCTTCGCGATGGGAGCCAGGGTCTCGACATAGCGATCGGTGTTGGTCGTCGTATTGACGGCCCACACCGTCATGACCGACAGCGGGAGCATGATCGACACCAGCACGACCAGCACCCAGGCGATGACCGACCGGGTGCGCCGGGCGCGCACGCGCCGGGCCGGCTGCTCCTTCATCTCGTGCACCTCGTCCACTGCCTCCCCCTCGTCAGCGGGCATGCTTCGTACCGCTCACGGCTCCGTCAGCGGGGGCGGCGAGGGGGAAGAACATCGCATACGAGCCTCATCCTGTCACCCCGGGGCACGCCGGGCGGTGATGGTGAAGTCCCCAACGGCCGCTCGGGCCATCAGGCCAGGAGCTTGGCCTTCTGGTCCGCGAATTCCTGGTCGGTCAGGATCCCCTGCTCGTGCAGGCCGGCCAGCTCCTTGAGCTGCGCGATCGCCTCGGGTGAGCCGGGCACCGGTG
This sequence comes from Acidimicrobiales bacterium, assembly GCA_052148295.1. GTDB lineage: Bacteria > Actinomycetota > Acidimicrobiia > Acidimicrobiales > RAAP-2 > Bog-473. The sequence goes on from JBKQIP010000182.1 coordinate 3,213, forward strand.
CCCCCTCCGCCTCGGCCGGAGCCGCCTCGGGTGGGGGGGCGGCCGCGGCGGCCTGCGCCTGCTGGGCCTCCATGGCCTTCTTCTCCTGGTGACCATGGACGGCGCCGCCGACGGCTACGGCCGTCCCGGCCACCACGGCGGTACGCGCCACCGTTCTCATCACCGGCCGTCGCCTCATCATGGCGTCATCCTCCTGTTCGTCATGCTGTTCGTGCAGTTCTTGTCGTCGTGTCGTTCGTGTCGTTCGTGCCGTCGAGTCGTGGTTCGGGTCGTGTGGGAAGACCGGTCCTCAGCCGGCGGCGTCCAACTCGCTCAGGGCGCTCTGAATGAGCTCGTGCGGGATTCGCGCCCCCTCGAGGGCGATGCCTCCCGAATTGCGCATGGCCTCGGCCAGCGGAGCGGCCCACAGGTCCTCCCAGATCAGCAACGCGGCGGAGTTGCCGGGCTCGAGCAGGCCGCCGACGCGATCGATGTCCTCGTCATTGGCCAGACCGCCCACCTCGGCGTCGATCTCGGCGAAGAGGACCAGATCGTCGTGCTCGTCGTACTCGAACACGGTGACGTCGCCGTCGGTGTCCTTGCCCACGAAGACCAGGTCGAGGATGCGAATCAACCCGTCATCGACCAGCTGGCCCAGCGCGGGCGCGATCTCTCCATTGAACTTGTTGCCGGGGAACCCCACCACCAAGTAGTTCACAGGACCGATAGTCATTGGCTCATCACTCCTTCCACGGGCATTATTCGTATCACACCCGGGCCCCAACCGGAGATGCGATACGGTGCTCTCCAGATGCCCACCGTTCCCCGCACGTGCGACCACTCCGCGGCGTGAGAACGCGGCAAGCTTGATGCACCATGGAGGGGTCGAACGGGCGCAATCCGGTTGTCGCGGCGACGGCCACACCAGCGGCCACTGAGCCGGCCGCAACGACCGCGGACGCTCCCGAGGCGGTGACCATGCCGGTGACAACCGGGGCGGTGGCCGAGGAGAGGGCACCCGGGGCGGGGGCGGGTGGAGCGGGGGCGGGTGGCGCGGGGGCGGGCGACGGGACCGAAGACCCCGCCGCGTCCGCCGGAGGCGGCACGAAGATACAGGCCACGGCACCGGTCGAGTTCGGCGGCGGCCCCGTGGCCGTCCTCAAGCAGTTCCTGGTGCTCCTGCGCCAGGGAGACGATGCCGGCGTGGAGGCGGCCATCGTCCAGCTCAGCCAATCGAGGCGCTGGCTCGCCCCCGTCGCCCTCCTGGTCGGCGCCGTCCTCATGCTGTTCCAGGGGGTCAAGCTGCTGTTCGCCAACTGGCGGCTCACCCTGATCCAGCTCCTCCCGGCCATGTGGATCTGGCTGGCCATGATGGACTTCAAGGTCCATCTCCTGCACGGCAAGCAATTCCACGTGCTGCGCGGTCCCGTCCTGATACCGCTGGTGCTGGCCATCGCCGGCCTCACCGCCGCCAGCTTCTTCTTCAACGCGGTCTTCGCCTTCGCCATCTCGAAGCCCGGGAAGATAGAGATCCGTCCGGGCTTCGCCGAGGCCCGCCGGCACCTCTGGGTGGTGCTGGCCTGGGGATTCGGCATCGGGGTGGCCCTGGCCTTCTCGACCACCGTGGTGACCCGTTGGGGGCCGTGGCCCTTCGCCCTGGCCCTGAGCATCGTGATCGCCGTGATGATGGTCTGCTACCTGGCCGTGCCGGCGAGGCTGATCGGCATCAAGTCCACCTATTCCAAGGGGGACAAGCTGAAGGCCTCGGCCATCGGCGGCGCCCTGGGCGCCGTGGTGTGCTCGCCCCCCTATGTCCTCGGGCGCGTCGGGTTGCTAATGCTGGGCGTCCACTATCTCTTCGTGCCCGGGATCATCCTCCTGATCATCGGGATCACGCTGACGGCCGGCGCGACCAGCGCGGTCAAGTCGGTCAAGATGAGCGCCAAATTGGTGGCCGGTCGCCAGTAGGGGCCGGTCGGCCGGAGGACGCCGCGGGCGCGACTACCCCAGGATCTTGGCCTTCTCCGCCGCGAACTCGGCATCGGTGAGAGCACCCTTGTCCTTCAGTTCGGCCAGCTTGGCCAGCTGGTCCGCCGCCGTACCGGCACCGGCCGCCTGCTGCACGTAGGAGTCGAAGGCCTTCTGCTCCTGTTGGGCCTGCTGCGCCGCCCGCTCGTGCATGGAGCCACCCCGGGCGATCAGGTAGACGAGGACGCCGAGGAACGGGATGATGATGACGAAGATGACCCACAGCGCCTTGGCCAGCCCGCCCATGTCATGGCTGCGGAAGATGTCGAAGAAGACCATCACGACCAGCCAGATCCACAGGAAGAAGATGAAGAATTCCAACATCGTCCAGAAGATGCTGAGCAGCGGGTAGGTGTAGGCAAGCATGGTTCTCGTCCCCTCTTGGTCGGCGTCGCGGCGCGAGGGGATTGCCCCTCACACCCGCGTGGGCAGGCACGATACACCGGTGCGGCCCCGGGCGCCCGCTTCTCGGCCCGCACCGCCGTCCCGGCCGGAGCACGCCGCTACACCAGGGTGAGCCCGCCGTCGACGGCCAGCACCTGACCGGTGATGTAACTCGCCTCGTCCGAGAGGAGGAACACGGCGGCGGAGGCCACCTCCCACGCCGTGCCCTGGCGTCCGAGCGGCACCGGGGTGCGCGCCCGCGAGGGCCGGCCGGCCGAGGCGGCGCGGCCCAACGGCGTGTCGATCAGGCCCGGGGCCAGCACGTTGGACCGGATGCCGCGGCCGGCTCCCTCCAGGGCGACGTGGCGGTTCAGGCCGATGATCCCCGCCTTGCTGGCGTCGTAGGCGGGGATGCGGCTGCCCGGACGCAGTCCGGCCACCGAGCCGATGAAGAGGATCGATCCGGCATCGGGCAGGACCACCAGGGCGCGGCGCACCAGGAGAAAGTGCGAGCGGAGGTTCAGGGCGAAGGTGCGGTCCCAGTCGTCGGCGGAGGTCCCGGCCACGCCCACGCCGAAACCGGTCCCGACGTTGAGCACGATGCCGTCGGGCGACATCCCGGGCGCTCCGGCCACCGCGGTGGCGCACCCCTCCTCCGTGGTCACGTCGCAGACGACCACGGCCGCGGTGCCACCCTCCTCGGTGATCTGGCGCCGTGTGGCCTGCGCCGCCCCCTCGTCGCGATCGACACAGATGACCGACGCGCCCTCCCGGGCCGCCCGCACGGCGATGGCCCGCCCGTTGCCGACCGGCGCCTCCGGATCCGGGGAGGGCCGGGTGCCCGCTCCGACCACCGTGATGCACCGCCCGGCCAGGAGGCTCATCGCGAGGGGCCTCCGGGCACATCGTCGGCCCGAGCGGCCGCGGAGGGCTCGAGCGGGACCCGCAGCGACCGCAGGACGGTGGCCAACATGAGATAGTGCGCCACGAGCATGAGGAGCTCCACCAGGTCGCCGTCGTCGAGCCGGGCGGCCAGGGCCGACCAGGTACCGTCGCTCACGCTCCCCTCGTCGGCCGTCTCGTCCACCGCCGCCAGGGCGGCCCGTTCGAGCGGCTCCCAGGCCACGGCGGACAGGTCGCCTCCCAACGCCGCCAGTTCGGCGGGTGTGATGCCCTGGGCCGCGCCCAGATCGAGATGGTGGGCCCACTCGTAGCGGCCGTCGAAGCGGTAGGCCGTCCGCAAGATGACCAGCTCGCGCAGGCGCCCGGGCAGCTCCCCGTCGAGCAGCGCGCCGCCGAAGCCCAGCCATCGCCGGAAGAGCCCGGGCTGGTGCGCCAGCGTGGTGAAGATGTGCATCGGCTCGTCCAGGCCTCCGCCCGCGGCCGCCAGCACCCCGCGGAGGCGCTCGTCCCATTGGGCCTCGGGTACGGGGGCGATGCGGGGCGGCTCGTCGGTGGGTGCCATGCACGGCATGGTACGGCAAGGCCCCGGCGCGGCGGCGGCCGGCGCGGCGGCGCGGCGCGTGGGATCAGCGTCGAGGCCGGAACCCGATGGGCGGCCCGGGCATCGGGCGGATGTCCGCCGGCCGGCAGACCTCGTCCAGCAGGCCGTAGGCCAGCGCCTCGGGCGCTCCCATGAACAGTCCGGCGGACATGTCCTGGTCCACCACGGCCAGCGGTTGGCCCGAAGCCGCGGCGATCCGCGCGCAGAAGCGCTGCCGCTCGTCCGATCGGACGTCGACCCACTGGGCCACGTCGCGCGCCCGCGCCTCGAGCTGGGTGGACGGCTCACGCAGCTGGAACCGGGTGCTGGGCATGGACGCCCGGTGGGCGCAGACGGCCAGGACCCCGACCGCGGCGCCACCCACCTGGCCCAGGCCCAGGCCGCGCACCGGGACGCCGAGGAGCTCGATCACGTCCATGAGGGTCAGCGCCAGATGAAGGGGCCCGTCGGCGCAGTCGATGCGCAACGACACACCCGAGTCGCCCTGGGCGTCGAGCGTCATCAGCTCGGCCGCCACCCGGCTGGCCACGGTGTCGTCGAGGGTCCCGTGCAGCAGGACGACCCGCTGCTCGAAGAGCCGCTGGGTCAGCGCCTCCGACAGGTCACGCTCCGTCATGGTCGATCCTCCATTCCAGCCGGGCCCCGAGGGCGACGGTGTAGCGCTCCACGGTGGAGAGGCGCACATCGAGGTCGCCCGCCTCGAAGCGGGCCACCGCCGACTGGGAGGTCCCCATGCGGGAGGCCACCTCCACCTGGGACAGGCCCAACTCGCGGCGCAGGGCCGTCAGCTGCCCGCTGAGTGCGTGCCGTCGCTCGGCCATCTGTCGGAAGCCGGGGAAGACGGGGAGGTGCCGGCGCTCGTTCACCATGCACGAGTATCTCATATTTGAGATACTCTCGGTGCCACACCAGCGACGACCCGAGCAACGAGGAGAAGCCATGCCCAGCCCCACACCGCGACAGATTCTGGTCCCGACCGTGATCGAGGAGGGCAGCCGGGGCGACCGGGCCTTCGACATCTACTCGCAGCTGCTGCGCGAGCGGATCGTCTTCCTGGGCCAGGAGGTGGACGACCAGGTGGCGAACCTGATCATCTCCCAGATGCTGTTCCTCGAGGCCGACAACGCCGAGAAGGACATCCATCTCTACATCAACTCGCCCGGGGGGGTGGCCTATGCGGGCATGGCGATCTACGACGTCATGCAGCATGTGGCGCCGGACGTGTCGACCATCTGCGTGGGGATGGGGATGTCGGCCGCCGCGATGATCCTCTCCGGCGGTGCGCCGGGGAAGCGCGTCGCGCTGCCGAACGCGCGGATCATGATCCACCAGGGCTCCGCCGGGGCCCGCGGCGCACCGAGCGACATGGAGATCCAGTTGCGCGAGGTGCTGTCGCTCACCCACAAGATGGCCGAGATCATCGCCCACCACAGTGGACGGCCCGTCGAGCAGGTCGAGCGCGACATCGATCGCGACTACTTCATGACGCCCGACGAAGCCAAGGAGTACG
>JBKQIP010000183.1:0-5808 GCA_052148295.1 Acidimicrobiales bacterium
GGATCGGTGGGAAGGGCTCGAATCCGGGGTCATGGATCCCAACGGTAGGCGGGTGCCTTTTGCAGTCCTCACGCGCCGCGACCCCTGCGTCCCAAGGGCCGCGGCGCGCACGCGACGAACGGTTTGCTATGCGGTCACCTCGCGTTCGCCGTAGACGGCCAGCCCGTAGATGACGAGGACGCCTACGAAAATGTAGGTTGAACGCCTTCGCCCTGGCCGAGGTCATCGACGAGGTGGGGCTCCCCGCCGGCGTGTTCAACCTGGTGACCGGCGTCGGGCCGGTGGTCGGCGAGGCCATCGCCTCGCACCCCAAGGTGGACATGGTCTCGTTCACCGGCTCCACCCGGGCCGGGCGGCGGGTCATGGAGCTGGCCGCCCAGGGCATCAAGCGGGTGTCCCTCGAGCTGGGGGGCAAGTCGGCCAACATCCTGCTCGACGACGCCGACCTGGCCACGGCGGTGCCCGCCGGCGTGTTCGCCTGCTACATGAACTCGGGCCAGACCTGCTCGGCCCTCACCCGCATGCTCGTCCCCCGCGACAAGCTGGCCGAGGTGGAGCAACTGGCCCAGGGTGCCGCCGAGGGCTTCGCGCCCGGGGACCCCTTCGAGGAGGGGCGGCTGCTCGGACCGCTGGTGTCCGCCGTCCAGCGCGACCGGGTGCGGGGCTACATCAACAAGGGGATCGAGGAGGGGGCCAAGCTGGTCACCGGCGGCGCCGAGCCGCCCGAGGGGCTCGAGAAGGGCTTCTTCGTCCGGCCCACGGTCTTCTCCGAGGTGACGCCGGCCATGACCATCGCCCGCGAGGAGATCTTCGGGCCGGTGCTCTCCATCATCCCCTACGACACCGAGGAAGAGGCGATCGAGATCGCCAACGACACGCCCTACGGCTTGGCGGGCGGCGTCTCGAGCGCCGACCCCGCCCGGGCCGAGCGGGTGGCCCGCCAGTTGCGCACCGGCCAGGTGGACATCAACGGTGGCGCGTTCAATCCCAGCGCTCCCTTCGGCGGCTACAAGCAGTCCGGCATCGGCCGTGAGCGCGGCCGCTACGGGCTCGAGGAGTTCATCGAGACCAAGTCGATGCAGCGCTAGGGACCCGGGCGCCGGTGGACCCGCGGTGACCGCCGGCCGCCACCCGGTGCGGACCCCGGACGACCCCATTCCGTCGGCCCGAGGGTCGAGGCCGAGGAACCCGGGCCGGCCGAGGGGGCCGCGCTGCGGCAGCGAGATCACGCTCGGGACGGCGGAGAGCCTGTTCGGCGCGCTCGGATAGCGACAGAACTCCCTCATGGTGCGATCGCGAGGGCGGGAGAAGGCGCGGGTCGATTCCTCCCCGCCGACCCGGTCTACCGGCACGCCAGCCGGGTGCCACCCTGGTCGACGTAGATCCGGTCCTGATCGTCGACCGCCGACGTCGACAGGGAGAGGCTCGCCTCCCCGCGGTCCCAGTCCCGCCGGGTTCCCTCGGTCCGTCCGCCGTGACGAGCCGGCGCGCACCATGTCCATCCGCGCCAGGGACGCCCGGGAACCAACTTGATGCGGTACCACTGGTCGAGCGCGCCGAGCGAGATGCCCAACGGCAAGATGTAGCTGACCACGTGACGCCCGACCTGGGCGACCACCTGCGCCTGTTGGGGAACCGGCAATCCCTGCACCGAGGAAGCCCTGGACGCACCGAGCGCGTGCGGCGTGGCGCTGGTCGCGCAACCGGCCAGCAGAACGGCCAGGAGACATCCGGCCACGGCCGTCCCTCCGAGGACCCTCATCACGACATTCTTAACCGACGCCCCGGGCGCGGCGACCCGCGGTGGGCCCGCTACTCGGCGGCGATGGCGTGGAGCATGTCGACGCGGGCCGCCCGGCGGGCGGGAATGGTCCCGGCGATGAAGCCGGTCGCCGCGCCGGCCAGGACGTAGATGACCAGTCGGGCCCAGGGCACCACGAGCTGGGTGATGCCCTGGCTGATGAGCGCCCGTTGGAACACCCAGCCCAGGAAGAGCCCGAGGACCACGCCGAGGAGCGCGCCCACCATACCGATCAGCGCGGCCTCGAAGCGCACCATGGAGCGCATCTGGGCCCGGGACATGCCGACGGCCCGCAGGAGCGCGAGCTCGCGCGTGCGCTCCACCACGGACAGGGCCATGGTGTTGATGATGCCCAGCAGGGCGACCGCGATGGCCAGGACGAGGAGCGCCGAGATCAGGTTGAGCTCGCTGGCGTCGTTGTGGTTCTGCCCGGCCTGCACCTGGGCCAGATCCTGCACGCTGACGTCGGAGAACCCGGCGGTGGCCCGTCGCACCGCTCGTTCCGCCTCGTCGTGCGTCACCCCCGGCCCGGCCTTCACCAGCACGGCGTTGAGGTCGAGCGACGGGTCGATCCCGTAGGCCGTCGCCGTGGAGAAGACGTACCCCGACAAGGCGATGTCGCCCCTGGGGTAGATGGCGACCACCCGCATGGTCGTCGACTCCCCTGCGGGCACCTGGCTGAGGAAGGCCACGTTGACCTCCTGCCCGACGTGGAGATGCCCGCCCGCGGCCTGCTGGGCCGACACGGCCACGCCGCCCCGGCCGATCCCGGCCATGTTGCCCTTGACCGCCCCGAAGGAGTACATGTCCCCGATGGTGCGGGGATCGACCGCCGCCCCGAAGTTGCCCGCACCGTTGAGGAGGAAGCGCACGTAGGAGAACGGCGAGACCACCAGCTCGGGTTGGGCGCGCAACCGGGCCAGCACGGCGGGGCTCAGGGGCAGGGACCCGGTGGGGCCGTCGGTGAAGGGGGGGGCGCCGGCGTGGAGCACCTCGAAGTCGGCGGTGAGCGCCTGGCTCAGCACCGTGTTCGACGAGGCGGACTGCGACGTCTCGATGATGGCCAGCAGGCTGACCAGGGCGACGCCGATGATCAGCGCGGCGGCGGTGACCGCCGTACGCCGTGGGTTGCGTATGGCGTTCTGCCGGCCGAGGTGGCCGGGCAGCCCGGCCGGGTGCCGCAGCGGCCAGCCGAGCACGGTGACCAGCGGGGGGATGATGAGCGGGCTCAAGCGGGCCAGGCCGGTCAGGCCCAGGGCCATGCCCAGGCCGACCAGCCCCAGCTCGACACGATCCCCCTGGTCGACGAACAGACCGACCCCGACCAGGACGAGCCCGGCGGCGGCGAGCGCGAGGCCGGAGGTCCGCCACCGGCTCGACGCGTCGTCCACCTCTCCGATCGCGTCCTGGCGCAGCGCGCTGACCGGCGGGATCCGGCTCGCCGCCACCGCGGGGAGCACCGAGGCCGCGCCCGTCACCACCGTGCCCACCACCAGGCTGATCAGGACGGTCCCGAGGCTGATGACCAGCGGCGCCGCCGTCGTCTGGGCCGCGCCGTTGCTGACCACGCGCTGGAGGAGGGCGGCGGCGGCGATGCCCAGGCCGAGCCCGACGACCGACGCCGCCAAGCCCAGGACGGCCGCCTCGACCAGGACGGACCGGTAGACCTGCACGCGGGACGCACCGAGGCAGCGCACCAGGGCCAGCTCCCGGCGCCGCTGGGACACGGCGATGCTGATGATGTTGAAGATCACCAGCGCGCCGACGAAGAGCGCGATCCCGAGCACCACGTCGAGCACGGTCGAGAACTTCGGCGCGTCGGCGTCGCCGATGGCGGTCACCAGGGCGCGGAAGGTGTCACCGGTGACCACGTAGTACCCCGGCTCCACCGCGGCGGCGACGCGGGCCACCAGCGCCGGGTCGGACACCCCGGGCGCGGACGCGGCCAGGACCACGCTGTAGGCGCCCGGCGTCCCCAACAGGCGCTGCGCCGTCGGCACGGTGAACCCGACCAGGGTCGAGCCCAGCACGTCGGACGAACGGCGCGACGAGATGGTGCCGACCACGGTGAATCGCTGCGTGGGCCGATCGGTGACGACGCGCACCTGCTGGCCCAGCCGCCAGCCCTGGGTGGCGAAGGTGTGGGCGTCGACCACCACCTGCCCCGACGTGGTGGGGAACCTCCCGGACTTCAGCACGAAGGGGCGGAGACGGGCCACCGGCCCGACCGAGATGCCCCGGACCGCCGACGAGCTCCCCCCGATCAGCGTGCCGTCATCGGCGACCAACTGGGCGTACCCGTCGACCTCCCCCTGGGCCCGCGCCACGCCGGCCACGTCGCGCACGGTCGACAGCACGCCGGCGGGCACCGGTTTGAACCCGGCCAGCCCCGTCTGGCCCGAGGAGGACCGGAACCCCTGCACCGCCACCGCGACGTGGGCGTAGGCCTCGGCGGAGGTGGCGGCGATGGCGGCGCTGTCGGTGTCGGTGAGGATGAAGGTCCCGGCCAGGAAGGCCACGCCGACCGAGATGGAGAGGCAGACCAGCACCAGCCGCATCCGGTGGCGCTGGTGACTCCGCAGCACCACGCGCCACACCGTTCATCCCTCCAGGACGGCCAGGCGGTGGGCGACGGCGTCGGTGTTGGGTTCGCTGAGGTCGTCGACCACCTGGCCGTCGAGCAGGAACACCACCCGGTGGCCGTGGCTGGCCGCCGCCGGATCGTGGGTGACCATGACCACGGACTGGCCCTCGTCGGCCACGATGCGGGCCAGGAGCTCGAGGAGCTTCGCGCCCGTCTTGGTGTCGAGGTTCCCCGTGGGCTCGTCGGCGAAGACGATGGTGGGGTGGTTGATCAGGGCGCGCGCCACGGCCACCCGCTGTTGCTGTCCCCCCGACAGCTGGGCCGGACGGTGGTGCAACCGGCCGGCGATGCCGAGCAAGCCGGCCAGGTGGTCCACCCAGGCGGGGTCCGGGCGCTGACCGGCCAGCCCGGCCGGGAGCTCGATGTTCTCCCGGGCCGACAGCGTGGGCAGGAGGTTGAACCCCTGGAAGACGAATCCCACCTCGGTGCGCCGGAGCTCGGTCAGCTCCCGCTCGCTCAGCGACGACAGGTCGGTGTCACCGATGTGGACGGTGCCCGAGCTCAGGGCATCGAGCCCGGACAGGCAGTGGAGGAGGGTGGACTTCCCCGACCCCGAGGGGCCCATGATGGTGCTGAAGCGCCCCGACTCGAACGACAGCGTCACGTCGTCGAGCGCGGTGACGATGGCCGCGTCCGTGCCGTAGTGCTTGCTGGCCGCGGTGGCGCGCACGGCCGTCGCATGCTCACAGGGTGGATCCGCTCCGTGCATCACCGCACCGTTGCCGCGGCTAGCCCGCGTGGAGCGGATCGCGCCAACCCGGCGAGCCGGTGCGGCCGCCGGCCGACACCCGCAGCCCGATGAAATTGCGCTGCGCCTCCACCGTCCCGGCGCCGAAGCACAGGCCGCGGATGTCACGGTAGGCGCGTTCGAGCGGGTACTCGCGGCTGTAGCCGTAGCCCCCGTGGATCTGCATCGCCTCGTCGCAGACGAACTTGGCGGCCAGGTTGGCCGCCGTCTTGGCCAACGCCGTCTCGAGAGGGGGCGGCGTGCCGCCGGCGCCGGCCAGGCGGACGGCCCGGCCCAGCAGCAGTCGGGCCCCTTCCAGCTGGACCGCCATGTCGGCCAGCTTCCACTGCAGGCCCTGGAGGTCGGCCAGAGGGCGGCCGCCGATGACGCGCTCGTGCATGTACCGCACGGCGTGCTCGAGGGCGCCCTGGGCCGCGCCCACGCACATGGCCGCGTTGCCGCAGCGCTCGTGGTTGAGGTGGCCCAGCAACACCTTGAAGGCGGCGGTCGAGGAGGGGTCCCCGGCGATCAGGATGTCGTCCTCGGTGACGGCGACGCCGTCGAAGGCCAGCTCGGCCTCGGTGGCCGCGTGGATGCCCATCCCCTTGTGGCGGCCGGTGACCGAGACGCCCTCGC
>JBKQIP010000184.1:0-17896 GCA_052148295.1 Acidimicrobiales bacterium
GCATCGCCGCGACCGGCGCTCCGGGGCTGGTCGCCGTGGCCACGAAGCCGGCCGGTACCTCGGTGATGGCGTCGCCGTGACTCATCCACACGCCCGACGTCGACGGCCAGTCCGAGCACAGCGGCGAGGCCGCGGTCAGCGTCAGCTCGGTCCGGCCGTACTCCCCGTTGCCGGTGTGCGACACCGTCCCGCCCAGCTGCAACGCCACCAGTTGGGCGCCGTAGCAGAGGCCGAGGATGGGGATGCCGAGCTCATAGATGCCGGGATCGATGGTCGGCGCCGGCGAGGAATAGACGGACTTGGGCCCGCCCGAGAAGATGATGCCCTTGGGCTGGCGGGCCCGGATCTCCTCGAGGCTGATGCTGGAGGGGACGATTTCCGAATAGACGTGCGCCTCGCGCACCCGGCGGGCGATGAGCCGGGCGTACTGGGCCCCGAAGTCGACGACGAGGACGGTGTCGGTCACCGAGTCCGGCTCAATGGCCCATACCCACGCCCTGCGACCGCTGGAAGTACTTCCCCTCGGTCTGCAGGGAGGGAGCGACCATCACCTCCGCCTTCTGGAACTCCTTGACCGTCTCGTAGCCACAGGTGGCCATGGCGGTGCGCAACGCGCCGAAGAGGTTCATGCGCCCGTCGTTCTCGTGCGCCGGGCCGAGCAGGATCTCGCGCAGGTTCCCCCGCACCGACGTGCGCACCCGGGCCCCGCGCGGCAGGGTGGGATGGAACGTGGCCATGCCCCAGTGAAAGCCGCGGGCCGGCGCTTCGGTGGCCGAGGAGAGCGGCGAGCCCAGCATGACGGCATCGGCGCCGCAGGCGATCGCCTTGGCGATGTCGCCGCCCTTGGACATGCCCCCGTCGGCGATCACGTGGACGTACACGCCCGTCTCGTCCAGGTGGCGCATGCGGGCCCCGGCCACGTCGGCGATGGCCGTGGCCTGGGGCACGCCCAAGCCGAGCACCCCGCGCGTGGTGCAGGCGTTGCCCGGCCCGACCCCCACCAGCACGCCGACCGCGCCGGTCCGCATCAGGTGGAGCCCCGCCTGGTAGGACGCGCAGCCCCCGACGATGACCGGGATGTCGAACTCGCGGATGAACCGCTTGAGGTTGAGCGGCTCCGACGTCTTCGACACGTGCTCGGCCGAGACCACCGTGCCCTGGATGACCAGCAGGTCGAGCTCGGCCTCGAGGCAGGCCGGCGCCAGCGCGGCCGTCCGCTGGGGCGTGACGGACGCGGCCGTGGTGATCCCCGCCTCCTTCATCTGGCGGATGCGGGCGGTGACCAGCTCGGGCACGATCGGTTCGCTGTACATCTGCTGCATGCGGGCGGTGGCCTTGTCGTCGTCGAGCTCGCGGATCTCGTCGAAGAGGCCGGTGGGGTCCTCGTAGCGGGTCCAGAGGCCCTCGAGGTTCAAGACGCCCAACCCGCCCAGGCGGCCCAGCTCGATCGCCATGGTCGGGCTCATGACGCCGTCCATGGCCGCACCGAGCACCGGCAGCTCGAAGCGGTAGGCGTCGATCTCCCAGGAGATGTCGACGTCCTCGGGGTCCCGGGTGCGGCGGCTCGGGACGATGGCGATGTCGTCGAACCCGTAGGCCTGTCGCCCGGACTTGAAAATACCGATCTCGATCTCAGCCACTGGTCCGCCCTCCGGCATGCGTGGGGCCGGTACGGCTCACGGTCCACACCGGCATGTCAACAGCGAACGCCGGGCCGACGCGCCGACGATCCACCACATTACTCGCTGGGGGTGCCGGCTCGGGCCACCGCGGTGGACCGGCGGCGGGCGCGAGACTGCAGCGGTGAGCGTGGAGCACCCGGTGGCGGACGTGGCCGGGGCCATGCGGACCCTGATGGCCCGGCGCCGGGCCGAGCTGCGGTCCGGTGCCGCCGCCGTCGGCTGGAAGGTCGGCCTCAACGCACCGGCCCTCCAGGCGCACCTCGGGCTCAGCGGGCCGGTCGTGGGCTACCTCACCGACGCCACCGCCCTTGCGCCGGGCCGGCCGGCGGCCATCGAGGGATGGCGCCAGCCCATGCTCGAGGTCGAGGTGGCCGTCCGCATCGGCGGGGGCGGGGAGGTGGCGGCGCTGGCCCCGGCCCTCGAACTGGTGGACCTCGACCTGCCCTTCGACCGGATCGAGCCGATCCTCGCCGCCAACGTGTTCCACCGCGGGGTGCTGTTCGGGAACGACGTGGTCGGCGCCGACCCCGCGGACCTCCAGGCGGTGGTGACGCGTGCGGGCCACGAGGTGGGGCGCGGCCGTCTCACCGAGGATCCCGAGGACACCGTGGCCTGGGTCGGCGCCTTTCTGCACGCGCACGGTGCGGCCTTGTGCCCCGGGGAGCGGATCATCGCCGGCTCGCTCATCGCGCCCCTCCCGGTGGCGCCGGGCGACGACGTGGAGGTGAGCTTCGGCGCGCTGGGCGCGCTCAGCCTGTCCTTCCTCCCCCGGGGGCCAGGACCACACTGAGCAGCTCGTGGATCATGCGGGCCGTGGCCCCCCAGATCATCTCTCCCTCGACCTCGAAGAACCAGACCGCGAAGGAGTTGTCCGGGCTGTCGGGGATCACCCGGCCCCGGATGCTCCAGCGCTCCTCGTGGAAGACGGCGGGGTCGGCCAGGTCGCGCAGGGCCACGTCGAAGACCCGCTCGACTTCGGACGGGCTGGCCACCAGGCGGGGGCGGGCGGGCACGGTCCCCACCACCGGCATGATGAGCGAGGCCGAGACCATGGTGAGCACCGGGTGGAACCACCCCAGCGGCGACACGCCGGCCGGATCGAGGCCCACCTCCTCGTGGGCCTCGCGCAGCGCCGCCGCCGTCGCATCCTCGCCGGGGTCCAGCCGGCCGCCGGGGAAGCTGACCTCGCCCCGGTGGGACCGCAGCGAGGAGGAGCGCCGGGTGAAGACCAGGCGGGCCTCGCCGGACTCCTCGAAGAGGAGCGCCAACACGGCGGCGTTGACCACGCGCACGGCCGGCGCGGCCGTCTCGCTGATCGGCATCGACGCCCCGAGCACCCGGTCCGCCCCGATGCCGGGCGGCACCGGGCCCGTCTGACCCTGGGCGGCCAGGGCCCGCCGCACCCGTTCGACGCCGATGCCCCGGCGCTGCGACGGCGCCACCCCGGCCCACGGCGCCGGCTCTCCGTACCGCCAGCCCTCCGGGCGCGGGATCACCTGGGGCGGGGTGGGGCGGGGCACGTCGGTCACGCCGGCGGGCCGGCCCGGCGGGGCCCCAGCTGGTCCATGGTGAAAAGCGCGTGCAGGGTGACGCCCGATCGGGCCAGGGTCTCGCTCCCGCCCGCCTGGCGGTCGATGACACAGAGCGCGTCGGTGACCCGGGCCCCGGCCGCCCGCAGATCGCCCGCGGAGCGCTCGACCTGGCCGCCCGACGTGACCACGTCCTCCACCACCAGGAGGCGCAGTCCCTCGACCTCCCCTCCCTCACAGAGCTTCCGGGTGCCGTACTCCTTGGCGCGCTTGCGCACGAAGTAGGCCCGGATGCCGCTCACCGCCGACAGCGCCGTGGCCAGGGGCACGCCCCCCAGCTCCAGACCGGCCAGGCCGTCGACGTCGGCCGGGATGCGCGAGGCCGCCATGCGGGCGATCTCCCCCAAGAGCTCGGGGTCGGACTCGAAGCGGTACTTGTCGAAGTACTCCGACGTGACCTGACCCGAGCGCAGGGTGAACGAACCCGTGAGGTGCGCGGCCTCGAAGATGCGGTCGGCCAGGGTCATGTCCTCATCATGCCGCGCCGACCCCCCGGGGCGGACGACCCCGTCGGGCCGGTGGACGACCCCGTCGGGCCGGCGGACGACCCCGTCGGGCCGCGAAATACACCGTGGCCGGGCCCGAAGACCCGGCCACGGCAACGACCACCACCGGTCACGCCGGTGACCGGCCGAGTTACATCATGCCGCCCATGCCGCCCATGCCACCCATGCCACCCATGGCCGCGGCGGCGGCGGCATCGGCCGCCGGGTTGGGCTTCTCGGGCTTGTCGGCCACGAGCGCCTCGGTGGTGAGGAGCAGTCCGGCGATGGACGCCGCGTTCTGCAGGGCCGAGCGGGTCACCTTGGCCGGGTCGATGATCCCGGCCTTGACCAGGTCCTCCAGCGCGCCGTTGGCGGCATTGAGTCCCACGTTGCCCTTGGCGTCCTCCACCTGGCGGACCAGCACGGCACCCTCGAGGCCGGCATTGAAGGCGATCCAGCGCAGCGGCTCCTCCAGCGCGCGGGCCACGATGCGGGCACCGGTGGCCTCGTCGCCCTCGAGGCCGTCGGCCAGGGTGTCGACCGCCTTGCGGCTGCGGATGAGTGCCGTGCCACCGCCGGCCACGATGCCCTCCTCCACCGCGGCGCGGGTGGCGGACAGCGCGTCCTCGATCCGGTGCTTCTTCTCCTTGAGCTCGACCTCGGTGGCGGCGCCGACCTTGACCACGGCGACGCCGCCGGCCAACTTGGCCAGCCGCTCCTGCAACTTCTCGCGGTCCCAGTCGGAGTCGGTGTCGTCGATCTCGCGCTTGATCTGCGCCACGCGGCCCTTGACGTCCTCGGAGGTGCCGCCCCCCTCGACGAGCGTGGTGTCGTCCTTGTTGACGATGACCCGGCGGGCGGTGCCCAGCAGGTCGAGGGTGGCGTTCTCGAGCTTGAGCCCGATCTCCTCGCTGATGACCTGCCCGCCCGTGAGGACGGCCATGTCCTGGAGCATGGCCTTGCGGCGTTCGCCGAAGCCCGGCGCCTTGACCGCCACCGAGGTGAACGTGCCCCGGATCTTGTTGACCACCAGGGTGGCCAGGGCCTCGCCGTCGACGTCCTCGGCGATGATCAGCAGCGCCTTGCCGGACTGCATGACCTTCTCCAGCACGGGGACCAGGTCGTGCACCGCACTGACCTTGCCGTTGTAGAAGAGGATGAGCGGATCGTCGATCACGGCCTCCTGGCGCTCGGCGTCGGTGACGAAGTACGGCGAGAGGAACCCCTTGTCGAACTGCATGCCCTCGGTGAGCTCGAGCTCGATGCCGAAGGTGTTCGACTCCTCCACCGTGACCGTCCCGTCCTTGCCCACCTTGTCGATGGCCTCGGCCAGCACGTCGCCGATGGCGGGGTCGGCCGCCGAGATGGACGCCACCTGGGCGATCTCGGTCTTGCCACCCACCTCGGTGGACTGCTTGGCCAGGGACTCGACGGCGGCGTTGACCGCCTTCTCGATCCCCTTCTTCAGGCCGGTCGGGCTGGCGCCCGCCGCCACGTTGCGCAGCCCCTCGCTGATCAGGGCCTGGGCCAGGACGGTGGCCGTCGTGGTGCCGTCGCCGGCCACGTCGTTGGTCTTGGTGGCGACCTCCTTGACCAGCTGGGCGCCCATGTTCTCGAAGGGGTCGTCCAACTCGACCTCGCGGGCGATGGAGACGCCGTCGTTGGTGATGGTGGGGGCGCCGAATTTCTTCTCGATCACCACGTTGCGACCTTTCGGTCCGAGGGTGACCTTGACGGTGTCGGCCAGCTTGTTGACGCCGGTCTCGAGCCCGCGCCGGGCGGCCTCGTCGAATCTCAGGATCTTGGGCATGACTGGGTCGAACTCCTCTCGAGTCCTCGTACTACGCGGATTTGGGTGACCGGCCGGCGGCCGCCCCTGGGGCGGCGCGGCGGTCAGGGGTGCCTAGACCAGCTTGGCCAGGACGTCACGGCCGGAGAGAATGAGGAGGTCCTCG
Source organism: Acidimicrobiales bacterium (assembly GCA_052148295.1). Lineage (GTDB taxonomy): Bacteria > Actinomycetota > Acidimicrobiia > Acidimicrobiales > RAAP-2 > Bog-473. The sequence goes on from JBKQIP010000184.1 coordinate 5,712, forward strand.
CCCTCGACGGTGATCTCGGTGCCGCCGTACTTGGAGTAGACCACGGTGTCGCCGACGGCGACATCGGTCGGGATCAGTTCTCCGGTGTCCTCGGAACGGCGTCCGGGACCGACGGCGAGAACCTCACCCTGCTGGGGCTTCTCCTTGGCGGTGTCGGGGATCACCAGACCGGACGCGGTGGTCTCTTCGGACTCGCCGGGCCGGACGACGATCCGGTCTTCGAGCGGGTGCAGCTTCATCTGAACGGGCCTCCTTGGCACTTTGACACTCATTAGCACTCTCGGGTTGAGAGTGCCAACGATAGCGGGCCTCGGGGAAATCGGCAAGAGCACGCAGCAATTTGTCCCGCCAGTTCCCATATGGTGGCCGCAACGTCCCAGACCCGCCAGGTCCGCGACGGAAGGGGTCCAGATGGCGGAACGGCCGAGGCGTCGAGTACCAGGGGTCGGGACCAGGGTGTTCGCGGCCTGGCGCACCGCCCGACCGGCAGCCCTCCCGGGACGGCGGGCGCTGGGTCGCGGGCCGGTGCTGGGACTGGTGCTGGGGCTCGGCCTCGGACTGGCCGCGGTGGCCGGTACTCCGGCCGTCGCCGCCGCCGGCAACCCCCCCCAGCCGAGGAAGGCGCTCCTGGTCCTCAAGGACCTGCCCAAGGGCTGGAGGTCGTCGAAATCCACCGAGAGCAACCAGCCCTTCCCCGACCCCTCCCTGCTGGCCCGGTGCCTGCGCGTCCCCACCAGCACCATCAGCTACACCGCCCCGTCGGTCAGCAGCCCGCAATTCGGGAGCAAGAACGGCCTCTTGACGGTCAACGACCAGGTCTCGACCTATCCCACCGCGGCGGCGGCGCGTGACGACTTCGGCTTCTACCGCGACCCCAGGACGCCGACCTGCTTCACCACCTACCTCAACGGCCCGGGCCGGCGCCTCTTCACCTCCGGGACCCCTGCGGGTGACTCCATGGGATCGATCGTGGTCAGCCGGGCCCCGGCCTCCGACTTCGCCCCGCGCACGGCCAACCTGATCCTCTTCTTCCCCCTGACCGAGAAGGGGGAGGCGATCAATGTCCAGCTCACCATGGTCGACTACGTGAAGGGCACCGAGGAGCAGACGGTCGGGCTGACCTCGGTCGACGGGACCTTCCCCCCGTCGCTGTCCGAGCACCTGACCGCGCTGGCGGTCCGGAGCCTGTAGGCGTGCGCCGATCGACGGCGCGGTGGGGCGGCGCCTCGGGCGGTGCCGGGCGCGGCCCCCGGGCACGCGCCGCGGTGATCTCGGCCGTGGTGTCGGCCGTCTCGGTCACGGCCGCGCTCGCCGCCGGCACCACGGACCCGGCCGCGGCGGCCCAGGCCAAGGGGTCGGCACCGGTCGAGCGCGTCCCCGGCGGCCCCACCGGCAGCTACATCGTCCCGCCCGGCATCCACAAGATCAAGCACGTCATCATCATCGAGCAGGAGAACCGGTCCTTCGACAATTACTTCGGGACGTATCCGGGCGCGGACGGCATCCCGATGAAGCACGGGAAGCCGACGGTGTGCGTGCCCAACCCGGCCACGGGCGGCTGCACCCGGCCGTACCACGACACGGCCGACGTCGACGGTGGGGGCCCGCACGGCGAGGTGAACGCGGTGGCCGACGTCAACGGGGGGAAGATGAACGGGTTCATCATCCAGCGCGACCGGTCCCGGAACTCGCCGCTCCTCTGCCAGAGCGAGTTGGACCCCGCCTGCTCGACCGCGGCGAGCACCGTGCCCGACGTCATGGGCTACCACACGGCGGCGGAGATCCCCAACTACTGGACCTATGCCAACGACTTCGTCCTCGACGACCACATGTTCGAGCCCGTCAAGTCCTGGTCGCTGCCCGACCACCTGTACCTGGTCTCGGGCTGGTCGGCCAAGTGCAAGAACGACAACCCCTTCAGCTGCGTCAACAACATCGTGGAGCCGGCTTCCATCCCGGCCATGCAGCAAGCCGTGACCCAGGCGCTCAGCACGGGCACGTCGGACATCGTGGACGCCTGGACCGACATCACCTGGCTGCTGTACCTCAAGCACGTGTCGTGGGCCTACTACGTCCAGACCGGGGACCAGCCCGACTGCGACAACGACTCGGCCGAGACCTGCGCGCCCATTGCCCAGAGCGCGACGACGCCGGGGATCTGGAACCCCCTGCCCGTCTTCGAGGACGTCCAGAAGGACGGCCAGCTCAAGAACATCCTGCCGCTGGACTCCTACTTCGCCTCGGCCCGGGCGGGGACCCTGCCCGCGGTGACCTGGGTCAGCCCGTCCGACGCCGACAGCGAGCACCCGCCGGCCAGCGTCCACCAGGGGCAGGCCTACGTGACCGCGATCATCAACGCGGCCATGGAGAGCCCCGACTGGGACTCGACCGCCATCTTCCTGCAGTGGGACGACTGGGGCGGCTTCTACGACAACGTGGTGCCGCCGGCGGTGGACCAGAACGGCTACGGGCTGCGGGTGCCGGGCCTGGTCATCTCGCCTTACGCCAAGAAGGGCTACATCGACCACCAGGTGCTCTCGAGCGACGCCTACCTCAAGTTCATCGAGGACGACTTCTTGGGCGGGGCCCGGCTCAACCCCAAGACCGACGGCCGCCCCGACCCCCGCCCCGACGTGCGCGAGGACGAGAAGATCCTAGGCAACATGGCAAACGACTTCGATTTCAACCAGCAGCCCCGGGCCCCGGTGCTGCTGCCGACCAACCCGCCCACCGACTCGCCCACCATCCCGGCCTACTTCGCGGGCAAGGGGCCCTGCCTGGGCTGCACGGCCACCCCGCCCAGCACCTTGCGCCCCGGCGTCACGTCGTCGGCAACCGGCTGAGTCGTCGTCCCCGCTCCTCGCGGGGACCGTGTCACCGGGGCTCAGGGATTGTCGGGCACGGGGTCGGCCGTCGATTCGTCGTGGTGTCCCGGGGCACCGACCGCCGCCGACCGCTGCCACGGACGGACGTAGGCCAGCCACACCGCCCCCGCCCCGAAGAGCGTGGCGCAGAGGATCCACCCCAAGGCGGTGGTCCCCACCCCGACATATTTGAGCCCCGACGCGAAGATGACGAACGTGATGGCCGGCCTGATGTAGCGATCCGGTGCCCGCGAGGACAGGAAGGAGCCGACCAGCACGCCAGGGACGCTCCCGATGATCAGCGAGGTGGTCACGGTGAACTCCACGTGGCCGAAGGCCAGGGAGCCCAGAGCGGCGGCCAGCGTGAGCGGCACGGCCTGCGTCAGGTCGGTCCCGACTAGCTGGTTGGCGCCGAGCATCGGGTAGAGGAACAGGAGGAAGACGATCATGAGCGATCCCGAGCCCACCGACGTCAGGCCCACCAGCAGGCCCCCGATCATCCCGACCACCACCGTCGGCACCGGCTTGACCGCCAGGTCGAGCACGACGCCCTGGCGCGCGCTGCCCCGCTGCCGATCGAGGGCGTAGCGCAGGATCATGGCCGCCGCCCCGATCAGCAGCGCCGCGCCCAGGAGCAGCTCGATGTTCTTCTCGGCCGAGGCGGCGTCGCCCATGAGGTGCAGCAGGTAGGTACCCAGGAAGGCCATCGGGACCGAACCCAGCACGAGCCAACCCACCAGGCGCATGTTGACGGTTCCCTTGGCCAGGTGGACCGCGGCACCCACCGGCCGCATGAACACGGCGGCGACCAGGTCGCTGGAGATGGCGGCGGACGGCTTGACCCCGAACAGGAGGATGAGCATCGGCGTCATCAGCGCCCCGCCGCCGGCTCCGGTCAACCCGACCAGGAACCCGACCACGGCACTGCCCAGGACGATGTAGGGGTCGATGTGCACGAAACCCACTGAACCACCATTTTCGATGTGCTTGCAACGGACGTGGGGGCCGGACGCGAAGGTGCTGGTGGGACCGCGGGAATGCCGCGGCCATCGGTCACCGTCGCCCGCTCTCGGGCCACCCGGTGAAGGGTCCTTGTACCCTTCCGCCGCCACGGCAGGCCGGTCAGCCTGGGGAAAAGAGGATCGGAGTCCACCATCATGCGTCGCATCGTCATCGTCGGCGGGGTCGCCGGGGGCATGTCCACCGCCACACGGCTGCGTCGCCTCGACGAGACGGCCACCATCACGGTGATCGAACGCTCGGGCCACGTGTCCTACGCCAACTGCGGGCTCCCGTATTTCGTCGGCGGGGTGATCGAGGACGAGGACGATCTCCTGCTCCAGACCCCCGAGCGGCTCTTCGAGCGGTTCCGCCTCGACGTCCGGGTCGACACCGAAGTCGTCGGCATCGAGGCCGCCGACCACCGGGTCACGACCCGATCCAGCGTCGACGGACGCACCGAGTCGATCGAATACGACACGTTGGTCCTCAGCCCCGGCGCCTTCCCCCTCCGCCCACCCCTCCCCGGGTTCGACCGGGTCCGCGTGCTGCGCACGGTCGAGGACGCCGAACGGCTCGCCGCCGACGTGGACCAACGACCGGGCACGGCCGTGGTGATCGGTGCGGGGTTCGTCGGGCTCGAGACGGCCGAGAACCTGGCGCGCCGATCCATCGCCGTGACGGTCGTCGAGGCGCTCGATCAGGTCCTCGCCCCGCTCGACCCCGAGCTGGCCATACTGGTGGAGGCCGAGCTCACCTCCCACGGCGTGGCCGTCGAGACCGGTGTGGCCGTGGCCGAGGTCACCGCCGACGCGATCACCCTGAAGGACGGCCGCTCCATCCCCGGGGCACTGGTGGTCGGGTCCGTCGGCGTCCGCCCCGACGTCCGTCTGGCCCACATGGCCGGCCTCGCCCTCGGCGCCCACGGCGGTATCGCCGTCGACACGGTCAACCGGACAAGTGACCACGACATCTACGCGGTCGGTGACGCCGTCGAGAAGGCGGACTGGGTGGGAGGCGGCAGCTCGCTGATCGCGCTGGCCAATGTGGCCAACCGCCAGGGCCGCCGGGTGGCCGACCACATCTGCGGCCTTCCCACGGCCGGATCCCCCTCGTTGGGCACCGCCATCGTCAAGGTGTTCGACCTCACCGCGGCGGTGACCGGGTGGAACGAGAAGCGGCTGGTGGCGGACGGACGCCGGTTCCGGGCCATCCACTCGCACCCCATGAGCCATGCCGGCTACTACCCGGGCGCCCAGCCCATGTCGCTCAAGCTGCTCTTCGACCCCGAGGACGGGACCATCCTCGGCGCCCAGGCGGTGGGGCGCGAAGGTGTGGACAAGCGCATCGACGTCATCGCCACCGCCATCACCGGCGGCCTGACCGCCGACGCGCTGGCCGACCTCGAGCTGGCCTACGCGCCACCGTTCTCCTCGGCCAAGGATCCGGTCAACATGCTGGGCTACATGGCCGAGAACGTGCGCAGCGGCGCCTGCGACGTCGTCGCCTACGGCGAGCTGGCGGACCTGCGGGCGGCGGGTTGGACCGTGGTCGATGTGCGGACCCCGTCCGAGCACGCCCGCGGCGCCATCCCCGGCTCACTCAATCTCCCCCTCGACCGCCTGCGCGAGGAGCTCGACGGGGCCCGGGGCCCCTTCGTCGTGTACTGCGAGGTCGGCCAGCGCGGCCACACCGCGACGTCGCTCCTGCACGAGCTCGGGATCGAGGCGCGCAACCTCGACGGGGGTTACCGCACCTGGGTGGCGGCCGACAGGGCGCGGAGCCGCGGCCTGCACCTCGTCACCTCGTCGTCGTAGCGGCGCACCACTAGGGTGCCAGGCGTGGGCCTGTACCGGGAACAGATCCTCCCCCGCCTGGTGGACCGGGCCTGTGGCACGGCCGGCCTCCGGCCGTGGCGCGCCGAGGTGACGGCCGGCCTGACGGGCCGGGTGGTCGAGATCGGGTTCGGCTCGGGCCTCAACGTCGAGCACTGCCCGCCCGAGGTGGCGGTGGTGCTGGCGGTCGAACCGGCCGCCCTGTCCCGGCGACTGGCGGCCAAACGGATCGCCCGGGCGGGCGTGCCCGTCGAGCACGTCGGGCTGGACGGGCAGGCCCTCCCGCTCGACGACGACAGCTGCGACGCCGGGCTCTGCACCTTCACCCTGTGCACGGTGCCGGACCCGGCCACGGCGCTGGCCGAGCTGCGCCGGGTGATCCGCCCGGGCGGGGCCCTGCACTTCCTCGAGCACGGCCTGGCGCCGGACCCCGCGGTGGCCCGGTGGCAGCGCCGCCTCGACCCGTGGCAGCGCCGGCTGGCCGACGGCTGCCACCTGACCCGGGACGCCCCGACCCTGGTCGCCGAGGCCGGCTTCGTCATCGAGCGCGCCGAGCAGCGCTACGCCCGGGGCCCCAAGCCGTGGAGCTGGTTCACCGTGGGCGCGGCCTCCAATCCCGCCTGAGCGTCGCACCGTTCGGCCGGGGCGTGCCCCCGGTGCCGACGGCGGCGGTGATCGGTACGCTCATCGGCGCACGCCCCTCCGGGGCCACTATCCCGAAGGGAACCCCATGACGCCACCACGCAGGACGAGCCCGGCCGCTCCCCGGACGGCGCGACCGCCCCGGACCTCTCCGCGATCCCGGAGCGCCACCCCGACCTCGACGCCGGCGGCGCGCCGGGCGCCGCGGGCGGTGCGCCGGCGGACCCATGTCGGCGGGGCCTCGTCACCGGGCACCGCGGTGGTCGTCACCGGTGGCGGGTCGGGCATCGGACGGGCCAGCGCGCGGGCCCTGGCCGAGGCGGGCCGGGCCGTGGCCGTGTGGGACCGTGACGGGGCGGCCGCCCGGCTCGTGGCCCGGCGCTGCACCGACGAGTTCGGGGTGCCGGCCAGCGGTCTCAAGGTCGACGTCACCGCCACCGCCACCTTGAAGGCGGCGGTGCGCAAGACGCGCCGCGAGCTGGGCACCATCGGCGGGCTGGTCCATGCCGCCGGGATCGACGGTGCCGTGCCGCTCACCGAGATGGACGACGCCTCGTGGGACGAGGTCCTCGACGTCAACCTGCGGGCCGCGGCCACCGTGACCCGGGAGCTGCACGCCTCGCTGGTCGAGGCCAATCCGGGGTCGGCCGTGGTCTACCTGTCGTCCATCGAGGCGCACGTCGGCCACGCCGCCCTGCCCGCCTACTGCTCCTCGAAAGCCGGGCTCCTCGGCCTGACCCGTTCGTGCTGTGCCCTGCTCGGACCCGACGGGATCAGGGTCAACGCCGTCTGCCCGGGCGCCGTCGACACGCCGCTCCTCGCTCCACTGCTCGCCCGGCCCGGCGCCCGGGAGAACCTGATCACCCGCACCCCGCTGGGCCGGGTGGGCCGGCCGGAGGACATCGCCTCGGTGGTGCGGTTCCTGCTCTCCGACGAGGCGGCCTACATCACCGGCACCAGCCTGGTGGTCGACGGCGGCATGACCGCCCTGGGATCGATCTGATGGGCCCCGCCGACCCCGATCGCTGGTGGCACGGCGGCGTCTTCTACCAGATCTACCCCCGCTCCTTCGCCGACGCCAACCACGACGGCAACGGGGACCTCCCGGGCATCATCGGCAAGCTGGACTACCTGGAACGGCTGGGCATCGCCGGCATCTGGCTCTCCCCCATCACCGTGTCGCCCAACCGCGACTGGGGTTACGACGTGTCCGACTACTGCGACGTCGATCCCGACTTCGGCACCCTGGGCGACCTGGACACCCTGGTGCGCGAGGCCGGGCGCCGGGGCATCGTCATTCTGGTCGACCTGGTGCCCAACCACACCAGCGACCAGCACCCCTGGTTCGTCGACGCCCGATCGGGCCGCGGGGCCCGCCACCGCGACTGGTACGTCTGGGCCGACCCCCGGCCCGACGGCAGCCCGCCGAACAACTGGGTGAGCGTCTTCGGCGGCTCGGCCTGGGAGCTCGACGAGGCGAGCGGGCAGTACTACCTGCACAACTTCGAGGCGGAGCAGCCCGACCTGAACTGGTGGAGCGAGGACGTGCGCGGCGCCTTCGACGACATCGTGCGGTTCTGGTGGGACCGCGGCGTCGCCGGCTTCCGGATCGACGTGTGCAACATGATGATCAAGGACGCCGCGCTGCGGGACAATCCCCCCGCCACCGAGGATGACCCGCTGGACCAGCAGTTCGCCGGGGTGCGGCCCGTCTACAACACCGACCGGCCCGAGGCGCACGACATCCTGCGCCGCTGGCGGGCCATCGCCGACGGGTACGCCACCCCTCGGCTGCTCATCGGCGAGACCAACGTCGAGCGGCTCACCACGCTCATGGAGTTCTACGGCGACGGGAGCGACGAGCTGCACGGCGGGTTCAACTTCGTCTTCATCGACGCCGCGCTCGACGCCGCCGCCATGCGCGGCATCGTCGAGGAGGTCGAGGCCCTGCTCCCCGCCGGAGCCTGGCCCATCTGGACCGGCTCCAACCACGACGTGTCCCGGCTGGCCACCCGCTGGGCCCAGGGCGACCCCGACAAGGTGCGCTGCGCCCTCTTGATCCTGCTCACCCTGCGGGGCACCCCGTTCCTCTACCAGGGCGACGAGATCGGCCTGACCGACGGCCCCATCGAGCAGTCGGACCTGCTCGACGCCGTGGGCATCCGCTACTGGCCCTACTACAAGGGTCGCGACGCCGAGCGGACGCCCCTGCCGTGGTCGGGCGCGCCGGGGGGCGGCTTCACCGATCCCGACGTCAGGCCCTGGCTCCCCATGGGCGACCCGGCCCGGTGCAACGTGGCCGACCAGGAGGCCGACGCCGGCTCCGTCCTGGCCTTCACCCGGCGCGCCGTCGCCTGCCGGTCCGCCCGCGACGACCTGGCCGTCGGCTCCTACCGGTCGCTGCCCTCGCCCGAGGGCACCTGGGTCTTCGCCCGGGGGGAGCGCACGGTGGTGGCCCTCAACCTGTCGGGGGCGGCCCGCTCGCTCGACCTCGGGAGCGGCACCGTGGTGCTGGGCACCGACCGCGCCCGGGAGGGTGCGGCCGTCGAAGGGCCCTTCACGCTGGCCGGCTGGACGGGCGTGGTCATCGACCGGTGACCCCACCGGGCGCGGCCGTTGCGGGGCGCCTCAGGTCACGGTGAACGCGGTGGTGCTCACGGCGGTGCCGGCGGGGACGGTGACCGAGATGGCACCCGTGGTGGCGCCGGAGGGGACGGCGGTGACGATCTCGGTGGCCGTGTCGGAGGTGATGGTGGCCGTGACCCCGTTGAACTCGACGCTGGTGGCACCGGCCAGGTTGGTGCCCTTGATGGTCACCGTCTGTCCGACGGGGCCCGAGAGCGGCCGGAAGGCGGAGATCGACGGGGTCACCACGGTCGTGATGCGCCCGATGGAGCCGTTGGCGAAGTTGTCGAACCACAGGGCCCCGTCGGAGCCGGACGCGATCCCGTAGGGCGCATCGATGCCGGTCCCCGTGTAGTTGGTGACCACCCCGTGGGTGGTGATGCGCCCGATGGAGCTGTTGGCGTTGTTGGTGAACCACAAGGCCCCGTCGGGCCCGGCGGTGATCGAGATGGGCACATCGATGCCGGTCCCCGTGTAGTTGGTGACGACCCCGTGGGTGGTGATGCGCCCGATGGAGTTGTACCCGCCGTCGGGGTTGGTGCTGTTGCCGTTGGTGAACCAGAGGGCCCCGTCGGGACCGGCGGCGATGGCGTCCGGTCCACTGACACCGGTGCCGGTGTGGCTCGACACCGCGCCGGAGGTGGTGATGCGCCCGATGGAGTTGTCGCCGTAGTTGGTGAACCACAGGGCGCCGTCGGGACCGGCCGTGATCCCGTAGGGATCCGAGATCGTCGAGCTCTTGTAATGCGTCACCACGCCGGCGGTGGTGATCCGCCCGATCGAGTTGTTGCCCTGGTTGGTGAACCACAGGGCCCCGTCGGGACCGGCGGCGATGGCGTAGGGATCGGAGATGGTCGAGCTGGTGTAATTGGTCACCGAACCGGAGGTGGTGATCCGCCCGATCGAGTTGTTGCCCAGATTGGTGAACCACAGCGCCCCGTCGGACCCGACGGCAATGCCCGCCGGCTCGTCGATGCCGGTGCCGGTGTAGTTGGTGACGGTCCCAGTGACGCTGATGCTCCCGATCGAGTTGTTGCCGTAGTTGGTGAACCACAGGGCCCCGTCGGGACCGGCGACGATGCCCACCGGTGAGGAGATGGTCGCGGCGGGATAGTTGGTGACGGTGCCGCCTCCGGTGGCCCCCGCCGTGCCGACGGTCAGGCCCAGGACCAGGGCGGGAATGCCCACGAGGGCGAGGACCGATGACCGGCGCGAGCGCACCGATCGGGACCGCGCCGGTTCAGCCGTCGACCCCGGACCTCGCCGGTCGTGCGTCGTCGCGCTCCGCGCTGGCCACAAGGATGTCCACATCGGTCGATTCCCCCTCCGCCGGCGCGACCATGCGGGCCACGCCACTGCAGCACCTGCTGGTCCCACTCTCTCACGGGCCGCCCCTGGCGTCTACCCCCTCGGCCGGGCGAGGGCCGGTCCGGGGTGACCAACGGCCCGCCCGGGGGAGCTACGCCCGCGGCGCGTGCGGTCCGTCGGCGTCTCGGCGTGGGCGTTCCAAAGAGGCCAGGCGCCGGGCGTACTCGGGCGTGTCGATGTCGTGGGCCCACATGATGATGGCGTCCTGACCGGTGACCTGGTAGTAGTTCTTGCGCACGCCGGCGGGGGTGAAACCGAAGCGGCGGTAGAGGGCCTGCGCCGGCTCGTTGTCGGGCGCCACCTCGAGGGAGAGGTGGCGGACCCCCGAGGCCAGCAGGGTGCGGATACCGTCGGTGATCATGGTGGTGGCCACCCCGGCCCGCTGGTGGGAGGGGGCCACCGCGATGGTGGTCATGTGCGCCTCGTCGTCGACGATCAGGAAGCCGATGTAGCCGGCCAGCTGCTTGTCGTCCCAGGCGGCCCGGTAGAGCCGCCCGCGGCGCAGGGCCAGCTCGGAGTTGAAGACGTCCACGCTCCACGGCTCGGGGAACACAGCCGCTTCGATGGGCAGGACGTAGCGCAGGTCCCGTCGCTTCAGCTTCTCGAGGCGCAGGTCCACGGCCGGGCCCCTCACCCCGCGCCGGGGCGGCGGGCCCCGGGCGGGGCCGATTGGGCGAAGTTGCTCCGGGCGTCGGCCTCGCGCATGTAGAGGGGAACGACGTCCTGCGCCGGGACTGGCGCCACGCCGTCTCCCAGGAGCCGCAGGGCCATGGTCAACAGGGTGCCCGCCGGGGGGGCGCCCAGCGCGCCCATCAGGCACGTGACCCCCGGAGCGGCGCCCAGCAGCTCGCCGTAGCGCTGGGCGCCGTCGCCCACGGCCAGCACGGGCACCTGGCCCACCTCGGCCAGGATGTAGGGGAGCTCGGCCGGGGGCACCAGGCGGGGCGAGAGCACCTCGGTGGCCCCGCCGTCGGCGCCGACGTCGGCCAGGGCGGCGAAGACCTCACCGCGCCGGGCGTCGATCACCGCCAGCACGTGGCCGCGGTGACCCAGGTCGGCCGCCGCGCCCACCAGCACGTCGAGGCTGGAGAGGCCCACCACCCCGATGCCGAGCGCCTGGGCCAGGCCCTTGGCCGCCGACACGCCGACGCGCAGCCCGGTGAAGAGGCCCGGGCCCAGGTCGACGGCGACCGCCCCCAGCGCGGGGGCCTCCAACCCCACCTGGTCGAGGAGGTGGGCCAGGGCCGGCACCAGCGCTTCGACGTGGCGCCGGCGGCCGGCCAGCGAGAACTCGGCCCGCACCCCGGCGTCGGTGCGCACGGCCACCCCGACCGTCTCGGTGGCCGTCTCGATGGCGACCACGTTCACGCCGCCGTCCCCGTCCGGCCGGCGAGCGCCCGGGCCACCTCGTCGGCGCGCCCGGTCCACGCGCCCCGTCCCGTGATGACGATGGTGCGCTCCTCGTCCGACCCGGCCGCGGGGCCGGGCCGGGCCAGGGCCACCTCCAAGACGTCGTCGCCGAGCGCGGGGGCGGCCCGGTCCCCCCATTCGACCAGCGCCACCGCCCCCTCCTCGACCAGCTCGGTCAGGGCCAGCTCGACCACCTCGCCCAGCGACCCCGTGCGGTAGACGTCGGCGTGGATGAGGTGCGCCACCGGGCTGTCGCCCCCGCAGCGGTAGTGGCGCACCAGCGTGAAGGTGGGGCTGGTCACCGGGCCGGTGACACCGAGGGCGGCGGCGAAGCCCTGCGCGAAGGCGGTCTTGCCGGCCCCCAGGTCCCCCGCCAGGAGGATGACGTCCCCCGACCGGCAGCAACGCGAGAGCCGGGCCGCCACGTCCCGGGTCGCCGCCG
>JBKQIP010000185.1:0-3673 GCA_052148295.1 Acidimicrobiales bacterium
GCGGACACCGGCAACCAAGTGCTGCTGTTCGTGGGACCGGTCGGTGCGGGGCCACGGACCTGAACGATCGGCCCGGCAGGCGCGTCACCGCATGGGCGGAGGGCGGGGCGCGCTGGCCATACTGGGCACATGAAGAGCACCATGCAGGACGCCCCGCTCCTGATCCGTGACATCCTCCGGCACGGCCAGCAGGTCCACGGGGACAGCACCGTCGTCACCGTGGAGGCGGGCGGGCACCGCTCGGCCACGTTCACCGAGGTGGCGACCAGGGCCGAACGACTGGCGGCCGCGCTCACCCGCCTCGGGGTCAAGCAGGGTGACCGCGTGGGCACCTTCTGCTGGAACAACCAGGGCCACCTCGAGGCGTATCTGGCCGTTCCCTCCATGGGTGCCGTACTCCACACCTTGAACATCCGGCTGCCGGCCGAGCAGTTGGCCTACGTGATCAACCACGCCGAGGACCGCTTCATCATCGTCGACGCATCGCTGATCCCCCTCCTGGCCGTCGTCGCCGACGAGCTGAAGACGGTCGAGACCATCATCGTGGTCGGGGAGGGCGACGCCAGCGCCCTGGGGGAGACCCTCTCCTACGAGCGCCTGTTGGCCGCGGAGGAGCCCGGTTTCGAATGGCCCGTCCTGGACGAGAGGTCCGCGGCCGCCATGTGCTACACCAGCGGCACCACCGGCAACCCCAAGGGCGTCGTGTACTCCCACCGCTCCACCTGGTTGCACACGATGGCCGAGCAATCCGCCTCTTCGGTGGGGATGACCGAGCAGGACCGCATCCTGATCATCGTCCCGATGTTCCACGCCAACGCCTGGGGGACCCCCTACTCGGCCTGGATGGCCGGCACCGACATGATCATGCCGCAGATGTTCCTCATGGGGGCCCAGCTCGCCGCCGTCTTCAACGAGCACCATCCGACCCTGGCCTGCGGGGTGCCCACCATCTGGAACGGGCTCCTGCAGCTCGATACGCCCGTGGACTTCTCGAGCATTCGGGCCATCACCGCCGGCGGTGCGGCCGTGCCCCAGTCGCTGATCGAGGCATTCGAGGAGCGGTTCGGCGTCACCATCATCCAGGGATGGGGGATGACCGAGACCAGCCCCCTGGCTGCCTTCGGGCTGCCGCCGGCCCGCCGCGTCGAGGCCCACGACGACATGTATTACAAGGTCAAGGCCGGCCGCGTGGTGGGAGGGGTCGAGATCCGGGTGGTCGCCGAGGACGGGACCGTGCTGCCCCGCGACGGGGAGTCGGTGGGGGAGTTCGAGATCCGGGGCCCGTGGGTCACCGGCTCCTACTACAAGGACGAGGACCCGGCGAAGTTCCACGACGGGTGGCTGCGCACCGGCGACGTGGGCACCGTCGACCAACAGGGCTACATGACCATCTCGGACCGCACCAAGGACGTCATCAAGTCGGGCGGCGAATGGATCTCCTCGGTCGAGTTGGAGAACGCCGTGATGGCCCATCCCGACGTCTTCGAGGCGGCCGTGATCGCCGTACCCGATCCGAAGTGGTCCGAGCGGCCGCTTGTCTGTGTCGTGCCCAAGCCTGGCCGGACGCCGGCCCCGTCGGATCTGGTCGACTTCCTCCTCGGGCGGGTCCCCCGTTGGTGGCTGCCCGACCAGTGGACCTTCATCACCGAGGTCCCCAAGACCAGTGTGGGCAAGTTCGACAAGAAGCTGATGCGGGCCGACTACGCCAAGGGGGATTACGCGGTACAGACCGTGGCGCTGCCCAAGTGAGCAGCGCCGAGGCCATGGCCGACCTGGCCGGTCGCCTCGAAGGCATGGCCGAGGAGCTCACCGACATGGCCATGGACGCCCTGCGACGCGCCACTTCGGGCGACCCCGATTCCGCCGAAGCCGGTGAGGCGCTGGCCCTCGAGCGCCGCCTCAACCGGGCCCGCCGCTCCGTGGAGAAGGCGGCGGCCATTCTGGTCCCGTCCGCTGGTGCGCTCGACGACGGACCCTAGGCCGGGATCTTCGACCTGCATCTGGACACCGGAGCCCGAAGTGCTCGCCGGCCTCCCCACGCGTACGGCTCGCACTGACTCGGACGTGGCGGTCTTGGCGTGAATCACCCCTGGAGCGGTGAAACAGCCTCTGGAGCGGTGAAGCAGCCCTGAAGCAGTGGAGCAGCCCCCTGGACCAGCGAATCGCCCCTGGAGCAGTGAAGCACCCCTGGAGCGGTGAAGCAGCCCTGAAGTAGTGGAGCAGGCCCTTGGAATTGTCCCCTGCAACGGTCGGCCGAGTGCGGGGAATTGTCGTCGAAGTATTTTTTGAATTGGGCCTCGGAACAGGTATTTCAAGGCCCCGTGCTGTCACAGCCCCATGGTGCGATGGCGGCATGGAACCTGCGGCACGCGAACCCGACGCCGGCTCGGCGCGAGCGGGCTGCCGCGACGGACGCGACGCCCTCGACGGACGCGACGCCATGGACGGACGCGACGCCATGGACGGACGCGACGCCATGGACGGCCCCGACGGCCCCGACGGCCTCGACCCGCTCGACGTCCTCGAGGCCGTGGTGGAGCGCCTGGCCCACGGTGACCCCTCGGCCTACGGCGACGCCCGGTCCATCGAGCGCATCGAGCGGATCCGCTCCCAGGTGGAGTACATCGCCACCGAGGCGGTGGCCTCGTTCGAGCAGTGGGGCGAGTGGACCGACGACGGCGCCCGCAGCGCGGCGGCCTGGATGGCCACGCGGTGCCAGATCCCCCGGGCCGAGGCCACCCGCCGGCTGCGCCGGGGCCGCCAGCTGAGCGACCTCCCGGCCGCCCGGGCGGCCTGGGCCACGGGCGCGCTCGGCCCGGCCCACGTCGACGTGGTGGCCGCCCTGCGCACCGGGCGCACCGAGGCGGCCCTTCGGCGCGACGAGGGGTGGCTGGTGGACCAGGCCCAGGGGCTCTCCTTCGCCGACTTCGTGGCGGTGACCCGCTACTGGGAGAGCCACGCCGACCCCGACGGGGTCGAGGAGGCCGCCCGAGAGCGCCGGGCCCGCCGGGACGCCTCCTTGGTGGAGACCAGGGACGGGATGTGGCTGGGCCAGATGACCCTCGACCCCATCTCGGGGGCCATCGTGGCCGGCGAGCACCACCGCCTCGAGCGTGCGCTCTTCGAGGCCGACTGGGCCCAGGCCAAGGCCGAGCTCGGGCGCGACCCCCGGGTCGACGAGCTGGGCCGCACCGCCGCCCAGCGCCGGGCCGACGCCCTGGTCGAGATGGCGACCCGCAGCGCCAGCGCGCCCGCAGACGGGCGCCGCCCCGCCCCGCTGTTCAGCGTCTTGGTGGGCTACGAGACCTTGCACGGGCCGGTCTGCCAGCTGGCCCAGGGCGCCGTCCTCACCCCGGGCTCGCTCGTCCCCTGGCTCGAGCAGGCCGACATCGAACGGGCCGTGTTCCACCCCGCCGGCCGCGTCGAGGTCTCGGCCACGGCGCGCCTGTTCAGCGGGGCCACCCGCCGGGCCATCGAGCTGCGCGACCGCCGCTGCACCCACCCCTACTGCGACGAGCCGGCCGAGCGCTGCCAGGCCGACCACATCGTCGAGTACGCCGCCGGCGGACCCACCACCCAAGAGAACGGGCGCCTGCTCTGCGCCTTCCACCACCGCCTCCGGAGCCAGGGCCCGCCGCCGGACCGCCACGACGAGTGAGACGCCCGGGATCAG
>JBKQIP010000186.1:0-64301 GCA_052148295.1 Acidimicrobiales bacterium
CGAACAGCGTGCCGCCAACTCGACGGCGGACGCGGCCCGGGTGTTGGGCGAGTCCGGCGGGGCCGGCGGGGCCGCCATCGCGCCGCGGCTCGCCGCGGAGCGCTACGGCCTCGAGATCCTGGCCGAGGACGTCGAGGACCACCCCGAGAACCAGACCCGGTTCGTCGCCGTGGCCCCGGCCCGGGTGCCCAGGGCGACCGGCCACGACAAGACCAGCATCGTGTGCTACCAGCGGGCCGACCATCCCGGGAGCCTCCACGGCATTTTGGGCCAGTTCGCGGCCCGCAGCATCAACCTGACCAAACTGGAGTCCCGCCCGACCAAGCAGGGGCTCGGCGACTACTGCTTCGTGATCGACATGAGCGGGCACGTGGACGACGAGGTGGTCGCCGACTGCCTCAGGGACCTGCACGCCGGCCTGGCCGGGGTGAAGTTCCTGGGCTCGTACCCCGCCGCCGGTGCCGACGGTGCGGCCAAGCGGAGCCAGGCCGACGCGGCCTGGCAGGCGGCCGACGAGTGGATGGCGGGCCTGCGGGCCTCGGTCGCCCGCTGACCGTCAGGGCGCGGGGGACGGGACCCCGGTCGTGCGGGGCAGCCGGGACGACAGCACGATGGCGGCCACGGCCGCCGCGGCGGCGATGGCGAAGGCCAGGGTGACCCCGAGCGACACGGGCCGGGCGGCTCGCGAGACCGAGGCCACGGCGGCGCCGCCGATGCCCACGCCGAGGGCGATGCCCAGCACGTCGGCCAGGTTGAGCGAGGCCGAGGCCCAACCCTCGCGCCCCGAGGGCGCGGCGCGGAGCATCATGAGGGAGATCGGCGCGTAGGACAGCCCCATCCCGAATCCCGAGACCGTCCACGACGCGAAGGCGACGACCACGGGCACGCCGGGATGCACGAAGGTCGCCATGCCGGCGATGCCGAGGAGGATGCAGCCCAGACCGGCGCGCACCAGGCGCGCCCCTTCCCAGGCGGTGCTGCGCTGCGCCTGGACCCACGCGCCGGCCGTCCAGGCCAGGGTGGACGCCGTGACCACGGCACCGGCCATCAGGGTGCCGTGGTGCCGGACCGTGGTGACCGACAGGGTCACGTAGGCATCGGCCCCGAAGAAGGCGAAGGTGAGGAGCCCGCGCAACAAGATGGTGGCGGGCAGACCGGGTCGGGCCGCCAGGGTGCCCGGCGGGAGGAGCCGGCGCAGGGCGGGAAGGCCCACCACCACCCCGGCGATCCCGAGCGCCAGGCCCAGGGCCAGGCCGTGCCCGCCCAGCGCGCCCAGGCACAGGGCCGCCCCGGCGGCCGTGCGCAGACCGTCGGACACCCGGTGCTCGGTGCGCGGGTTGGCGCGGGGCCGGCCCAGGTGCACCAGGGAGGGGAGGGCGATCGGCCCGGCCAGGGCGACCAGGGGGACGAGGCCGAGGAAGACCCAGCGCCAGCCGAAGAGGTGGGCCACCGCGGCGGCCAGGGCCGGTCCCACCACGCCCGGCACCACCCAGGCGGTGGAGAGCACGGCCATCATGCGGGGGCGCAGGGCCTCGGGCAGGGTGCGCCCGATGGCCACGTAGGCCACGGCGGGGACGGCGCCGGCCCCGAGGCCCTGGAGGGACCGGCCGACCACCAGGACGGCCATGCTCGGGGCGAGCCCGGCCACCACCAGGCCCGAGGCGAAGAGCACGAGCCCGGCCACGTACGGGCGGGCCGGGCCATGGCGGTCGGCGTCCCGCCCGGCCAGCACGATCCCCACCAGCGATCCCAGCATGAAGGCGCTGAAGGCCCAGCCGTAGAGGGAGAGGCCGCCCAGGTCGCGGGCGACCACGGGCATCACGGTGACCACGGCGAGCGCCTCGGAGGCGATGAAGGTAATGGTGAGGACCAGTCCGATGGTCAGGCCCCGTCGATCCGGGGCCCACAGGCCTTCCTTCGGGGCGGGGTCCACCCTGGCGAGGATAAGTGGCGGAGCCGCTGGTACTGTGCGCCGGGGAGGGTTCATGACGCACCACACGATCGACGTGGACCAGCATCTCTTCGAGAAGCGTGACACCTGGGTCCGTCACATCGACCCGGCCCACCGCGACGACGCGTTGTCCATCGTGGACGACGACGCCGGCTGGCCCTGGCTCACCTGGCGCGGCCGGCCGCTCTCACCCATCGAGATCCCCTTCCCCGAGCGGTCGGCCGACATCGGCGAGGAACGGCTGCTGCGGCTGGGCGGGGCCCGTGCGCCGTACACCTTCGAGGAGCGCGTGCCGGCCAACTACGGCGAAGCCGGTCCGCGCCTGGAGGTGCTCGACCGGTTCGGGTTCGACGCCGCCGTGGTGTTCCCCAACTTCGGCCTGCTGTGGGAGAAGATGCTGGCCGAGGATCGCGGCGCGCAGCGGGCCAACGCCCGGGCGTTCAACCGCTTCATGGCGGAGGTCTGCGACGAGGGCCAGGGGCGACTGTTCGGCGTCGCCCATCTCCTGCTGCACGATCCGGCCTGGGCCGTCGAGGAGGTCCGTCGGGTCCGCGCCGCCGGCGTCCGCCTGGCCATGGTCGCCCCGGCCCCGGTGGACGGGAAGCCCCTCTCGCATCCCGACTTCGACCCGGTGTGGGCCGCCTGCAGCGACGAGGGCGTCGCCCCGGTGTTCCACGTGTCCGGCTTCGAGAGCCCGCTCCACCCGGCGTGGCGGCAGGGCGAGCTGGAGACGGGCGAGAGCCTGTTCGACTCCATCTTCCTGTGGCTGGCTCCGGCCGTGGCGCTGGCCGACCTCATCCTCCATGGGACGCTCGACCGCTTCCCCGACCTGCGCCTCGGCGTGGTCGAGCTCACCGCCGGCTGGGTGCCCAGCTTCCTCCTCCACATCGACGGCGCCTCCGACTTCTACGCGCTGCGCCACGGCGGCCCGTACCGGCCGCTGGCCCTGCGGCCCTCGGAGTACTTCTTCCGCCAGGTCCGGGTGGCCGCCCTGCCCTACGAGATGCCCAACCGGCTCGTGCCCAAGGTGGGGGACCGGACCTTCATGGTCGGCAGCGACTGGCCCCACGCCGAAGGCGTGGCCGATCCCCGCGCCGCCGCCGAGCGGGCCGCCGACGGCTTGGCCGAGGGGCCGAGAGCCCACCTGCTCGGTGACAACGCGAGGTGGCTGCTCGGGTTGTGAGCGTCGACCTGGCCGCCACCGAGCGCGAGCGGGACCGCCTGCGGGGCCTCTACCTGGAGGACCCGGCCCAGCGGCCGTCCTCGACGGCGCGCGGCGTGCACCACGTCGCGCTCTTGTGCCAAGACGTGGAGCGCACCATCCGCTTCTACCAGGGCCTGCTCGGCTTCCCCCTGGTCGAGATCTTCGAGAACCGTGATTACCGGGGCTCCACGCACCTGTTCTTCGACATCGGGCACGACAACACCCTGGCCTTCTTCGACTTCCCCGGGCTCGACCTGGGCCCCTACGCCGAGGTGCTCGGGGGGCTGCACCACGTCGCCCTCTCGATCGACCGGCCGGCGTGGGCGGCGGCCCGGGCCCGGCTCGAGGAGGCGGGCGTCGGCCTGCACGTCGACAGCGAGGTCTCCCTGTACTTCAGCGACCCCGACGGCGTGCGCCTGGAGCTGATCGCCGAGGAGCTGGGCTCCCTCTACGGCACCCCGCTGCACCGATGACGGTCACCGGCCTGGCCAACCTGGCGGTCAAGGTGGCCGATCTGGAGCAGGCCTGCGAGTGGTACGCCGCCGCCGGCGCCACCGTGACCGAGCCCGTGGCCTGGGAGAACGCCCGCCGGGCCGATGTCACGCTGGGCCGGCTCCGACTGACGCTGTTCACCCGGGCCATTTACGAGGACGCCTGCGCGCTCCCCGAGGAGGGGTTCCTCCATCCCGCCCTCTTCGTCGACGATCTCGACGCCGAGCTCGCCCGCCACCGCGTCCTGTGGGGTCCGCGGGTGGTCTCGGGGTCCTTCGGCGTCCGGCGGATCGCCTTCGTCGAGGCGCCCGGCAACATGCGCCTGGAATTCATGGAGCAGCTCGAGGACCCGGCGTGAGGGTCGTGCGGGTGCAGCACGTCAGCGTGAACTGCCACGGCCGACTCGAGGCCTCCCGGCAGTTCTACGCCGACCTCTTCGAGGCGGACGAGCTGGCGCGCCCGGTCATCCCGGGGATCGCCGGGAGCTGGCTGGCCCTCGGTGACGCCCAGCTGCACCTGGTCGACGCACCGCCGTCGGGCACCCCGATCGACCGGGCGGCCGACCACTGGTGCGTGGAGGTGACCGACCTCGACGCCGCCCGGGCCGAGCTCGAACGCCGCGGCATCGCCTATGACGAGGGGGCCCAGGGCGAGGTCGTGCAGCTGTGGATCAGGGATCCCAACGGTCGCATCGTGGAATTGCAGCAGGCCCGCTGAGCCTCGCCCGGGCGGCGTCGACCGGGACCGTCCCCGTCGGGAGGGCCGGGGCCGGGTCGACCGTCGACGGCTCGGGCTCTACGGGTCGGCCGGCCAGGTCGAGGTGAAGTGGTCATAGACGTAGGTGCCGAAGTTGCCGAGCGGCGGAAACGTCGTGTAGTTGCCGATCAGGACACCCCCGAGTTCGCAGGAGTCCGGGCAGCCCCAGTCGTCCCATGTCCACACCGCGGCGCCGACGTCGTTCGCGTCCGTCCAGCTGAGGAAGGACGAGATGTAGGCGGTTCCCGTCGGGTCGGAGTCGTTGTAGGTCTCACCCGTCTCTCCGAAGAGGAGCGGATAGCCCGCCGCCAAGATCGGTGCGTACTGCTGAGCGAAGCAGGTCGTGGTGTCGCACTCGTTCAACCCGTAGACGTGGACCTCGGCGACGATCTGCGCGGGGTGCAACGTGTCGACGTCGGAGAGGTACGACAGCCAGCTGTCCGTCGTGGGGTACGGCGGACCCGAACCCTCGTCGCACAGGTTGGCGTAGTCGGCGCACTCCAGTGAGACGGGGCCGTCGAACCCGTTGGCGCGGAAGATCCGCACCGCCTGCTTGAACCCGGCGACGTTGTAGTACCAGCAGCCGTCTCCGCAGCTGGCATCACCGTCCTGATCCGTCGCGTAGGTCCCCTCGTTGTCGCAGCCCTTCTCCATGCAGGCGAAGGTGAGCTCCGTCTCGCCGGACGGCGACAGGATGACGTCGGGGTTGTCGGCAAAGGTGCGCGCCATGCTGGTCCACATCGCGGGGGAATGGTCCTCGTCCGGTCCGGTGTCCTGGTAGGTGGCGAGCGCCGCACCCGGTGCGTTCCACATGTCTTCGAGCTCCACATAGATCCCCGCCGCATTCAGCGCGTCGACGAATTTGACGATGGCCTTGCGGTAATTCGAACCGGAGTACTGAGCGGCGACGCCGTTGATCCCCAGCCAGCAATCCTCGTTGAGCCCGATGCGGACGAAGTTGATGTGCCAGGCCTCCATGGCCGAGATGCTGGCGGCCGAGCTCTGTCCGGGCGAGTCGAAGATCCCCCAACCCTGTACGCAGGCGTATTCGGGTCCGGAGACGTTCACGCCGTGCATGATCACGCTGACGCCGTCGGCGTCTTGGATCTCGTTCCCGACGACGTGGAGCCCCGAGCCGGACTCCGGCGAAGGTGCGGCCGAGGTGGGCCCGACCGAAGCACCGGCGGCAGGGAGGGTCGCCGCCGGCACGAGAAGCCCGCCCAGCACGGCAAGAACGGCCACGGTTTGTCTGAACACGGTCCACTCCTCCTGTCGGTGCCTGTGGTCTCGGTCCCGGGCGAGCGGAGGGAGTGGGATTCGAACCCACGGAGGCTTGCACCTCACAGCTTTTCAAGAGCTGCGCATTTGTCCGCTCTGCCATCCCTCCTCGGATGACGCTCATGTTAGGTGGGTGGCGAAATCGCCGTCCTCATCCCGCATCCCCATCCCCCACCCGCCCCACCGTCACCGGCCCGTGCGGGCGCGGCCCCGCAGCCGGCCGCGGTCGGCCTGGCTGAGGATGACCTTGCGCAGCCGGACCACCTTGGGCGTGACCTCCACGCACTCGTCGTCGGCGATGAACTCGAGCGCGTGCTCGAGGGAGAAGTTCAGGGCCGGGGTCAGGCGCTCGAATTCCTCGGCGGTGGAGGAGCGGATGTTGTTGAGCTTCTTCTCCTTGGTGGGATTGACATCCATCTCCTCCTGGCGGGCGTTCTCGCCGACCACCATGCCCTCGTAGACCTCCTCGGCCGGGCCTACGATGAGGGTGCCCCGCTCCTGCAGGTTCATGAGGGCGAACGTGGTGGTCAGTCCCCTGCGGTCGGCCACCATGGAGCCGTTGCGCCGCGTCTTGAGCTCGCCGTGCCAGGGCTCCCATCCGTCGAAGATGTGGTGCAGGACGCCCGTGCCCCGGGTGTCGGTCAGGAACTCGGTGCGGAACCCGATCAGCCCGCGCGCCGGGACGCGGTAGTCGAGTCGGACCCACCCGGTCCCGTGGTTGACCATCTCCGTCAGGGTGCCCTTGCGCAAGGCCAGCAGCTGCGTCACCACGCCGAGATAGTCGTCGGGCACGTCGATCGACACCCGCTCCATCGGCTCGAGCAGCTTGCCGTCTTCCTCCCGGGTCACCACCTGGGGCTTGCCGACGGTCAACTCGAAGCCTTCTCGCCGCATGGTCTCCACCAGGACGGCCAGCTGCAGCTCGCCCCGCCCGAGCACCTCCCACAGGTCGGGGCGGTCTGTCGGGGAGACCCGGATGGCCACGTTGCCCACCAGCTCGGCGTCGAGGCGGGCCTTGAGCAGGCGCGCCGTGAGCTTGGTCCCGTCGGCGCCCGACAGCGGCGAGGTGTTGATGCCGATGGTCATGGCCAGGCTGGGCTCGTCGACGGTGATGGCCGGCAGGGCGACCGGGTCGTCGGCATCGGCCAGGGTCTCGCCGATGGTCACCTCGGCCAGACCGGCCACCGAGACGATCTCGCCGGGTCCGGCCGCCTCGGCCGGGACCTGTTCGAGCGACTCGGTCACGTACATCTCGGTGATCTTCGCCTTCTCGATCGTGCCGTCGATCCGGCACCACGAGACGATCCCGCCCTTGACCAGCTCGCCGGCGTGCACGCGGCAGATGGCCAACCGCCCGACGTAGGGGGAGGCGCTGAGGTTGCAGACCAGGGCCTGGGTCGGTGCCCTCTCGTCGAACTGCGGTGCGGGGACGTGGTCGATGATGGCCCGGAACAGGGGGCTGACGTCGGTGCCCTCGACGCCGCGCTCGGCGCTGACCCAGCCCGCCCTGGCGTTGGCGTACAGGATGGGGAAATCGATCTGGTGCTCGTCGGCGTCGAGATCCAGGAAGAGCTCCTCGACCTGGTGCACGACCTCCTCGATGCGGGCGTCCGACCGGTCCACCTTGTTGACGACGAGGACGACCGGGAGGCGCGCCTCGAGCGCCTTGCGGAGCACGAAGCGCGTCTGGGGCAGCGGTCCCTCGGAGGCGTCGACGAGCAGGAGGACGCCGTCGACCATGGTGAGGCCGCGTTCGACCTCGCCGCCGAAGTCGGCGTGGCCCGGGGTGTCCACGATGTTCATCTTGACCCCGCCCCAGCGCACCGCCGTGTTCTTGGCCAGGATGGTGATGCCCTTCTCGCGTTCGAGATCACCCGAGTCCATGACACGGTCGGTGACCACCTGATGGGGCCCGAAGGCGCCGGTCTGCCGAAGCATGGCATCGACCAGGGTCGTCTTGCCGTGATCGACGTGCGCCACGATGGCCACGTTGCGTATGTCGTCTCGCGTCTGCATGGGGGTGACAACGATAGGCGAGGTCAGAGCCGCCTCATGCCGCGGTCCCGGGGGCCTCGAGCCGGTCCAGGGCGCGAGCCACCGTGGCCACCCCCTCGGCCAGGGTGTTGCGGTCGACGTCGGCGGTCGCCCGGTGGCCCGATTCGGGCCACCAGCCCACGATGCGGCCTGGTGGGAGCGCCGCACCGGTGCGCAGGGCCTCGACCAGCGCCACCACGGCGAGCTCGGACCGGACGGTGGCCCGCCGTGGTCCCCCCAGCACGACCAGGTGGACCGAGACCGGGTTCCCCCGGCCGTCGGCGCCGGTGGCCCGCACCTCGGCCCGGCTCCGGAGGGCCAGGAGCGAGGAGTCGGGGCTGTCCCACCAGTGGTCCCGGCCGATGGTGGGTGGGGTCGCGAAGGCCTCCCACTCGAGGGCGGCCCACAGCCGGGTGGCCCAGGTGACCGCCTCCGCCTGCACGGCGGCGCGGCCGGCCGGCGACAGGCCGGCCAGCCATCGGTCGAGGGACGACGAGGGCCGATGACCCGGAACCCCGCCACCGATGGCGTCGCGCGCAGCCAGGCTGACCGCCTCCACCGGCGAGCGGGCGCTCCCCGCCACCAGCGAGCGCACCGCGGCCAGGCCGATCGGGCGACGCGCCGTGGCGGCCGACCAGGCGAAGGGGGTGGGCGCTGGGGTGCGATCGGGGCCCAGTGCCGCCCGCACCGTGTAGTCGGTCAGGCGGAACGGGCCCGCTCCCGGTCGGCCGGACACCAGGCGGGTCAGTTGCGCCGACAGGTGCCGGGCGTCGGCCACGGTGACGGCGTGGTGATCGGGGCGCAACGGGCGCAGGAGGGCCTCAGTCAGCACGGTGGTCCTGGGCCAGGCCGGAGAGACGCATCACCACGTGGGAGACCATGGCGCTCAGATGCCCCTCCTGCACGTCTTCGACGGCGTAGCGACCCGCACCCGAGTCGAGCAGGGCCAGGCGGAACGGTGGGCTCCCGTTGCGCAGGGTCTCGAGCAGGGCCAGGTAGTGCAGGGCGGTGCGGGCGAAGGCCCGGGGCCCGCCCGAGGTGAGGGCCACGGCGCACACCGAGGCCTGACCGGCGACCGGTGCGCCCACCAGCAGGTCGAACAGGCCGCACAGGACGACCCGGCCCCCGGCCAGGGGGATGGAGACCCGGTCGTCGGTGCGGGGCAGCCAGCCCGGTGCCAATCTCGGTGTGAGGTCGCGCAGGTGCCCGGCATGGATGCGTAACTCGGCGGCCAGGGCGCCCCTGGCCTGGTCCGACAGGTCGTCGACGTGGTCGACCAGTCCGCCCCGGCCGGGCTGGACCCGCAGCGCGTCGAGCGCGTCGGCCAGCGGGTCCCCGATGGCACCGGACGTGACCAGCTGGCGGAAGAGGGCATGGACGAGGCACGAGGTGACCAGCGGGGGCGGGTAGGGGTCGGCCCCGTCGCGGGACGCGTCCGGTGAGGCGTCGGGCGGGACCGTTTGGGCCAGCAGCAGCCGGGGGCCCAGGTGGAGAGGAGGTGCGTCGTCCCCCCGGGCGGCGCTCAGGGCGCCGGCCCCGTCCTCGAGCCAGGCCCGCAACCCGCCCGCCAGATCCGGGTCGACGCGGGGACGTCGCCCCGACCGGTCCCGCAGCCGGGCCAGCACCTCGTCCCGAGCCGGGCCGTGGAGCCCACGCGGCACCACCGTCGTGCCCGACCTCCCCACCCCCGGGCACGCCGCGGACGGAGCGGCGACGGGCTGTTCGAGCGTGGCTGGGACCATGGGCGAAGTGTGCCCCGGGGCTGTGACGCGCCGGGGCGGTGTCACGGGCCTCTACCCTGACGGGTGCCATGGTCATCGCCGTCAACCCGCTGCTGGCGTCGAACTATGCCTTCGACATCGTCTTCGCCATCTTCGTCCTCGCGCTGGTGACGCTGGCCGTCGTGACGCTGCGCTGGGCCTTCCGTCAGGATCGCGCCGGACTGGCCGCCTGGCGGCAGCGGCAATGGCAACGGCAACGGCAGGAGGCCGGCGCACCCCCTCCCCCCGAGGACGGGGACGGGCCTCCCGCGCCGAGCCCGTGAGCGGTCCGGCCTGGTCGGAACGGCTGGTGGCCCAGTGGCGCGCCCGGCGGGACCACGACCGGTCGGGCGCCGCGGTCGCGCAGAGCGCGTTCGTCCTGGCCGGCGGGGGGAGCCGGGGCGCCGTGCAGGTCGGCATGCTGGCCGAATTGGTCGCCCGGGGCATACGGGCCGACCGGGTGTACGGCGCTTCGGTCGGGGCCATCAACGGCGGGGGGTACGCCGGGGACCCGACGGCCGAGAACATGGAGCGCATGGCCGACATCTGGCGGGGCGTGACGGGGGCCGACGTCTTTCCCCGGTCCGCCCTCGACGGCCCCTGGCTCTTCTTGCAGAAGCGGGCGGCGGTGCATGCCAACACGGGCGTGCGCGCCATCATCGAGGCGGGCATCGACTTCGAGAACCTCGAGGACGCCGCCATCCCCTTCGAGGTGGTGACCACGTCGCTCACCGACGGGCGCGAACGATGGATCACCCACGGCAACGCGGTCGAGGCGATCATGGCCTCCTCGGCCATTCCGTCCATCTTCCCGCCCGTGGTCATCGACGGCGACGTGCTGGTGGACGGTGGCGTGGTCAACAACGTGCCGATCAGCCGGGCGCTGGCCGCCGGGTGCACCCGCATCTACGTGCTGCTGTGCGGGCCGCTGCACTACCTCCCGCGCCAGCCCCGGCGCCCGGCCGAGGCGGCCCTGACCGCCTTCTTCGTGGCCATCCACGCCCGCTTCGTCCGGGAGCTCACCATGCTCCCCCCCGGGGTCGAGGTCGTGGTCTTCAGCGGCGGGGGAGAGCCGTCGTCGCAGTACCGCGACTTCTCGGGGACGGCGGCGCTGATCGAAGAGGGCCGGAGCGAGGTGGCCCGGGTGCTCGACCGCTACGCCGGCACCTCCCAGGCCCTCATCGCCCCGGAAGGGGCGGCCCGGTGAGCGTCGATGGGGCCGGGGCGGGGATCCCGGCGCTCCGCGCCATGGGGCCGCCGCCTGCCCCGACGCACCGCTTCGGTGGGCGGGTGCGCCGTCGTCACAGCACCCTGGTGGAATAGGGAGGTGCCCGATCTGCCATTCCACCCGGCCGTGGCCAGCAGGTTCGCCCGGCGCTTCCCGGCCGGGCCGACGCCACCCCAGGCCGCCGCCTGGCCCCGCATCGCCGAGGGGAGCGATGTCCTGGTGGCCTCGCCCACCGGGACCGGGAAGACGCTGACCGGCTTCCTGGTGGCCATCGATGCCGCCTACCGGGCGGCGGACGCGGGCACGCGGGCGGGCGGGTCGCCCGAGGTGCTCTACGTGTCGCCCCTGCGGGCCCTGGCCGTCGACGTTCACGAGAACCTGCAGGTCCCCCTGGCCGAGATCCGCGACCAGGCGGCCCGCATGGGCTACCCCGATCCGCAGCTGCGCGTGGCCGTCCGCACCGGTGACACCTCGCCCGCCGAGCGCGCCGCCATGCGCAAGCATGCGCCCGACCTGCTGGTCACCACCCCCGAATCGCTCTACCTGCTCCTCACCGCACCGGCGTCGCGGGCCCTGATGCGCGGGGTGCGCACCGTCATCGTCGACGAGGTGCACACCCTGGCGCGCGACAAGCGGGGCAGCCACCTCGCCCTGAGCCTCGAGCGGCTTGATGCGCTGGTCGCCTCGGCCGGGGGGCACCTCCAGCGCATCGGCCTCTCCGCCACGCAGCGGCCCCTCGACGTGGTGGCCCGGTTGCTCTCGGGCGTCCACGATGACCGTCCGGCCACGGTGATCGTGGACTGCGGTCACTCCCGGAACCTCGACGTGTCGATCGAGCTGCCCGACGCCGAGCTCGAGGCGGTGGCCAGCGGGGGCCAGTTCGGCGACATCCTCGACCGCATCGCCGCGCACACCCGGGACCATCGCACCACGCTGATCTTCGTCAACACCCGCAAGATGGCCGAACGGGTGGCCCATCAATTGGCGGAGCGGCTGGGTGGCGGCGACCGGGGCGACGGCGAGGACGTCGACGCGTCCCTCCTCGTGGCGGCCCACCACGGCAGCCTCTCGGCGGCGCGGCGGCGCATCGTCGAGACCCGTCTGCGGTCGGGTGATCTGCGCGCCCTCGTGGCCACCGCCTCGTTGGAGCTGGGCATCGACGTCGGCCCGGTCGAGCTGGTCTGCCAGATCGGCTCGCCCCGGGCCATCGGCACGTTCCTCCAACGGGTGGGACGGGCGAATCACCAGCGCGACGGGACGCCGGCCGGCCGCCTGTTCCCCATGACCCGCGACGAGTTGGTGGAGTGCACGGCCCTGCTGGCCGCCGTCCGGGACGGGCGGCTGGACCTCCTCGAGCCGCCGGTGGCCCCCCTCGACGTCCTGGCCCAGCAGCTGGTGGCCGAGGTGGCGTCGGTCGAGGAGGTCCAGGTGGAGTCGCTCTGGCAGCTGGTGCGGCGGAGCGCGCCCTACGCCGGGTTGGCCCGGGCGGACTTCGACGACGTCGTGTCCCTGGTCAGTTGGGGGATCGAGACGGGCCGGGGGCGCCGGGGCGCGCACCTGCACCACGACGCGGTCAACGGTCGCCTGCGGGCCCGGCGCGGCGCGCGCCTGGCCGCCCTGACCGGGGGCGGTGCCATTCCCGAGACCGGTGACTACCGGGTGGTGCTCGACCCTGAGGGCGTGACGGTGGGATCGGTGCACGAGGACTTCGCGGTGGAGGCCATGGCGGGTGACATCTTCCTGCTGGGGACCCACTCCTGGCGTGTGGCCAAGGTCGAGGTCGGCAGCGTCCGGGTCCACGACGCCGGTGATCTCCCCCCGACGGTGCCCTTCTGGCTCGGCGAGGCGCCGGCGCGGACGGCCGAGCTCTCCGAGGCGGTGAGCGAGCTCCGGGCCCAGCTGGAGCCGCTGCTCGTCGGGGGCGACGCCGACGGGGCGCGTCACCTGGTGGTCGAGCGCGCCGGAGTGTCGGCGGAGGTGGCCCAGCAGGTGGTGGCCTACTGTGCGGCGGGGCTGGCCGCCCTGGGCCATCTGCCCACCCGTGAGCGCATCGTGGTGGAGCGCTGCTTCGACGACAGCGAGGGGAGCCAGGTCATCATCCACGCCCCCTATGGCGGTCGGACCAATCGCGCCCTCGGACTGGCGCTGCGCAAGCGCTTCTGCGTGTCGTTCGACTTCGAGCTGCAGGCGGCGGCGGACGATGACACCGTGGTGCTCTCGCTCGGTCCCCAGCACAGCTTCCCGCTCACCCAGGTGCCGTCCATGCTCTCCAGCGCGACGGCCCGTGAGGTCCTGACCCAGGCCGTGCTGCCCCACCCCATGCTGGCGGCGCGCTGGCGCTGGAATCTCAATCGCGCGCTGGTGCTGCCGCGCCAGCAGGGCGGCAAGCGGCGCCCCATCCACCTGCAACGGATGGAGGCCGATGACCTGCTGGCGGCCGTGTGGCCCGGACTGGCCGCCTGCCAGGAGAACGCCCCGGCCGGCCCGGTGTCCGTGCCCGATCACGTCTTGGCCCGCCAGACCGTCGACGACTGCCTGCACGAGGCCCTCTCGGTCGAGGGACTGGTGGACCTCTGGGCGCAGGTCGAGTCGGGCCGGGTGGAGGTGCACCTGGTCGAGTCGGCCGAGCCGTCGGTCCTCGCCCACGGGATCCTGAACGGCCGTCCCTACACCTTTCTCGACGGGGCGCCGCTGGAGGAGCGTCGTACCCGGGCCCTGTCGCTGCGCCGCGGTCTGGGTGCGCTCGGTTCCGACGGGCTCCCCGTGCCCGGCGGCCAACTGGCGCTGGACCCCGGCGCGGTCGATCAGGTGCTGGAACAGGTGCGTCCGCAGCCCCGTAACGGGGACGAGCTGCACGACCTACTCCTCTCACTGGTGGCGGCGCGCCCGGTGCCGGCCTGGTCGGCCTGGTTCTCCGGCCTCGGTTCGGACGGTCGGGTCGTGGTGGTGGACGGCTGCTGGGCGGCCGTCGAGCGAGCGGAGGCGGCCGCCGCCCTCATGACCGATGACGACGCCGCTGCCGCCTGCGTGGAGGGTCACCTGCAGCTGGCCGGCCCGGTCTCGGTGGAGGAGCTGACGTCCGAGGCCCCGCTCCCCCCGGGCGCCCCCCGGGGAGCACCGGTCACACCGGCGCGGGCGCGTACCGCGCTGGCCCGGCTCGAGGCGAAGGGCTCGGCCATCGCGCTCCCCGACGGCCGCTGGTGCGCCCGCAACCTGCTGGTCCGGATGCACGGAGCCAGCCGCCAGCACCGGCGGGGACGGGTGGCCCCGGTGCCCATCACCGACTTCGTGCGCTTCCTGACCCACTGGCAGCACGCCGTGCCGGCGACCCGGTTGGAGGGTCGTGGTGGTCTGCTCGCCGTGCTCGAGCAGCTCCAGGGGATCGAAGCGCCGGCGGCCGAATGGGAGGCCCAGATCCTTCCCGCCCGCGTGGCCGACTACAGCACGCGCTGGCTGGACGAGCTCTGCCTCGCCGGCGAGGTCGTCTGGGGCCGGCTGACGCCGAGGCCTGACCGGCCCGGGCGGCCGGGGACCCCGTCGCCGGCCACGCCGCTGGCCTTCGTCCTCCGCGAGGATCTCGACCTCATGCTGCAGGCCGTGCGGGCGGGGGCGCGGGCTCCCGACCCCGAGGTCGGGGCCGCGGCCGACGTGCTGGCGGCGCTGCGCACGCGGGGGGCGTGCTTCCGCCCCGAGCTGGCTCCCCTGACGGGGCGGCTGCCGGCCGAGGTCGACGAGGGCCTGTGGGACCTGGTGGCCCGGGGCATCGTGACGGCGGACGCCTTCTCGGCCGTGCGCTCGCTCCTCTCGGCGCGGGACCGCTGGGGCACCCGGACCCGCCGCCGCCCCACCGGCCGCGGCCGCCCGGCCCGACCCGGCCTCTCCGGCCGCCGCGCCCCGGCGGGCACGGGCATCGGCGAGGGTCGCTGGTCGTTGCTGCCGGTCCCCGACGGTGCCCCGTCCGACGGCGTGGCGCCGCACGACGAGGAGCTGGCCGAGGGGGTGGCCTGGCAGCTCCTGGCTCGCTGGGGCGTGGTGGCCTGGGAGGTGTGGGGCCGCGAGTCGTTCCGGATCCCCTGGCGCGAGGTGGTCTGGGCGCTGCGCCGGCTCGAGGCGCGTGGCCTGGCCCTCGGCGGCCGCTTCGTGACGGGGCTCTCGGGCGAGCAGTACGCCCTGCCCGAGGCGGCCGAGGAACTGGTCCGGGTGCACCGCAGCGCGGCCAGCGGCGAAGAAGTGGTGGTGGCCGGGGCCGATCCGCTCAACGTGACCGGGTCCATCGGGGGAGGCGCGCGCGTGCCGATCCGTCGACATCAGAGGGTGACGTATCGCGACGGCGTGGCGGTGGACGGCCTGCAGGCGGGGTGAGGCCATGGCACCGGTGCGCACCGTTGACCTGAACGCCGACGTGGGCGAGGCCACCTCGGTGGACGGCCGCCGGGTGGAGCTCGATCTGCTCGGCGTGGTCACCACGGTCCACGTCGCCTGTGGCGGCCATGCCGGCGACGACGCCTCCATGCGCGCCATCATGGGCGCGGCGCGCACCGCCGGCGTGGGCGTGGGGGCACATCCCTCCTATCCCGATCCCGAAGGCTTCGGTCGCCGCGCCGTGTCGATGGCGCCCGACGACCTGACGTCGTCGTTGCGGGCCCAGATCGGCGCCTGCGCGGCCATGGCCCGCATCTGCGGCGTGCCGATGATCTCGGTGAAGGCGCACGGGTCGCTCTACGCCGAGGTGGGGCGGGGCGACCCGGCGTGCGCCGCCCTGCTCCGTGCGTTGGACGGTCTGTGTGAGCCGGGAACGGCCGTCGTGCTCCCGGCAGGCGCGCCGGCGCTCGGGGCGGTGCGTCGCGCCGGCTACGCGGCGCTCGAGGAGGGATTCTGCGATCGGGCCTACGGGTCCGACGGCGGGCTGGTGGACCGCGGCGTCCCGGGTGCGGTGTACGACGACCCGGCCCGGGCGGCGCATCAGGCCCTGGCCCTGGCGGAGCGGGTCGACACCCTGTGTGTGCACGGCGACTCTCCGGGTGCGCTGGCCATGGCGGTGGCGGTGCGCGCCGCGCTCACCCAGGCCGGCGTCACCGTGGCCGCCCCGTCCCGGCCCTGACCGTGTGGACGCGCTCGGTGCCCGAGGGCGAGGTCCGCCGGCTCGGGGACCGTGCCCTGCTGGCCGGCGTGCGCGACGCCCGGGCGGCCCGCACGCTCATCGGGGCCATCGGGGCGGCGGCGCCGCCGGGCGTCGCCGAGGTGGTGGGCGGTCTGGCCACGGTGATGGTGTCGGTGGTCGACGACGGCGACCCCGAGGAGCTCCTGCCCTTGGTGGAGGAGCTCCTCCGCGACGCCGAAGGGACCCCCGACGCGGTGGATGGCGCTGGCCGGCTGGTGACCGTCGCCTGCGTCTTCGACGGTCCCGACCTGGCCGAGGTGGCCGAGGTGGCCGGCTGCCGGCCCGACGAGGTCGGCCCGCTGCTCACGGCGTCCCCCCTCACGGTGGCGGTGGTCGGCTTCTCACCCGGCTTCGCCTACCTCGAGGGCCTCCTCCCGGCGCTCTCCCGCGTCCCCCGCCGGCGGAGCCCCCGGCCCGTGGTCCCGCCCGGCTCGGTCGCCCTGGCCAACGGTCACGCCGCCGTCTACCCGTCCGCCTCACCGGGGGGGTGGCAGCTGATCGGCCGCACGGCCGCCAGGCTCTTCGACCCGCGGGTGGCGCCCTATGCCCTCCTGGCCCCGGGCGACCGTGTGCAGTTCGTGGCGGCGGGGCAGGTCGGCCCTGCCCCGCCCGTCACGCCCGGCGCCCCACCGCCAGCCGCGTCGGCGCACCCGGTCTTCGCCGTCGATCAGCCCGGCCTGCGCACACTGCGCCAGGACGCCGGCCGGCGGGGCGTGGCGGGCGTCGGCGTCCCCGCCGCCGGGCCGGCCGATCCCCGATCCTTCCAGCTGGCCAATCGGCTGGTGGGCAACCCAGCCGGCGCGGGCGCGCTCGAGGTCACGGCCCGGGGGCCCATCCTCCGCGGCCTGCGGCCGGCGTTCGTGGCGGTGGTCGGCGCCCGGCCCGACGTTTCCCTCCAGGGTCGCCCGGCCCCTCTGGGTCGGGTGGTGCCGGTCGACGCGGGCCAGCGCTTCAGCGTGGGCCAGGTCCGCGACGGCCTGCGTTGCTACGTGGCGGTGGCCGGGGGGCTGGTGGGTCCCGAGCTCATGGGCAGTTGCGCCAGCGATCTGCTCTGCGGGCTCGGTCCGGCCCCCCTCGCCCGCGGCGACGAGCTCGAGGCCGGCGCGGTCGTCCCGCCGCTGGGTGATCACGTGCCGGACGACGTGCTGTCCGAGCTGACCACGCGGGGTCCGGTGACACTGCGCGTCGTGCCGGGGCCCCACCCCGAGCGGTTCGCGCCTGGTGCCTTCGCCTCCCTGACCCGGCGGCGCTTCACGGTCGAAGCCGAGAGCAACCGCATCGGGCTGCGGCTGCGCGACGGGGACGGACCGGTCCCCTCAGCCGGCGCCCCCCACGAGCTCGATTCCCAGGGCACGGTGACCGGGGCGGTGCAGGTGCCACCCGACGGCCGTCCGATCGTCCTCCTGCCCGACCATGCCACCCTGGGCGGCTATCCCGTCGTGGCCGTGGTGGCTGCGGTCGACCACGGGCTGCTCGGCCAGTGTGCGCCGGGATCCACCGTGGTCCTGGCGCCCGTCACCCACGCCGAGTCCCGCCGGGCGTGGGCCCTCCAGCGGCGCCGCCTGGCGACGGCGGTGGTGGGGCACTACCCCCTGGCGCTGGGGTAGGCCGCCGGGCGGCGCGAGAGGTCGACGCGTCAGAAGAAGAGCAGCTTGGCCGCCGTGCCCAGCCCGACGACGATCACCACCACGCGCAGTGAGTTGGGTGTGATGGACAAGGCGACGTGCGCCCCGAGCCAACCGCCCACCAGGCTCCCGAGCGCCAGCAGGGCCACGGCCTCCCAGACCAGGCCGCCGTGGATCAAGAAGACGACGGCGGCCAGGCCGTTGACCAGAATGGACAGCACGGTGCGCAGGCCGCTCGTGCGGGTGATGGAGTCCGGCAGGCACAGGCCCAGAATGGCCAGGAGCATGACGCCGAGGCCGGCGCCGAAGTAGCCGCCGTAGACGGAGGCGGCGAACGTGGCCGCGAGCAGCACGACGGGGCGCGCCACCGAGGGGCTGTGGGAGCCGTCGCCGAAGGCGCGCAGCAGGAGCGGCTGGACGGCGAAAAGGATGGACGCGCCGAGGATCAGCCACGGCGCGATGCGGGTGAAGTCGGACGAGGGCGTGGTGAGCAGGAGGACGGCGCCCGCCACGGCCCCGAGCCCGGCCGCCGGGGACAGGCGCACGAAGCGGTCCGTCTGGTCGGAGATCTCCCGGCGGAACCCGGCGGCGCTCCCGAGGTAGCCGGGCCAGATGCCGATCGTGTTGGTGATGTTGGCGGTCAGCGGGGGGAGCCCCAAGGCCAGCAGCACCGGGAACGAGATCAGGCTGCCACCTCCGGCCACCCCGTTGAAGACGCCCGCACCGACGCCGGCCAGGACGATCAGAAACATATGGAATGCCGTGAATGAAATCGTCCCGAGCAGTGCCGATTCCATGAAGCGCCAGCGTACGGGACGAAACTGCCGACGCTCGACCCCCGGTGAACCGCGCCGGCGGCGGCCGGGAAAATCCACGCCCGGGCGCAAGGTTTCCGGTCCTTCTCCGTTCCATTGTCAACACAGGAGGACTCCCGCAACAGGCGGAGTCGGAAGGGGATGCGTCATGAGGGGTCTTGTTCGTCTCAGCGCTGTCGGCACGCTGGTCGTCGCCGTGGTCGCCGTGATGACCTCGAGCGCCGGCGCCGTCACCCCCGGCACCTACACCGTCTCGGCCACCGGCTCGGTGCTCACGTTCACCGCGCTGGGCGCGCTCAACATCAGCGGTGCGGCCTCCTCGGCCACGGCGGGCAGCGGCCAGCCCACGACCGCCACGGGTTCGGGCCTGACGTCGCCCCTCGGCAACTCGACCTCGAGCGCCAGCGAAGGCACGGCCGGCGCCAGCGACACGCCGGCCGAGGCCTGCGGCCCGCTTCCCGCCTTGTCGGTCGTCATCGCCTCGGCCAGCGCCGCCTGCGGCCAAGCCACCGCCGCAGAAGACGCCCAGGGCGACCCGACGGCCAGCGCCACGGGTTCGCTACCGCAGGTGACCATCGGGACCGGGCTGTCCTCCATCACGGCGCCCATCTCCTCCACCGTCTCCTCGACCGTGACCACGTTGCTGGCGCCGGTGCAGACCGCGCTCAACAGCGTGAGCTCGAGCGCGGGGGCCGCCCTGCCCACGTCGACCGGCATCTCCCTCAGCACCCTCATCTCCGATCTGGAGGGGATCTCGCTGAGCGACGTGGCCAGCCTGGTCAACGTCAACCTCGGCACGTCGACGTCGGGCATCACCACCTCCACCGCCCCGAACGGTGACACCATCGAGACGGCCACCGCCTCGACCCAGGGCATCTCGATCGAGCTCCTCCCCGGCCTGCTCGGTGGGTCACCCTTGGCCACCATCACGGTGGGGAACAACTCGGCCACTACGGCCATCGACCGGGCCACGGGCGCGGTCACCGCGTCCGACGACCCCTCCGACGTCAGCGTGACCATCGCCGGGCAGACCATCAACATCGGTGAGGGGACGGGCCCGACGCCGATCCTGGCCGGCACCCCGCTGGCCTCGACGATCGAAGTGGGCGGCGGATCCGCCACCCCCGGCCAGGGCTCCGGGTCGGCTCAGGCCGGCGACCTCGAGCTCGATCTCCTGACCGGCATCAACGGTGGCATCGGCCTCAACCTCGTCACCTCGCAGACGTCGGCCAGCGGTGCGCCCGCTGCTGCCGCCGCCGCGCCACCGGCGCCCGGGGCGAACCAGGTGGCCCAGGTGGCCGCGGCCGCCCCCGCCGCCGTGCCCAACGTGACCTCGGTGCACACCGGCGAGTTCTGGGCCGGCACGCTTCCGGTCTTCCTGCTGGCGGGGATGGCCCTCAGCGGTCTCGTCCTCATCGCCCGGCGCCGCATCGTCGCCGTCGCTCGCTCTCTCTCCACCCTTGCCCGCCACTCGACCCTGCGGTCGGCGGGCGGACCGCCACCGGGCCCGGCCTCCGGGACCTCCTCCGTTCCCCCTCCGGTCTCGGGGCCGGCCCGGCGGCAGCCTCGGTGAGAGCGAGGCACCCTTCGCAAGCCAGCGTGTTCCGTCACGCGTGAGAGGAACGAGAAACGAGATCTTCGGAGGATCTGGATAGGGGAAGAAAGATGCAGCGGGAACCGATGCTGCAAGCCGCTCGGGACGGGAAGGCGGATTCCCGTCCCGAGCAGCTGCAGTGGCCACTGAACTCGGGCCCATGGCACCACTAGACCGATGGCACCGATAAAAAGGTGGTCGATCACCGCGCTCGGTGTGCTCCTCCTGTGGTCGGCCATCGGGTTGGCGAGTTACGCGGTGGCCTGGCAGCTCCACGCCCGCCACGCGGCGCAGGTCCTCTTGGAGAGCGAGCACGCCGCCATCGCGAAGATCGCCGCCCGCAAGCACGGCGCGGCCTGTCTGGTGGGCGGGCAGCAACCGGGCCAGCTCTCGGGGATCCTGCACATCCCCGCACTCGACCTCACCGCCCCGGTCGAGGAGGGCACCGACGACCAGGAGCTCAGCGTGGCGGTGGGGCACGACCCGCAATCGGTGTGGCCCGGCGTCGACGGCGCCGCCGTCTTCCTGGCCCACGACGTGAGCTACTTCGTCCACCTGAACGAATTGAAACCGGGCGACGTCATCACGTACCAGACCGCATGCAACACCGTGAAGTTCGCCGTCAGCCAACAGCAGATCGTGGCGGCGGGCTCCAGCGTGGCCGACACCACCGGTCCGAGCCTGGTCCTCGACACGTGCTATCCGCCCAACGCGCTCTTCTTCACGTCCCAGCGGCTCCTCGTCCGTGCCGACGAGGTGGAGGCGGTGACCAAGGGCGCCGATCTGAGCCCGGGAAAGACGCTCGAGGACGAGGCGAGCTCGCTGAACTACAGCGTGCCGGCACCGGCCGCACTGGTGGCCCAGGGCCTCACCCTCCAGCAGAACGAGGCACCCATGGGCACCATGCACCTGGTGAACGCGTCCATCGCGTTCGCCCAGTCGCCCGGACCGCTCTCCCTCGAGGCGGCCGCGCTCGAGGCGTACTTCGGGGGGCTCCATGCCGGAGCGCAGGACGAACAGGCCTGGTGGGCCGCCATCGCCCCGGGCGTGCCCATGCCACCTCAGCTGACGGGCGCCACGGTGGTGGGGCACGACGCGCCGCTCAACGTGGAGATCGACTCGACCGGCGGCGCGCCCTCCCAGGTGGTGTTGTCGACGGCCGTGACACTCTCGGGCGGGTCGTCACCCGGCGAGCAGGCCGAGACCGTCGTGCTCCCGGTGCACAGCGGCGTGGTCACCATCGGCAGCTGGCAGTTCACCTGAGTTCACCTGGGCGTTCTCCTGAGGTGAATTCCCAGGAACCGGGCGCAAGAACGCAAGGGTCTCCGGACGCAGCCGTTCCCAGAGGGCAGGCTGCGATGAGAGGGCACGGTGCGGGGGATACCCGGTGACGACGAGGAGGATCACCGATGAGCTTCGATGAGATGTACGACGAGCTGCTCCACGAGGAATTCCGGCCGCCCGAGACCTCCTCTCCGCCCCGCCGGGGGGCCCACGCGGCGCCGAAGGCTCCGTTCCGGGCCACCCGGATCCGTACCCTCGTCCTGGTGGCCTCCGGCGGTCTGGCCTGCGCCTCGGTGGGCGCCTTCCTCGGAGGGCTGGGCGGCCAATTCGGCGTGACCCCGGCATCGGCCCACACCTTCACCACATCGCAGCGGGGAGACCCCATCGCGGACGCGGCCAACTCCGCGTATCACGCCGCATCCCCACTGGGGCCGGCAGCCGCACCGGTCTCCGCCGGCGCCAGCGTGGACCCATCCCCTGCGCCCGCCACCAGTGCCGGCGCGGACGCGGGAACCGCCACCGCTGCCACCCCGGTGGCGCCGACGGGCACGGGTACGGGCACGGGTACGGGTACGGGCACGGGTACGGGTAGCGGCACCGGCACCGGCACCGGCACCGGCAGCGGGGGCGGTAGCGGCAGCGGGGGCGGCTCGGGCGGTGGCGGCGGCTCGGGTGGAGGCTCCGGTGGGGGCGGCGGTTCGACCACCCCGCCCACCTCCTCGGTGACCCAGGTGGTGACCGAAGTGACCGCGGGCATCACCGGCGCGGTCTCGAACCTGAATTCGGCGCTGACCGGTCTCCTGTCCTCGGTGTCGGCGCCCGGCCCCGGTCTGACCGCGGTCGTCACGCCCCTGGGTGGAGCGCTCACGGACATGACGTCGACCCTCTCCGACCTGACCAGCCTCATCACCGAGCAGGGCGGCACCGTCCCGTTCATCCCCGTCGACGGTCTGGACCCTCTCTCCGGCCTCGGGGCCGCCGGGGGTCCGTCCTCCTCGGGCACCGACGGATCCGCCGGGACGTCGTCGGTCGCCTCGGCCCTCGATGGCGCCACCGGCGCCGGCGGTTCCTCGCCCTCCAGCGGCACGGCGCTGTCGGGCTCGGATCGCGCCTCCAGCGATGGCAGCTCGACGTCTTCCCCCGGCCTGCCGGTCACCCTGCCGGCAGGTTCCACCACCGGTCTTCCGGTCCCGTCGCCTACCCCTCCGGCGACGGGGACCGGTGGATCCGGTAGCTCGGGTGGAAGCGGCAGCTCTGGCGGATCGACCGGCACCGGCACCGTCGGGACCTCGACGGTCACCTCCACGGTGACGTCGGTGCTCACGCCGGTCCAAACCCTGCTCAACACGCTGAGCCAGAGCACCGGGGTGTCCCTGCCGGGCCTGTGACCACAGCCGTTCCGCCGGATCGCCCTCGTCCTGATCGCCCTAGTGTGGGCGCGTGGCTCTGGGCACCGACGGATTCGCCTCGGCCTCCGACATCTATGAACGGGGCCGGCCCGGCTATCCCGATGCGCTGGTCGGCCATCTCCGCGAGGCCTGGGGCCTGACGGCGCCGTCCCTGGCGGTCGACGTCGCCGCCGGGACGGGCAAGCTGGCCCGGCAGCTGCACGCGGCGGGGGCACGGTGCGTCGCGGTCGAGCCATCGGCCGCCATGCGACATGAGTGCCGCCGCCGCGCGCCGGGCGTCCGGGTCGTCGCCGGTTCGGCCGAACGCCTGCCCCTGGCCGACCACGTGGCCGATCTGGTCACGGTGGCCCAGGCCTTCCACTGGTTCGACCCGGTGCGCGCGCTGCACGAGATGGCGAGGGTCCTGCGACCGGGCGGTGCGGTGGTCCTGGTCTGGAACGAGCGTGACACGTCGCTCCCGTGGACCGGCGCGCTGAGCGGGATCATGCGCGACGCCGGTCCGCCGCCCCACCGGCCGGCCGAGGAGATGCGCGCCTCGTTCGACGGCGACCCGCACTTCACCGCCTTCGCGCGTTGGTCCGGTCGCCAC
This sequence comes from Acidimicrobiales bacterium, assembly GCA_052148295.1. Lineage (GTDB taxonomy): Bacteria > Actinomycetota > Acidimicrobiia > Acidimicrobiales > RAAP-2 > Bog-473. Next base: position 23,181 of record JBKQIP010000186.1, read on the forward strand.
GACGTCCCCATGGCGGCGGCGGAGGTGGCGGACATGGTGGCGTCGCGCAGCTATGTCCGCGTTCTTGCGCCGGCGGACCGGGAGGCCGTCCTGTCCCGGGTGCGAGCCGTCATCGCGCCGCTGCCCGAGCCGATCGTGGTGCCGTACACCACGAACGCCTACTGTGCCAGGGCGACACCGGCCCGCTGCGCCTGCTCCGGCACGTCGACCGGTGGCGGGGAAGGGGAGATCACATGGTCAGACTGACGTGTTTGCTACGACGCAAGGCGGGCCTGACGCCGGCGGAATTCCACGCCCATTGGCGCAACGTGCACGGACCGTTGATCGTGTCCAGCCAGAGCGGCAGTCACGTCGTGCGCTACGAGCAACACCCCCGTCCCCTGAGCGACTACAGCGGAGACGATGATCCCGGCTTCGACGGGGTCACCGTGCAGTGGTTCGAGACCATGGACGCGTACCGGGCGCACATGGCCGAACCCGACTTCGCGGTCATGTGGCAGGACATCGAGACCTTCCTCGACACGGGCAGCCTCCACTTCGTCCTCACCGAGCATCCCCATCTCGTGATGGGCCCCGACCCCTTCCCGCTGGCCTGATCAGGCACCCTGCTCGGGGACGGCGGGCGCGGGCAGTGCGGTCGGGATGCCGGCGGCCGGTGTGGGTACCGGCGTGGGCACGGGCGTGGGCCCGGACACCGGCACGGGCACGGGCGCCGGCACCGGGGCGTCGGGTGGTGCCGGGACGGCGCGCAAGGTCCGGCGGACCGGGGGCAGGAGGGCGATGGTCTCGTCCCGGCGCCGATCCATGGCACCCGCCAGGTCCTGCCACTCGCGCCCGGCGAGGCGGGAGAGCTCCTTCGGCAGCCGTCGCAGGAGTCGACGCCGGTCCCGGCGGTGATGCTCCGCCACGCCCCCCATGACGAAGATGGTGGACGCGGGCAGGTGGGAATCCCCGACGGCCAGCTCGGCCAGGCGGCCCGCCGCCACCTCGGCATCTTGGAGGAGGCCGAGCTGGTCCTGCAGCCCGGTGAGACGGCGGGTGAAGCGGCCGGTGCGGCTGCCGTAGAGCTCGGCGGTGAACTCCAGGGAGTAGCGCAGGCGCTTGCAGCGGATCCGCACCCGGTGGAAGTCCGCCGCCACGCCGCTGCGCCGGGCCCGACGGGCGGCCTTCATCACGGCGGCATGGCGGGCGTTGACCAGGTCGGGCACGGCCACGGCGGCAGGGAGCCGGGCCGCCGCCGAGCGCCGGAGCGGGCCCTGGCGCACCATGGAGGCCATGCCGTTGACGACCCGATCCCAGCGGGTGGAATCGAGGGCGGCCAGCATGTCGGCGCGGGCCTGCCGGCGCGCCTCGACCAGCAGCGAGGAGAGGTGGCTCAGGGGATCATGGTCGCTCGTCCCCAGAACGTCGACCCACGTCGCCACGCCACCGGACATGGCGTCGAGTGCCTCCAGCTGCACGTCGAGGTCGCGGACCGCACCGAGGAGGGCCGCCATCCAGCCCAGCTCGTTGCGGAATGCCGCGGCCCGGACCGGCAGGACCTCGACGAACAGGTCGAGCGCGGCCCGCAGTCGCCGGGTGGCCACCCGCATGTCGTGGAGGTCTTCGGGATCCTCTCCGAGACGCGTCCCGGGCTCCTTGTCCCGCAGGACCGCCAGTTGGCGCCGAAGGGCGGCGTAGGCCAACTCCCCCAAGCTGACATCCTCGCCGACGTCGGTCGGGCCGAGATCGGGCGGGCCCGGGATCACCGCGCCCAGGGCCAGCAGTCCCGCTTCGAACTTGGAGAGGGTCGCCGGCTGGAGGCCGCAGGCCGACCGCAGCTGACGCACCACCGGCTCCAGCGTGTCCTGCCACTCCGGGAGGACCTCGACCTCCACCCGGCGCAGCTGCATGGGCCGCTGGCCGTTGCCGACCATGATCACGGTGTCGTCGAGGGCCACCTCCGCCGCGTCGGTCCCGCCCACCCGCAACGTGAAGGGGCGCCGGCGGGTCCGGACCTGGAGGACCTGGCGCACCGGCCGCTTCCCGGCCACGGCGTGCACGCGTCGCCCCACCGGACCGTCGTCCCCCAGGGACTCGATGCCCGCCGGAAGGTCCTCGGTCACCTCGAGGCGCTGTCGGAGGCCGCCCTCACCGGGCGGCTGGGTGTCCTTGAGGGTGATCTCGTCATGGCGGCCGCGACGACGGGTGCGGAGCATGAATCCGGCGCGGGCCATGCGCCAGTCGGCGGTGTCGAGGTAGGAGTCGACCAGACGTCGGGGTGGTCGCGCCAGCGCCGTGATCGTCTGTTGCTCGTCCTCGCCGATCGCCAGCATGGGGAGGGTGGCCAGCCAGCGCTCGACCGGTCGGAGGTCGAGCGCGTCGAACTGCCACTCGATCTCGATCATCTCGCGGCCCGCGCTGCGACCGTCGCCTGTCCCACCAGCCACCATCCGAGGCTACCGCTGCCGGCATCGGACGCACCATACGGCGCCGAATGTCCGTAATTCCGACGGGCGTGGCGGTAGTGTGAGACGAGTGGGTCGACAAGCCGTGACGATGGAATCCCGGACGCCAGCAGAGGTCGTGCAAGCCGCCGGTGGCCTGCTGGTCCGCCGCCGGGGGAACGGGTTGCAGATCGCGCTGGTGCATCGCCCGGTACACCAGGACTGGTCCTTTCCCAAGGGCAAGCTCGAAGTGGGTGAGACCTACGAAGAGGCGGCGCGGCGTGAGGTGGAGGAGGAGACCGGGATCGCCGGCCGGCTGCTCCGCTTCATCGGTCACGTCGAGTACACCGACCGCAAGGGACGCCCCAAGGTGGTGGCCTACTGGGTCATGGCCCCCGAGTCCGGATCCTTCAGCGTGAACACGGAGGTCGACGAGCTCCGGTGGCTCGACCTGCCGGCGGCCGGTCAGCTCCTGAGCTACCAGCGCGACCGTGAGCTCCTGGCCGTGGTCGCCGCGGCGGACCAGGTGGAGCCCCTCGTCTGACCCGTCGTGGGCGTCGGCGCACCGGCCCCGATCGGGGGCACCGTCGAGCCCGCCTTCGCCGCCGTCCGCTCCGCCTTCGCCGAGAACTTCGCCCGGCGTGACGAGGTGGGCGCATCCGTCTGCATCGCGGTCGGAGGCACCGTGGTGGTGGACCTCTACGGTGGATGGCAGGACACGGCGCGGCACCGCCCATGGGAGCGCACCACCCTGGTCAACGTGTTCTCGGTGGGCAAGGCGTTGGCCGCCCTCTGCGTGGCCCGACTGGTCGGCCAGGGCCTCCTCTCCTTTGACGAGCCGGTGGCGCGGGTGTGGCCCGAGTTCGCCGCGGCGGACAAGTCGCGCATCACGGTGCGCCAACTGCTCAGCCACCAGGCCGGGCTGCCCGCGGTGCGCCAGCCCCTGCGCGAGCGCGCCATCTTCGACTGGGACGGCATGTGTGCCGTGCTGGCCGGGCACGCGCCGTGGTGGGAGCCGGGGACGGCGCAGGGCTACCACGTCAACACCTTCGGGTTCCTGGTCGGCGAATTGGTGCGCCGGGCCAGCGGTCGCTCGCTGGGCATGCTGCTGCGCCGGGAGATCACCGGCCCCTTGGGGGCCGACTTCTTCGTCGGCGTGCCGCCGGGGGAGCTTCACCGGGTGGGCGAGTTCCTGGGACTGAGCGGTCCTCCGGCAGTCACGGGCGGCGTTCCGCTGAGCGATGCACTGGTGATGGAGCATCACGCCTATTTCAATCCCACGACCCTCTCGGGCCTGGGCGTGGTGAACACCACACAGTGGCGGACCGCCGAGCTGCCGTCCACCAACGGGCACGCCACGGCGCGCGGCATCACCCGGGTCTACGAGGCCCTGGCCGCCGGCGGGCGCTGCGGGGGCACCGAGGTCGTGGCGGCGTCGGTGCTGGCCGAGGCGACGACCGAGCAGGGGTACGGCGACGATCTGATCCTGCACCGGCCGTCTCGGTTCGGCCTGGGCTTTCAGCTCACCCAGGCCGAACGTCCCCTGGGCCCCAACCCGGGAAGCTTCGGCCACTTCGGAGCCGGTGGCTCGCTCGGCTTCTGCGATCCCGAGGCGCAGCTGGCCTTCGGTTACGCCATCAACACCATGGGCCCGCGCTGGCAGAACCCGCGGAACCAGGCGCTGGTCGACGCCTGCTACGAATGCCTGTAGGGACCCGAGCCCGCCGAACCGGTCCCCGGTCCCCGTGGCCGGAGCGGGTAACGTACGGGCGGCCACTCATGCCAAAGCTTGAGAGAAGGACAAGGAGATCCTCGCCATGCTCGGTTCCACCACCACCTATCCGATTCTCGACATCTTCTGGACGATGCTCGAGATCTTCATCTTCATCATCTGGATCTACCTGCTCTTCATCGTCTTCGTCGACATCTTCCGCAGTCCGGACCTCGGCGGTGGGGCCAAGGCGCTGTGGGTCATCTTCGTCATCATCATCCCGCTCCTGGGGATCTTGGTCTACCTGATCGCCCGCGGCGGCAAGATGCACGAGCGGGCGGCCCAGGCGGCCCAGGCTCAGCAGCAGGCCTTCGACAGCTACGTCAAGGAGGCGGCCGGGACCAGCACCGCCGACCAGCTGCACAAGCTGTCCGAACTGAAGGACAAGGGCGTGCTGACCGACGCCGAGTTCGACGCCGAGAAGGCCAAGCTGCTCGGGTAGGCGGTCTCCGGGCCTTCACGTAGGCTGTCGGGCACGGAGTTCGTCCGTCCGCCGTCCCTGACGGGAACGTCGTCGACGGCGTGGTGGGGCGACTCCCGCTGGAGAGGTGCGAGAGCGGCCGAATCGGATTCACTGCTAATGAATTGACCTGGGTAACCGGGTCCGAGGGTTCAAATCCCTCCCTCTCCGCTCGGAGGCCGGGTACCCGACGTGCCCGGCCGGACAGGTCCGGTGCAAGGAGAGCGCGTGGGTGAAGGTCGGTACTGGCTCGAGACCCTGGGGTGTCCGAAAAACCAGGTGGACTCGGACAAGCTGGCCGGGAGGTTGGCCGGCCAGGGCTACCGCCGCGCCGCCGAGCCATCGGAGGCGGACCTGGTGGTGGTCAACACCTGTGCCTTCATCGAGCCGGCCCGCCAGGAGTCGATCGAGACCGTGCTCGAATTGTCAGAACGGCGGTCGCCGGATGCCCGTCTGGTGGTCACCGGGTGCATGGCCGAGCGCTACGGCGAGGAGCTGGCTGCCGCCCTGCCCGAAGTGGACCTGGTGGCGGGCTTCGGCATGGACCTGGACCCACACCGCCCGGAGGCCGTGCCGGTCACCTTGACCACTCCGCCCCGCCGCCGGCCCGCCCAGGGGTTCGACCTGCTCGAGTTGGCGCGACCGGCCGCCGAGGCGCCGTGGGCCTACCTCAAGGTGGCCGAGGGATGTGACCGCCGGTGCGGGTTCTGTGCCATCCCCACCTTCCGGGGCCGGCAGCGCTCCCGGGGCCGCGACGACCTCATGGCCGAGGTGGACCGGCTGCTGGCCGGGGGGACGACGGCCGGGGGCACGGCCGCCCCGCCGCTGCGCGAGATCGTGCTGGTGGCCCAGGATCTGGCCTCCTACGGGCGGGACCGGTCACGACCGGGCGAGCGGGTCAAGGCCGGCCGCTCACCCATCGCCGCGCTGACGCGCGCCGTGGCCTCACGGGTGGCTCGCACCCGCCTGCTCTACCTGTACCCGTCGGGGTTGACCGATGAGCTCATCGATGCGGTGCTGGGCACGGGCGTGCCGTACTTCGACCTCTCCCTCCAGCACGTCTCGCGCCCGCTGCTGGCCCGGATGCGCCGATGGGGCGACGGCGACCGCTTCCTGCGCCGGATCGCCGACATCCGCGCCCGGGACGCCGGTGCCACCTTCCGCTCCTCGTTCATCCTGGGCTACCCCGGTGAGACCGAGCGCGATCACGACCGGTTGCTGGCCTTCCTGGCCGAGGCGGAGCTCGACTGGGCCGGGTTCTTCCCCTTCTCGCCGGAGGTGGGCACCCACGCCGTCGACCTTCCCGACCAGGTCCCCCCGTCGCTGGCCCTCGAACGCCTGCGGGAGTGCGCCGAGCTGCAGGACGGGATCACGGCGTCACGACGCGACCTGCTCATCGGCCAACGGCGCCAGGTGCTGGTGGACAGCCCGGGACGCGGGCGAACGGTGCACGAGGCACCCGAGATCGACGGCATCGTCCATCTCCCCGGTGACACGGCGCCCGGCGAGCTGCTCATGGTCGACCTGGTCGCCGCCGAGGGGCCCGATCTGCACGCCGTCCGGGTCGAAGACCCCGGTCGGCGACTGGTCGGGGCGCCACGGTGACCGACACCAACGAGCGCCCCACCACGTTCGGGCCCTCGGCCCTGGCCACCCCGGCCAACGCGGTGACCGTGGCCCGGCTGGTGGCCGCACCGGTCTACGTGGCCATGATCGTGGTCTGGGGCGCCACCTGGTTCAACGTCGTGGTCGGACTGGTGGTGGCCGGCAGCGACGGGCTGGACGGGTACATCGCCCGCCGGCACGGGACGACCCGTTCGGGTGCCTTCCTGGACCCGCTGGCCGACAAGGCGGTGGTGCTGGGCGCCCTGGGCGCGCTGGCGGCCGAAGGGCACCTGCCCTGGCTCCCGGTCATCCTCATCGCCATCCGGGAGATCGGCATGCAGATCTACCGCTCGTGGTCGGCGCGACGGGGTGTCTCCATTCCCGCCCGGAGCTCGGCCAAGGTGAAGACCTTCGTCCAGGACCTGGCCGTGGGCACCTGCATCATCCCCCCGCTGGCCCACCAGCACGGGCTGCAGGTGGCCGTGATCTGGGCGGCCGCCGCCCTGACCCTCGCCACGGGGGTCCAGTACCTGATCGACGGTCGGCGGATCTTCAAGGGTGCCGCCGCATGAGGGTGGAGATCGTGGCGGTGGGCACCGAGCTGCTGCTGGGCCAGATCGCCGACACCAACTCGGCCTGGCTGGGCGACCGCCTGGCCGCGGCGGGCGTGACGTCGCACTTCCACCAGGCGGTGGGGGACAACCGCGAGCGCATGACCCTGGCCTTTCGGACCGCGCTGGCCCGCAGCGACGGCGTCATCGTCTGCGGTGGTCTCGGCCCGACCCACGACGACATCACACGGGAGGCCATCGCCGAGGTGATGGGGGTCGGGCTGGTGCGCGACCCCGAGATCGTCGAGAGGATCGCCGGCTTCTTCCAGGCGCGGGGCCGGGCCATGTCGGCCAACAACGCCCGTCAGGCCGACGTGCCGGTGGGGGCCACCGTCATTCCCCAGCGGTCGGGGACCGCCCCCGGGTTGATCTGCCCGCTCGGGAACAAGGTGCTCTACGCCGTCCCGGGCGTGCCCTACGAGATGGCCGAGATGTTCGACCGCGGCATCCTGCCCGACCTGCGGGCGCGGATGGCCGCGACGGGCCACGAGGGCGTCATCGCCAGCCGTGTGCTGCGCACCTGGGGGGCCAGCGAGTCCGGCCTGGCCGAGTCCCTGCAGGGTCGCATCGACGCCCTCGATCTGGAGGGGTCGGCCACCCTGGCCTTCCTCGCCTCGGGCATCGAGGGGATCAAGGTGAGGATCACTGCAGGGGCGCCCAGCCTGGCCGCCGCCACGGATGTGCTCGACATCGAGGAGAAGGCGGTGCGGAGCGCCATCGAGGCCCACCTGGGCGACATCGTGTTCGGGGTGGACGAGGAGACCATGGAGCACGCGGTGGCGGCCCAGCTGCTCTCCCGCGAGCTGACCCTCGGCGTGGCCGAGTCGCTCACCGGCGGCCTCATCGCCTCGCGCCTGGTCAACGTGGCCGGGGCCTCGGCCTGGTTCCGCGGGGGCGTGGTGGCCTACCACCAGGACGTGAAGTTCGGTCTGCTGGGCGTGCCGGTCGGCCCGGTGGTCTCGGAGGCGGCCGCGGCGGCCATGGCGACCGGGGTCCGGCGAGCCACCGGTGCCGATGTCGGTCTCGGCATCACCGGGGTGGCGGGGCCGGACGACCAGGAAGGGGTGACGCCGGGCACGGTCTTCGTCGGGCTGGATCTGCCCGGCGACGGCACGTCGGCCCGTGAGCTGCGCCTCCCGGGGGATCGTGAGCGGGTGCGCCAGTACGGCGCCATCTCCGCCCTGGACCTCCTGCGCCGAGCCCTGATCGCCCTCCCGGCGCCGTAATTTCTCACAGGAGGACCACAGCCGGTCCACACTGGAGGGGAATCTCCTCCTGAGATCGTGGGGCAAAGGGAGGTGCACCCGGTGAAAATGGACAACGGACCACGGGTCCTGGTGGTCGACGACGAACCGTCCATCGTCGATGCGGTGGCCACGTCACTGCGCTACGAGGGATTCACCGTCGACGAGGCCGACAATGGACGCCGTGCCCTGGCCCAGGCCCAGGACGACCCCCCCGACCTGGTCATCCTCGATGTGATGCTGCCCGACCTCGATGGCCTGGAGGTCACCCGACGCCTGCGCTCGGACGGCGTGCGGGTCCCCATTCTCTTCCTGACCGCTCGGGACACCCTGCAGGACAAGCTGGCCGGACTGACCATCGGGGGGGACGACTACGTCACCAAACCCTTCGCCCTGGCCGAGCTGATCGCCCGTGTCCACGCCATCCTGCGCCGGACCGGGTTCGAGAACGAGGAGGACGGCATCCTGCGCTTCGCCGACCTCGAGATGGACGAGAACGCCCACGAGGTGCGGCGGGGGGGCCATGAGATCCAGCTCACGGCCACCGAGTTCAACCTGTTGCGCTACTTCCTGCTCAACCCCCGCCACGTGCTGTCCAAGGCACAGATCCTCGACCACGTGTGGCACTACGACTTCGGCGGGGACGGCAACGTGGTGGAGACCTACGTGAGCTATCTGCGCAAGAAGCTGGAGAAGCACGGGCCGCCGCTCATCCACACCATCCGCCTGGTCGGCTACGCCCTCCGCGAGGCGGACACGGCCGGATCGGGCTGAGTGTCACTCCGTCTCCGACTCCTGGTGGCCGTCGGGGCGATCGCCGTGATCGCCCTGGTGCTGGCCGACTTCGCCACCTACTCGGCCCTGCGCTCGTCCCTCTACAACCAGATCGACCAGAGCCTGGCCCAGAACCCCCTGCGGACGACCCGTTTCCTCACCGCCGGGGCGTGCCCCTCGCCCAACTCGGGCTTCTTCGGTCCGGGCAGTCCGGGTGGGGCGACGGCGCCCGGCGGCGGCGATCCCGGCGCCCTCGGTGCCTCCTCGTTCATCGAGATCCGGACCACCACCGGCCAGGTGTTCGGAGGGAAGCAGTGCCCGGCGTATGTGGGCAGCCGCGCCTACAGCCCCCAACTGCCGAGCCACATCACCGGGTTCTCCAATCAGTCCAACGGGACCGTCGCCACCTATTTCACCGCCGCATCGATCCAGAGCGGCGGCCCGGCCTTCCGGGTGCTGGTGACGGAGGCCACGCTGTCCAACAATGTGACCGGCGCCTCGCAGAAGGCCTTCGTCGTGGTGGCCGAACCCCTGGCGGGCACCAACAGCACCCTGCACTCGCTGCTCCTCATCGAACTGGCCGTCACCGCCGGTGCGCTCGTCCTGGCGCTGGCCGGCGGCTGGTGGTTGGTCCGCCTCGGTTTGCGCCCGCTGGCCGACGTCGAGCGCACGGCCGACGCCATCGCGGCGGGCAACCTCGACCAGCGCGTGCCCGGCGCGGACGACACCACCGAGGTCGGTCGCCTGGCCCGCGCCCTCAACGTCATGTTGGAGCGCATCGAGGCCGCCTTCGCGGCGCGGCTGGCCTCCGAGGCCCGGTTGAAGGAGTCCGATCAGCACCTGCGCCAGTTCGTCGCCGACGCCTCGCACGAGCTCCGGACCCCGATCGCCGCCGTGGCGGCCTACGCCGAGCTCTTCGAGCGGGGGGCTTCGCAGAGCCCGGAGGATCTGCCCCGGGTCGTCTCGGGCATCCGCTCCGAGACGGCGCGCATGGAGCGCCTGGTCGACGACCTCCTCACGCTGGCCCGGCTCGACGAGGGGGCCCCGCTCCAGATCGTCCCCACCGAGCTGGTCGCTCTCTGCGCCGACGCCGTCCACACGGCCATGACCGTCGGACCCAGCTGGCCGGTGACGTTCACGGCGACGCATCCGGTCGAGGTGATGGGCGATCCCACCCGCCTGCGCCAGGTGGTGGACAACCTGTTGTCCAACGTGCGAGCCCACACGCCCGAGGGGACCACGGCCACCGTGCACGTCGATCAGGTGGGCGCCGAGGCCCGCGTGGTGGTCCACGACAGCGGCCCGGGCATGCCGGCCGAGGACGCCGCCCGGGTGTTCGAGCGCTTCTACCGGGTCGACCCGGCCCGGGGCCGCGCCCATGGCGGCACCGGGCTGGGACTGTCCATCGTGGCGGCCATCGTCACCGCCCACGGGGGCACCGTGCAGGCCACCTCCGCCCCGGGTCGCGGCCTGACCGTCACCGTCTCGCTCCCGGTGGCGTCGGTCATGCTCGAACCCGCCGCGGTAGCCCAGGGCGCCACGCCGTGACCGCCGTCACGCCGCCGGTCACGGAGCGTGGACGTGCTGGGTAGGCGCACATTCACACCGCAGTCACAGCCCGTGCCCACCCCGGTGCGAGAGACATCGGCCAGGATGCCTGACATGACACTCCTGGCCCTGCCGGATCTCGGCCTCGATCCCCGCCGCCAACCGCTCGACGTCGAGATCGTCGTCCCGGTCTACAACGAGGCCGAGCACCTGGGGGAGCACATCACCGAGCTCCGCCGCTTCCTCGACGAATCGTTCCCGTTCCGGGCCCTCGTCACCATCGTCGACAACGCCAGTACCGACGACACCATGGCCGTCGCCACCGAGCTGGCGGCCACCCTGTCCGGGGTGACCGCCATGCATCTGCCCCGCAAGGGGCGGGGCTACGCGCTGCGCACCGCCTGGTCGACCAGCACCGCTCCGGTGGTGGCCTACATGGACGTCGACCTGTCCACCTCGCTCGCCGCGTTGCTGCCCCTGGTGGCCCCGCTCATCTCGGGACATCGGGACATCGCCATCGGGACGCGGCTCGCCCGGGGGGCACACGTGGTGCGCGGGCCCAAGCGGGAGCTCATCTCGCGGGCCTACAACCTGTTGCTGAAGCTCTCCTTGCGGGGCCGGTTCAGCGACGCCCAGTGCGGCTTCAAGGCCTTGCGGCGAGAGGTCGCCCAGCAACTGCTCCCCCTGGTGGAGGACGACGAGTGGTTCTTCGACACCGAGCTCCTCGTCACCGCCGAGCGCCTGGGCATGCGCCTGAGCGAGGTACCGGTCGACTGGGTGGACGATCCCGACTCCCGGGTCAAGATCGTGCCCACCGCCGTGAGCGATCTGCGCGGCGTGTGGCGCATCTCCCATGGGAAGGCCCGTGCCCGCACGCGGCGCACCCACCCCGACAGCAGCCCGGCCCGTCAGGTGGCGACCGAGCAGTTGCTGCGCTTCGCCGGCGTGGGCGTCATCAGCACCTTGGGTTACCTCTTCCTCTTCGTGGCTTGGCGCCCGCTGGCCGGGCCCTACGGCGCCAACGCCATGGCCGTGGCCATCTGCACCATCTTCAACACGGCCGTGCACCGGGAGTTGGCCCACAGCCTGTACGGGCCGGGGCAACGCGGTCGCTTCGCCGCGGTGACCGCCGGTCTCCTGGCCATCAGCCTGGCGCTGACCACGGCCGCCCTCTACGTGGCCCAGCAACTGGCCGGTTCCTCACTCGGCTTCGAGCTTCTCGCCGTCACCGTGGCCAACGCGATGGCCGCCGTGCTGCGCTTCAGCGTCCTGCGGGCCTGGGTCTTCCGGCCCTCCACCCTTGCGGCCACCGGTCGCTCGGAGGCGCTGCGATGACGGAAGCCCCGACCCCCGGCGGTGTCGGGCTGCTGGAGCCCGCGGCGGTGGACCACGGACCGGCTCCCGCCGCGCCGGCACCGGCACCCGGCCGCGCCGGTGGCCACCTGTTCCGCTTCGTGCGGGGCCGGGACCACGATCCGGCCTGGGTCCGCCCCGCCCTGTTGGCGCTGCTGATCCTCACCGGGGTGCTCTACCTATGGGGTCTGGGCGCCTCGGGTTGGGCCAATTCCTTCTACTCCGCCGCGGTGCAGGCCGGCACCAAGAGTTGGAAGGCCTTCTTCTTCGGCTCGTCGGACGCGTCGAACTTCATCACGGTGGACAAGCCACCCGCCTCGCTGTGGGTCATGGAGATCTCGGGCCGCGTCTTCGGCTTCAACGCCTGGAGCATGTTGGTGCCCCAGGCCCTGGAAGGGGTGGCCACCGTCGGCCTGGTCTACCTGACGGTCCGGCGCTGGTTCGCCGCTCAGGCCGCACTGCTGGCCGGGGTGGTCGTGGCGCTGACACCGGTCGCCGCCATGATGTTCCGGTTCAACAACCCCGACGCTCTGTTGGCCCTGCTCCTCACCGGCGCCACCTACGCCACCGTGCGCGCCCTCGAGGGGGCGCAGACCAGGTGGCTGGTCCTCGCCGGCGCCCTGGTGGGCTTCGGCTTCATCACCAAGATGATGCAGGCCTTCCTGATCCTGCCCGCGCTGGGCATCGTGTACCTGCTGGCGGCGCCCACCTCGTGGTGGCGGCGGGTCTGGCAGGTCGTCGTCCTCGGTGTCACCACGCTGGTGGCGGCGGGATGGTGGGTGGCCGCCGTGGCCCTGACCCCGGCCGCCGACCGTCCCTACGTCGGCGGCTCCCAGGACAACAGCATCTTCAACCTGATCTTCGGCTACAACGGCTTCGGCCGGTTGACCGGCAACGAGGCCGGGCACGTGGGCGGCACCGGGATCGGGGGCAGCATGTGGGGCCCCACCGGGTTCACCCGGCTCTTCAATTCCAGCTTCGGCAACATGATGTCCTGGCTGCTCCCCGCCGCGCTGGTGATGGGCGCCGCCGTTTTGATCTTCACCCTGAGGGCCAGGCGGACCGACCGCGAGCGGGCCGCCTTCTTGCTGTGGGGCGGCTGTCTGGTCGGCATCGGGCTGACCATCAGCCTGGCCCAGGGCATCATCCACCCGTACTACACGGTCGCTCTGGCGCCACCACTGGGGGCACTGGTCGGGATGGGGACCATGTCGCTGTGGCAACGCCGTGCGTCATGGGTCGGGCGGGCCGCGTTGGCAGCGGCCCTGGCGGTCACCACCGTCTGGGGCGTCGTGCTGCTCGACCGCACGCCCGACTGGTTCCCGTGGCTCCGGACCTTCGTCGCCGTGGTGGGCGCCCTGGGCACCCTGGCCATCCTCGCCCTGCCCTGGCTCCGCCGGATCCCCAAGCTGGCCATCGGCCTGGTGGCCACCCTGGGATTGGGCGCCGCGTTGATCATCCCGCTGTTCTCCACCATCGCCACGGCGGCCACGCCGCATTCCGGCGCCATCCCCTCGGTGACCCCCACCCCGGCCGGGGGACTCGGCGGCCCCGGTGGGTTCTTCGGCGGCGGCGGTGGTGGCGGCGGTGCTGCCGCCTTTCGTCGTGCGTTCGCCGGCCGCTTCCCCGGGGCCGGCTTCGGTGGCACCGGCGGATTCACGCCTCCCGGCGGAGCCCGGGCCGGGATCGGCGCGGGCGCCGGCGGTGGCTTCCCGACCGGTGGCTTCCCGGCCGGCGGCTTCTCCCGGCACGCGTTCGCCGGTGGCTTCGCCGGCCGCACCGGCGGCGGCGGTCTGGGTGGTGCCGGCGGCATCCTCAACTCGGGCACACCGGGCGCCGAGGTGACCAAGCTCCTCAAGGCGGACGCCGCCCACTACACCTGGGTCGCGGCCATCACGAACTCCAACTCCGCCGCCGGCTACCAACTGGCGAGTGACGATCCGGTCATGGCCATCGGGGGCTTCAACGGGACCGATCCCGCGCCGACGCTGGCCCAGTTCGAGAAGTACGTGGCAGAGGGCAAGATCCACTACTACCTGGCCGAAGGCGGGGGCTTCGGCGGGGGCTTCGGCGGGGGCTTCGGCGGCGGAACCGCCGACGACGCCTCGCAGATCCAAACGTGGGTGGAGGCCCACTACACGGCGGAGACGGTCGACGGCACGACGATGTACAACCTCACGGCCTCACCCCATCCGAGCTGAGCGGTTCGGTCCGTACTCCCTTGCGGACCGGACCGCTCGGCCTCCGGAGCGGGCCGGAGCTCAGAGAAGCTGTTCGTAGTGGGCCAGGCTGAGCCGGTCGAACGCCACGAAGCGGACCAGTCCGACGGCGGAGCGGGATGCCCGCACGGTGGCGACGGCGATGGCGGCCGCCGGGCCGGCCGGATAGCCGTAGCTGCCGGTGGAGATGGCCGGAAAGGCCACCGACGTGGCGCCCAGCCGGTCGGCCACCTCGAGGACCGACCGGTAGCACGAGGCCAGGGTCTCGGCCTCGCCCTGAGCCCCGCCCTGCCACACCGGGCCGACCGTGTGGATGATCCACCGCGCCCGCAGGGCGAAGCCCTCGGTGGCCACGGCGTGGCCCGGCAGGCACTCGCCGATGGCCCGGCAGGCCGACTGCAGTGCGGCCGCCCCGGCGGCGCGATGGATGGCGCCGTCGACGCCGCCTCCCCCGGCCAGCCGGCGATTCGCCGCGTTGACGACGGCGTGGACCTGCTGCTCGGTGATGTCACCCAGCATCGCTTCGATGGCCCGGTCGGGGCGCCCCGTCATGGCCTGATCCGTGCCACCGACCCGGGCGCGGTCGGTCAACCCGCCGGGATCAGCCCGAGGAGGGACACCGAGCCGGCGGGCGTGGTGACGTGGGTCGTCTGGCCCCAGTGGGTGAAGGTCACGGTGGCGGCGGGGTCGGTCGACCCCTTCCCGGGGCTCGTGACCTCGAGCAGCGGACGTGGCACCGCGCCGGATTCCACGTAGAGCGTGGTCGGGACCTTCGTGCCCGACGTGTCGCTGGTGAAGCCCTTGATGCCCTGCGCGCGGTGTCCTCCGATGGTCATGACGCTGCCCTGGGTGTAGGGGCCGGCCAGGGCCAGCTCGGCCGAGACGTCCTTGTCGAGAAGACCGCTGATCAGTTGGTCCAGCGTCGCGTTGCCGACGGGGAACGACAGCCACCGGTCGGCGTAGCTGGTCGACTGCGCCGCCGTGAGTCCGATGATGGAGCTGAGCGCGACGGCGTTTCCCTCGAGGTAGGCCGTGGGACCGATCACCGAGACCGTGAAGTCCTCCACCGTCGATCCGTGTTTGACGGTCAGGGACTGGGTTCCCGACGTCGCGCCGGTGTTCCCGACCACCCGGAGGACGACGCCGGTCTGGCTGGCCTTCGACACGTAGTGGACGTCCCTGGTCTCGGCATAGGCGATGGCGGCGCGGTACCTGGACTGCAGACTGCCCGCCGCGGCCGACACGCCGGGTGACGCGGCGATCAGCGCCGACGTCGCGGCCAGGCTCAGGGTGACCGCGACGACGATCACGGGAAGACGGCGCATGGTGGGGTCCCTTCTGCAACCGCAATGGCGGATGCGAATCGCCCTCATCCTCTCATCTGCGTTCGGCCGGGGTGGGTCGCCCTCGAGGGAGCCTCAGACGGCGTGCATGGGGCCCAGCGTGATGGTGGCGTCGGGGGCCTTCGGGCGCACCCGCTCGCCCCATTTGGAGAACACCATGTCTTCCATGCCGTTCGGCCTCCCCTGCGCGTTCACGGTGTCCTCCTCGACGGGCAGGTGGCGACCCGAGGCCCGCACGTAGAGGACGGCGCGCATCGGTTTGGCCCCGGGGTCGACCTCGGTCCCGCGGATGGCGTCGACCCGGTAGCCGTCGAGCCGCCGCGGCGCACCCAGCGTGAGGGGCCCCCGGAGCGCGACTTCCTCCGCCACGTCATGAGAGCGAACGCCGGCCACGACCTGGGAGAACTGTGCGTCCGCGGTGGGGAACAGGACCCACTGGCCCGTGTCGGCGGCGGCCTGGGTGGCCGAGAAGCCCAACAGGTACTCGAGCGCCGCCGCGTTGCCCTCGAAGTAGGTGAGCTGCCCGATGACGATCATCGACGCAGCCTCCGCGGTCGCCCCGGAGCCGATGACGAACTGCTGGGTGCCCGACGCCGGACCCGCATCGCCGCTCTCGACCAGCATGACCTTGGCGTCCACGCCGCTCGAGGTGTAATGCACCGACCACGACCTCATGCTGGCCAGAGACTGTTGGTAGAGGGTGGTCGCGTTGGTCGTGGCGCCGGCCGCCGGCGCCGCCGTGAGCAGCAGGGCCAGCGCGCCCGCCCCCGCTCCGGCGGGCCAGAGAGCCCGTCTCCGGCGCCCCGTCCCGGTCGTCTCGCCGTCGCGCCGCACGGGACCAGCTTCACACGAATTGCGTACCCGAGAACTGTCGCGAGAGGTTCGTCCTCGTTTCGTCCGATCGTCACCGGCGCGTTACCCCAGTGGCCCGGCATCGGGCGCATGACCTCAACGCGCATGACACCGGGAGTGGGCGCACCGACCCCATCCGATCGACCGCTTCACCCTGGCCCGGTCTGACCGCCGACGCCCCGGTCTCCTCGGCCCGCCCACCCGTTCCCGGGCCGGGAAGAGTGGGCCCGGACCGGTCGCGGGGCGACCGTTCCTCTGCAGCGGGTATCCGTGCAGAGCGAACACATGTTCGTTACGATGGCGGAAGGGCAGGGTCGGTCGGGGCGTTGTCACACCCCGTCCGTAGGGTCGTACCCATCAGGTGGGCGAGCACGTCGCACGAGAGAACAAAGAGGAGAGAGATGGCGGAGGAACGGGAAAAGGCGCTGGACGCGGCGCTGGGCCAGATTGAGAAGCAGTTCGGCAAGGGCTCGGTCATGCGGATGGGTGACAACCTGAGCATGAACATCGAGTCCATCCCGACCGGCGCGCTGTCGCTCGACCTCGCCCTGGGCATCGGGGGGCTCCCCCGCGGCCGGATCGTGGAGATCTACGGCCCGGAGTCCTCGGGGAAGTCGACCCTGGCCATGCACGCGGTGGCCGAGGCGCAGCGCAACGGTGGCATCTGCGCCTACATCGATGCCGAGCACGCCATGGACCCGGTGTACGCCGGTGCCATCGGGGTCAACGTGGACGATCTCCTCATCTCCCAGCCCGACACGGGGGAGCAGGCGCTCGAGATCGCCGACATGCTGATCCGCTCGGGCGCACTCGACGTCCTGGTGGTCGACTCGGTGGCGGCGTTGACGCCGCGCGCCGAGATCGAGGGGGAGATGGGTGACTCCCACCCCGGCCTGCAGGCCCGCCTCATGTCCCAGGCCCTGCGCAAGCTGACCGGGACGCTCTCCAAGTCGAGCACCATCGCCATCTTCATCAATCAGCTGCGTGAGAAGATCGGGGTGATGTACGGCTCGCCCGAGGTCACCTCGGGTGGCCGGGCGCTGAAGTTCTACTCCTCCATCCGCCTCGACATCCGACGGGTCGAGCAGATCAAGGACGGGGCCGAGGTGATCGGGAACCGGACCCGGGTCAAGGTGGTGAAGAACAAGTGCTCCGCTCCCTTCAAGCAGGCTGAGTTCGACATCATGTACGGCAAGGGCATCAGCCGCGAAGGCTCCCTGCTCGACGTGGCGGTCGAATTGGGCTTCATCAAGAAGTCCGGCGCCTGGTTCACCTATGAGGGTGAGCAGCTCGGCCAAGGTCGGGAGAACGTCAAGGTGTTCCTGTCGGAGAATCCGCAACTCATGGCCGAGGTCGACGACCGGGTCCGGGAGCGCCTGGCCCCCAAGGTGGACGAGGAGGGAGCCGCCGGGGGAGGGCTGACCGACCCCGACGACCTTCCGATCATGCTCGACCAGTGAGTCGTCCCGCCTGAGCCGGCCTCTCACAGCACCGAAGTCGCTCCGGATCGACCCCGTTCCCCCCGCGGGTGATCGTCCGGAGCGCTTCGCGCCATGGGGACGGCGCTAGGGCGTGGTCGTGGCGGTAATCGTGTTGGGGACGAGCTCGACCCAGGTTTGCCCGGGCTGGAGCGGGATGAGCGCGCCGGCCGGGGTGGTGAACTGGGTGGGCGAGGCCAGGGTGGAGCGATGCCACGTGGCCCCGATCTCCACGCCGTTGCGGAAGACCAGGGCCGGCCCGCTGGCGTCGGGGTAGAGGTCGGCCTGCACCTCCAAGCCCCCTTCGCTGTTCTCGAGCCACGGACCGTAACTGATCTGGACGTATTGGACGACGACGTTGGCCGCGGCGTTCTGCACACCCTCGGCCAGCAGGTCGGGCACGTCGGCGTTGTAGAAGCGCTGGAACTCCTTGGTCGCCGGGTCGTATCGCCACGTCACATTCGAGGTCTGGGAGAAATCGATGTGGATGGTGGACACCGGCGTCCCGGCGGGAGGGTCCTTGGAGTAGGTGAAGAGCGGCTGGGGCGGGGTGGTCATGGTCGGATGCGTCCCCCACATCTGCGCGGTCGACGAGTACGTGTCGTACGGGGCGACCCGGCCGGGCGGGTTGGTGATGATGGATCCGTACGAGCCGAGGTCGACGTTGACGATGGGCGAGGCGTTGAGGTTGGCGATGACGGGATCGATGCCCCCCACGTGGACCTCGAGCGGATTGCCCAACTGGCCCAGGATCCCGATGTCGATGTTGCGGGCCGAGCGCACGGGGCCGACCAGGGCCGCGTTCTGGCACTGGAACACGGCGACGTAGCGGGTGATGCCGCCTTCGACCGGTTCCTCGAACACGATGTCCGCCTTGTCGAGGCCGCTCTGGGGGCGGGCGGCGGGATAGTTGTCCACCTTGACCCCGAGCGCCGGACGCTGCGGGACGGCCCCGTGATCGGGCACGGGCTCCCCGGTGAGAGGGCAGATGGCCGAGGCCGTCGTCGTCGTGGTGGAGGAGGGGGTGGTGGACGGCGGGGCGGCGCTGCGGTGCCCCGCCATCGTGGTGCAGGCGCTCAGGATCATGCCGGAGAGCCCGGCCAGCGTGAGAAGGCTGACGCCGACCCGTGAGCGCCTCGGTTGGTCGTGCGTGGGGTGCCAGGACATACGTGCGGCACGATCGTAGAGGGGTCGGCGTGCGGAGAGGGGTCAGGCGGAGACCGTGGGCTGGGCGCTCGCGCTCTGGAGGGCCGTGCCGGTGTAGACGGCGCTCCAGTTCCCGCTGGACGGCATGGTGGCCGACGCCGGGCCGTTGCCGAAGAGGCCGTAGAGGTTCTCCATGGCCCGGAGGAGGATCTCCCGCTCGCCCGGGAGGCCCGGGGGGAGCACCAGGGCGGAAATGGCCGGGGCGTTGGCCATCCGTCCGACGAAGCAGGCCGAGCCGCTGGCCAGCACCCCGCCGCCCCCGGGTGCGGTGTAGTAGGTGAGGTCGGACCAGTTGCCCTGCCCGGGCACGGGGGAGTGGGCCAGCACGTCGAGCGCGCGGGGACCGGGCAGGGCGGGCACGTAGCGGTCGAACTCACCCTCGATCAGGGCGGGGAGAACGGATCCCTCGCTCAGGTCGCACCCCGAGAAGAACCACGACGAGCCGTCGGTCACGATCATGTTGGCGTTGGCGCCGACCGCCTGATAGGTCGAGCCGATCAGGAGGGATTCGGGGTCGTTGACCGGCGCCTCGTTCCAGTTCACCGTGGTGAGCGACGGATCCTCCTCGGCCATGGGGTCTTCCTGCGCGCTCTTGTAACAGACCTCGAGGCGGTTGACGCCGACAGAGGTCGGCTGGAACCGGATCTGGCGATAGCAGGCGTTGGCCCCGAGAAAGGCCAGGTTGACGCCGGCCGCGCTGGCCGTGGCGGCGCCGGTGCGCATGGGGCTGGACCAGTACTCGTCGTGCCCCAGGCTGAAGAGGCAGGCGTGGTTGGTCAGGAGTCCCGGCTGCGCGTGCAGATCGACATCGGTCCAGTAGGTGAGGTCGAGGCCCAGGCGTTCGAGGTCGAAGAGCAGCGGGAACTCGTTGCCCACGAAGTCGGCCGCCCCTTGGGCCCACGTCTGGGGATAGGGGCGGTCGAACGACACGGCCCGGGCCCGGTTGGCGAAGTCCTGCTGTCCTCGGCCGTTCGGCCCGTAGTAGAGGCTGTAGCCCCCGTAGAGGTTGTAGGCCTGCCAGGTGGTCACGCTGTTCTGGATGACGAAGGCGGCGGTGCTCCCGTCGTCTCGGATGGTCAGCGGGACGTGCTGCTCCACCCCGGTGTTGCCCACCAGTTTCAACAGGTAGCAGCCGGGGGGCCACGAGTAATCGATGCCGAGGGTCATGGTGGGCGACCAGGGGCAGCTGACGGTGCCCACCGGACTCACCACCGGTGCGGCCTGCGGGCCGGCCGCCACGAAGTCGCTCTGGTAGACCAGGCGACCACCCAGGCCCTGGTAGTACCCCATGCGATAGGCCTGCACCTGGACGGCGCTCGCCGTCGTGTTGACGAAGAGGGCGACGTCGTCGCCGGGAACGGCGCTCACCTGGCTGGCGAACCCCTCGAGCGCGTGGTCAGGCCCGGAGTTCCAGACGATCCAGTCGAGGGTGCCCGGCCGGTTGTTCTCGGCGATGAGCCAGGGCGCGGTCGGCACGACCACGCCGCTGGCCAGCGTGGTCAGCTCGGTGGCGAGGGGCGAGGTGGGAGCGGGCGCGGTGGACGCCGCGGGTCGGGGACGGCGTTTGGCCCGGGCCGGGGGGCGGGGGGCCTCCGAGATCGACAGGCCGCTCTCGTCCGTGCAGGCGGCCAGCGTGAGGCCCGCCGCCCCGGTGGCGGCAAGCTGGAGGAAGCGACGGCGGTCCACCCTCGGTCCCCCGGCCTCCGGCCGGGCGATGCCCTCCCGGGCTCGCGCTGCCCCCACGGCGACGATTGTACTGGGACGCCGTTCCCCCGGACCTTCGCGCTCCACGTAGCATTCCGCCCGGTGAGCTGGATCCGAAACCTTCCCGGACCGCTGCGCCGCGGCCTGGCCCGCGTCGTCCACGGGGCCTGGGAGGCGGCGGGGGAGCTGGGTGCCGTCGGCCCCGACGACCCCCGGGGTCGCCGCTTCGGCGCCATGGGGCCCGGGGCCTGCCTGCTCTTTCCGCAGGGGGCGATCTACAACGAGCACCACATCCGCATCGGGGCGGGGACGATGGTGGGCCCCCACACCTGCCTCACCGTGGGTATGGCGCCGGGACAGCGGATGCCCACCGATCCGGTGGTGCGCATCGGGAGCCGCTGCATCATCGGCCGCGGGTCGCACATCGTCGGTCACTGGTCGATCGAGATCGGCGACGACATCCAGACCGGCCCCTACGTCTACATCACCGACCAGAACCACACCTACGAGAACCCGCAGGAGCCGATCGGCCGGCAGTGGCCGACCGAAGCGGCCGTGCGCATCGGGTCGGGCAGCTGGCTGGGCGCCCACGTGGTCGTCCTGCCCGGCGCCGACATCGGGGCCCACGTCGTGGTGGCCGCCGGTGCCGTGGTGCGGGGCGTCGTGCCGGACCGCTGCGTGGTGGCGGGCGTGCCGGCCAAGATCATCCGACGCTGGGAGGAGGCCCGGGGCTGGGTCGACGTGGACCACGAAGCCGTGTCCTGAGCACCGGGGTGGGCCGGCCCGCCCGGTACCGTGAAGCCCGCATGCCCGCGTCCCTCCCCCATCTCGTGGTGCTCAGCGGTCAGGACGGACCGGGCCTGGCCGAGCGTCTGTTCACGGCCCTCGGAACCTGCCCGGTCGAGGTGCGGGACGTCGAGCAGGTGCGGGTGCACGGCCGGCTGCTGCTGTGCGTGGAGATCGACGTGGCGCGCGCCGACGACGTGGTGGTGGCGCGGGACGCCATCGTCCGCACCATCGGCGTCGCTGACATCGACGTGTCGATCAGCCCGCTGGTGGAGGCCGACGTGGCCCGGAGTGGGGAGGGCTTTCTGGTGTCGGTGCTGGCGCCCTCGATCGACGCGCCCACCCTGGCCGGCGTGAGCGGTCGCATCGCCCGCTGCCACGGCAACATCGAGCGCATCGTCCGGCTGTCGGCCTACCCCGTCACCAGCTACGAGTTCGCGGTGGCCGGGGGCGACCTGGACGAGCTCCGGCGGGCGCTGGCCGACGAGGCGGTGCGACGGGAGGTCGACATCGCGGTGCAACGGGCCGGACTGCACCGCCGCGCCAAGCACCTGATCGTGCTCGATGCCGACTCCACCCTGCTGCAGGGGGAGGTGATCGACCTGCTGGCCGAGCACGCGGGATGCGGGGCCCAGGTGGCCGCCGTGACCAGCGCCGCCATGGCGGGCGCCGTCGAGTTCGAGGCGGCGCTGCGGCAGCGGGTGCGACTGCTGCGGGGCCTGGACGAGACGGATCTCGAAACCGTCCGCCAGGGGCTGGTCCTCACGCCGGGCGCCCGCACCCTGGTGCGCACCCTCCAGCGTCTGGGGTACGAGATCGCCGTGGTCAGCGGGGGGTTCACCCAGGTCATCGCCCCGCTGGTGCGCCGACTGGGGATCACCCGCCTGGCGGCCAACGTGCTGGAGCTGCACGACGGGGTGCTCACCGGGGAGCTGATGGATCCCATCGTCGACCGGGCCGCCAAGGCAGCGGCGCTCAGGCGGTTCGCCCGGGACGCCGGGGTACCCCTGGCCCACACCATCGCCGTCGGTGACGGCGCCAATGATCTCGACATGCTGGCCGCGGCCGGGCTGGGCATCGCCTTCAACGCCAAACCGGTGGTGCGCCGGGCGGCGGACACGGCGCTCAGTGTCCCCTACCTCGATGCCATCCTGTTCCTGCTGGGCATCAGCCGCCGGGACGTGGAGTCGGCCGATCGCGCCGCGCCGGTGGCCGGCTCGTGACCGGCCGCGGCGTGGCACCGCAGGCCGGCGCCCGGGCCGCCGAGGACCGGCCCGACCACCTCGGACCCCGACCCTTGCTGCGGGGGTGGCTCCACGTCGGCGCCTGTGTGGCCTGGCTGATCGGCGGCCCGTTCCTCATCGCCGCCGCGCCCGATGCCGGAAGCAGGGCGGCGCTCACCGTGTACGTGCTGTCCATGCTGGCCATGTTCGGCACCAGTGCGCTGTTCCACCGGATCCGCTGGTCGGCACCGGCCTGGCGTCGCATGCGGCGGGCCGACCACGCCGCCATCTTCATCGGCATCGCCGGCACCACCACGGGGCTGGCCGCCTTGGCTCTGGCCGGATGGTCCGAGGCGCTGGTCCTGAGCCTGGTCTGGAGCGGCGCCGTCATCGGCATCGTCCTGCGCCAGGTCTGGCTCGACGCGCCGCAATGGGCCGTCACCGTGCCCTACGTGGTGGTCGGCTGGTGCTCGCTGATCGTGGCCCCGCAACTGGTCCGGAGCCTGGGGTGGGGAGGCTTCGCCCTGGTGGTGACGGCCGGGGTGGCCTACTCCGTCGGTGCCGTGGTCTACGCCCGGAAGCGCCCTGATCCCTGGCCCCGGGTGTTCGGATTCCATGAGGTGTTCCACCTCTGCACGGTGGTCGGGGCGGGCGTCTTCGCCTACGTGATCGCCGCCATCGCCCTGCCGCACGCCTGACCCCAGCCGTCAGGTCCGATCGAGGTCGAGGTCGAGGTCGAGGTCGAGGTCGAGGTCGAGGTCGAGCATGTCGATCGCATTGCCGCGCATGATGCGGTAGACGTCGTGGTCGGAGAGATTGCGCACCATCTGCTCGGCCACCGCCCGCGTGTGGGGCCAGGTGGAGTCGGTATGGGGGTAGTCCGTCTCGAACGTGATGCGGTCCACGCCGATGGCCTCGAGTGAATCGAGGCCGTGCTGGTCGCGGAAGAAGCAGCCGTAGACCTGGCGGTGGAAGTAGGTCGAGGGTGGTTCCCGCACCACGTCCTTGACCCCGCCCCAGGCCCGGTGCTCGCGCCACACGTCGTCGGCGCGCTCGAGGATGTACGGCAGCCAGCCGATCTGCCCTTCCGAATAGGCCAGGACCAGCGTGGGGAAGCGGATCAGCACCCCCGAGAAGAGGAAGTCGCACAGGGAGGACATGGCGTTGCCGAAGCTGAGGGTGGCGGCCACGGCGATCGGCGCGTCGGCCGACGTGGCCGGCATCTTCGACGAGGAGCCGATGTGCATGCAGACGACGGTCCCCGTCTCCTCGCAGGCCGCGAAGAAGGGGTCCCAGTGCCCGCTGTGGATGGAGGGGAGGCCCAGGTGCGGGGGGATCTCACTGAAGCAGACGGCGCGCACGCCCCGGGCCGCGTTCCGCCGCACCTCGGCCGCCGCCCCGGCGGCGTCCCAGAGCGGAATGAGGCACAGCGGGAGCAGCCGACCCCCGGAGTCGCCGCACCACTCCTCGACCATCCAGTCGTTGTAGGCCACCACGCAGGCCTCGGCCAGTTCCCGGTCCCGGGCCTCGAGAAAGGTCTGCCCGCAGAAGCGCGGGAAGGACGGAAAGCAGAGGCTGGCCTCGACCCAATTGGACTCCATGTCGTCCACCCGGGCCTTCGGGTCGTAACAGCCCGGGCGCATCTCGTCGTAGGTGATGGGCGACATGGTCATGTCGTCCCGGTCGAAGCCGACGGCGGCCACGTGCCGCTTGTTGATGTAGACCAGGTCCTCGTACACCCAGCAATCGGCCTCGGGGCCGGCGGGGTCGAAGCTCTGACGGTAGCTGCCCCCGCCCACGTGCTCCATCTCCCCGATGCCGCGTCGCTCCACCCTGGGACCCCGATCCCGCAGGCGGGCCGGGAGCCAGGTCCGCCACAGATGGGCCGGTTCGACGACGTGATCGTCGACGCTGATGATCCGGGGCAGGGGAGTGGTGCTGCCCAGTCGGGCCGTGGTGTCGTCCATGCGGTCCATCATTCCCGCTCACCGGGACCCAGCGCGGCGGCCACGCCCACCAGGGGGGCCAGCGACTCCAGTTGGGCCCGCACCTCGTCGTCGGGGCCGGTGCGCACGCGCACCACGACCTCGTCGATGCCGAGGCCGGCGTAGTGCTCGAGCTTGCCTTCGTCGGCCAGGATCCCGAAGGGGACCACCGAGAGCGAGGCCGGGTCCCGTCCGGCCCGCTCGGCCAGGTGGTGCAGGCGGGGAATGGCCTCCCCCAGCCCGCTGCCCCCGATCGGCATCCAGCCGTCGGCGTAGTCGGCCACCGCGCCGAGGACGGCGTCACCGGCGCCACCGCCGATGAGGGTCCGCACGCGCGGCTGTTGCACCGGCTTGGGCCAGGCCCAGGCCGGGGGCAGGTCGACGAGCTCGCCGTGGAACTCGGCCCGCTCCTCCGACCACAGGGCCTGCATGCAGAGCAGGTGCTCCCGCACCAGGGCACGGCGCCGAGCGAACACGACGCCGTGGTCCTCGGCCTCGGCCCGGTTCCACCCGAAGCCGAGGCCGAGCGTGAACCGGCCCCCGGAGAGGTGGTCGAGGGTGGCGATCTGCTTGGCCAGCACGATCGGGTCGTGCTGCGCCGCCAGCAGGATGCCGGTGCCCAGGCCGAGATGGGTGGTCGTCTCCACGGCGGAGGAGAGCGCCACCAGCGGGGAGAGCCCACGGCGGTAGTCACTGAGGCGCACGCCCTCCACCAGGGCCGGCGGGACGTCGGCCCGGAGCGGCAAGTGCGTGTGCTCGGGCAGGTAGAGCGCGGCGAAACCGTGCTCCTCGAGGGCCCGGGCCAGCGTCCCGGGTCGCATGTCTCGATCGGTGAGGAAGACGGTGACCCCCAGGCGCATGGCGGCTATGCACGCGCCCGGGTCGCGAACTCGCCCAGGGTCCCGCCCGCAACGGCTTGGCCCAGCAACCCGGAGAATGCCGCCTGCTCCCGGCGGTTGGCCTCGTGCACCAGGTCGTGCTGCCCGGCCCGCATGAGGGCAATGGCGGCCCGGGTGGCGGCCCGCGGGTGGGCGGCGATACGAGCGGCCAGGGCGACCGTCTCGTCCAGCGTGGTGCCGGGGGCACAGGCCCGGAGGGCCAGCCCGAGGTCGACCGCCTCCGGGGCGTTGACCCAGTCCGACGTGAGCAGGATGCGGGCGGCCTGCTGCCAGCCCATGCGAGCCGGGAAGAGCACGCTGCTGGCGGCCTCGGGGGGGACGCCCAGCTCGGCAAAGGGCACCCGCAGTCGGGCCGAGGCGTCCACCAGGACCAGGTCGCAGTGGGCCAGCATGGTGAACCCCAACCCGACCGCTACGCCGTTGACCGCGGCCAACAGGGGCACCGAGAGCCCGGTCAGGGCGTCGAGCAGCCCCGGGAAGCCCTGTCCGGCGCCCTCGACGGCGTTGCCGGTGGCGATGGCTGCCATCTCGACCAGATCCTGTCCCGAGGTGAAGGCACTGCCCCGGCCGGTGAGGACGGCGGCGCCCACCGTCTCGTCCCCGTCGGCCTCGACCAGTGCCTCGGTCACCTGGCGGTACATGTCCGTGTCGAAGGCGTTGCGGACCTCGGGTCGGTTGAAGGCGATCACCCGGACGCCCTCGGGCCGGTGCTCGATCTCCACCCGGCTCGCCCCCGCCGCTCCGGCGCGGTCGTCCGTGCTCATTGCTCGCCCTCCCTCGGCGCCGCCCGGTCGTCGGGGGCGCTCACGGCCCTCCCGCCCCGGCCGTCGCTTCCCGATGCTCCACCCGTCGGGTCACCGCGCGTCTCCCTTCTGCTGCCTCGATGCTCGTTGCCCCCGAAGGAGACGACCGGGCCGCACCGACCATACCGACCCCGGGGGCGCCGGGGCTGCATCGTCGAGAGGAGTCTGGCCGGGCCCCGTCTCCGGCCCCGGATGGGGCGGGAAGGTGGCGGCGATCCGTCGGGCCAGCAGGCGGATCGCTACGTCGCCCTGGCCCCCCGGCTTCGCCAGCGCCCCGGCCAGCCGCCGGGGCCCGGTGACCGTGACGCCGTCAATGGTGAAGGGCCGGGCCAGCGGGCCCCAGTCGGCGTCGGTGAAGCAGAGGGCGGCGTGCATCGGGACGCCCGCCCCGGTCACCCGCCGCACGTGTGCCGCCTGCCGGGCGACGGCGGGAATCAGCGCCGTGCGGTCTCGCCCGTTGACCACCAGGGCCGCCCCGGGCCGCCGCCATCCCCCGCCGGAGCCGCGCTGTACCCGGCCCCGGTACCGTTTGGTGTCGATGACCCAGACCCCGGAGGCCACGATGGCGATGTGGTCGATGTTCCCGCGGCGGCCCGGAACGGCACGATCGTGCAACACCACTCCGCTGGGGCCGACGGCACGATCGAGGCGGCCCCCGACGCGGACCTCGCCTCGGCTGCCGCGGTCCCAGGCCGACGTGGACGGCCGCTCACCGCCCAGCCACCGGACGACCCGGCCGA
The DNA here is from genome assembly GCA_052148295.1 of Acidimicrobiales bacterium. Lineage (GTDB taxonomy): Bacteria > Actinomycetota > Acidimicrobiia > Acidimicrobiales > RAAP-2 > Bog-473. Next base: position 50,211 of record JBKQIP010000186.1, read on the forward strand.
GCCCGCGCCCGAAGAGATCCCGTCGCCGCTGGTCGTCGGCCGCTCGGCGGCGCTCGTACTCCGCCCGGGCCGATGCCCCCGGCCGGCCGCGGTCGATGGGCCCGGGGGGATCGTCCCCGGGCCACCGGTCCTGCCGCATCGATCCTTCCTTCCCTTATCGCTTTGCCCTTATCGCTTTGCACCGCAGGCCCGAAGCGGACGTTAGGTTTCCGGTGTGACATCCGCGGCCGAAGGGAGGCGCCGTGCCGCCTGACGACGGCGGGAGGGAGCTGGTGCTCCCCACCCATCATGTGCACCGGATGGGGAACGGGCGGCGGGTGGGGTACGCCCTCTACGGCGACCCCGAGGGGTTCCCGGTGGTCAACTGTCACGGGGGGTTGTTGAGCCGCAACGACGTCGCGCCCCATCATGGCGAGGCCGTTCGGCTGGGCGTCCGCTTGATCTCGATCGACCGACCCGGCGTCGCCCTGTCCGATCGTGACAGCGGGCACGCCATGTGCGACTGGGTGGCCAACGACCTGGTCTCGCTGCTGGCCGAGCTCGGGGTGGATCGGTTCTCGGTCATGGGCTGGTCGCTCGGCGGGCAGTACGCGGTGGCGACGGCGTCCGTCCTGCCCGAGCGGGTGGTACGGGTGGCCACCCTGGCGGGATGTCCCCCGCTGGACCCGGCCGGCCGACGGGCCGACCTGAACCCCCTCGATCGGCACCTCGCCGCGCTGAGCACGGGGCGTCCCGGCGCGGCGCGCCTGGCCTTCGGGGTGATGCACGCAGCCGCCCGTTACGCGCCCGCACTGGTCACCCGGGTGGTCTGCGCCAACCTGCCCCCGCACGAGGCGGCCGCCGTCCGTTCCGAGGAGGGATGGTTCCCGCGGACCATGGAAGAGGGGGTGCGCAACGGCCTCGGGATGGTCGACGAGTACCGGGCCATGGTCGCCCCGTGGGGGTTCGACCCGGCCAGCGTCACCGTGCCGGTCGACGTGCACCAGGGGAGCGCGGACAAGCTGGTCCCGGAGTCGTGGGGCCGTCAATTGGCCGACCTGCTGGGCAACGCCACCTTCCATCTCCATCCCGGTGACGGGCACCTGTTCGCGCTGACCAGGCGGGCCGACGTGCTGTCGACCTTGCGGGAGGCCTGAGCCCGCTCCACCCCGGCGCGACGCAGGATGCGGCGTGCCGCGTGCCACGCTGATCCGGTGCGGCATCGCTTCCCGTCCGCGTTCGGGCGCCGTCTGGTGGCCGTCCCGGCGCTCGCCCTCCTGCTGGCCGGTTGCGCCACCGGTACGGGCGCACCGCCGCGCGCCGCCCCGGACCGGGTGCCCTCCACGACCCGGGCCACCAGCACCACGGTCCCCTCCACCGTGCCGGTCGCCCCGATCGCCTGGACGCCGTGCAACGGTGACCTCCAGTGCGGGACCCTGACCGTCCCCTTGGACTACGCCCGGCCCCAGGGCCCGACGATCGGCATCGCCCTGGAGCGCCACCTGGCCGAGGACCCGGCACAGCGGATCGGCTCGCTGGTCATCAACCCCGGTGGTCCGGGAGTGTCGGGGATCGACGACTTCGCCAACGAGCTCAGCGCCCTCACCCCCCTGCTGCTGGACGACTTCGACATCGTGACCTTCGACCCGCGAGGGGTGCAGCGCAGCGATCCCGTGACCTGCGGGGGGTCGCCCACGGCTCCGCCGGGCAATCTCCCCGACCCGGTGCCCCAGACCGCCGCGGCGCAGAAGGCCCTCTTCGCCGGCTTGCGCCAATTCGGGGCCGACTGCAAGAAGGCCAGCGGGGCCATCCTGCCCTTCGTCGGCACCGTCGACGTGGCGCGCGATCTGGAGCGGCTGCGCATCGCGCTCGGGGACAGCGGCCTCACCTTCATGGGGCAGTCCTACGGGACGCTGATCGGTGAAGAGTACGCCGCCCTGTATCCCACCCACGTGCGGGCCATGGTGCTCGACAGCGTCATCGACCCGGCCCTGGGCGACGGGGTGTTCACCCTGGGCCAGGCCGAGGGGTTCGAGGCCGAGCTGGGTGCGTTCTTCGCCTGGTGTGCCACCACCGACGCTTGTCCATGGCAGACGACGGCCGATCCGACCGCCGCCGTCCTGGCCCTGCTGGCGCAGTCCCGCACCAGCCCCGCACCCGCCGGAAGCGGGCGGACCGCCGGCCCGGGTGAGCTGTACAACGCGCTGCTCGACGGGCTGTACTCGTCGACGGACTGGCCCACGCTGGGCGACGCCCTGGCGGCCGATGCCCAGGGCAACGGTGCGCCCGTGGTGGCCATGTCGAACGACTACGTCGCCGACGGCTCGACCAACGGGGCCGACGCCGCCGAGGCGATCTACTGCCTCGACCACCCGGTCTCCAAGGACCTGCACACCTTCGCCGCGCTGGCCGGGCACGACGGCGCCATGGCCCCGGTCTTCGGCCCGCTGCTGGCCTGGGGCCAAGCGGCCTGCGCCGTCTGGCCCGAGGCTCCGACCCGGACACCCGGTCCCGTAGTGGCCCCGGGAACTCCACCCATACTGGTGATCGGGACCACCAACGACCCGGCCACTCCCTACGCCTGGGCGGTGAGCGTGGCCCACCAGCTCAGTCACGGGGTGCTGCTGACCAGAGAGGGCGACGGTCACGTGGCCTACTTCTACAGTGCGTGCGTCCGGGCCTACGTGCAGACGTACCTGCTCGGCGGCGGCGCGCCACCGGCGGGCACCGTGTGCACCTCGTGAGCGCGGTCGCGGTGTCCCGGTCCCACCCGGCCGACGGCAGCCCCGGAGAGGGCCGCGCCATAGTGTGCACTGCGACGGACCCTGAACAAGAGGAGAGATCGTTGACGCACCGTGAGGAAGCACTGTCGGCCGGGAACGTGATGTTGGTGGGCCACCACGGCGACGCCATCAACGCCTACCAGGCGGTGGCGGGCGGCGACGGGCCGACGCCGGGCGTGGTGGTCATCCATCACATGCCCGGGTGGGACTCGCCCACCAAGGAGATCACCCGCAGATTCGCCGCGCAGGGGTACCACGCCATCTGCCCCAACCTCTACTACCGGGAAGGACCCGACGCCGATCCGGACGATGCCGCCGCGTTGGCCCGCGCCAACGGTGGGGTCCCCGACGACCGCCTGCTGGGCGACGTGAGCGGTGCCATCGATGCGCTCCGCGCCCTGCCGACCTCGAACGGAAAGGTCGGTGTCATCGGCTACTGCTCGGGTGGTCGCCAGTCCTTCCTCGCCGCCGTCAGCCTCCCGGTGGACGCCGCGGTGGATTGCTACGGGGCCTTCGTGAGCGGATCGCCTCCCGAGGGGTTCCCCCTCAAGGTCGTGCCGCTGATCGACCGGACGGGGTCGTTGCGCTGTCCCTTGCTCGGGCTCTTCGGGCAGGACGACCAATTCCCGAGCCCCGAACAGGTCGACGAGCTCGAACAGGCTCTCATTGCGCAGGGCAAGACGTACGAGTTCCACCGCTACGAGGGGGCAGGGCACGCGTTCTTCTCCACCAACCGGCCGGCGTTCCGCCCGGAGTCGGCCCTCGACGGTTGGCAACGGATCTTCTCGTGGTTCGAGACGTACCTATCCGAAGCGGAGGCGTGACCATGTGTTCCTATGTGACGGTTCCCGCGGACGTGGACGGCAGCGCCAAGGGGCCCGATGGCTGGTTCTCGGTGACGTCGGCGTCGGTCTACTTCGACCACCCGTACCATGCGCCCTTCGACCACACCTTGAACATCGATTTCACCGATCCGTCTCGGGGTCCGGGCGCCCGGGTCGCGCTCGAACTGACCGCGGCCTCGGCGCGTGAACTGGTTCGGTGCATCGAGGCCGCCCTGCAGGCCGCCGGTCCGGCGGCCCTGCCGTAGCCCGCTCCACCGGGGCGCGCCCCTCCGGTGAGATCCCGCGCCCGTGGGCCTGCCACTAATCTGGTCACCCCGGGCCGCTAGCTCATCCGGAAGAGCAGGGGACTTTTAATCCCAAGGTGCCGGGATCGAGACCCGGGCGGCCCACCAGGTCAGAGGCCAGTTGTGCAGTCTGGGGCGTCACAGCTTCGGGTATGCCTCCGTTCGCCGGTATCGACACTTTTCAGTCTGGGCTCTACCCTCCGCTGTTTGCCCTGGCAGGCCACCCCTGGTTTGGTGACAAGGGAACTCGTAGAGTCTTGGCTAAAACTCACGAGCTCGGGAGGTTGCAAGGATGGCTCAGGGCCGTGTCGTGCGAGCCAGCGCCGAGAGCTTCTGGACGGCGGGAAGCGACTCCGACAGCCGACTGGAAGTGATGGCGTCCGACGTTGAGTATCTGTTCGGCCCACCCTTACACATCCATGAGTACCAAGAGGACAGCTTCTACGTCCTGGAGGGAGTCTTGACGGTCCAGATCGGTGACGAGGTCATTGAGCTGGAAGTAGGTGATTTCGCGAGCGCGCCTCCCGGGGTACCCCACACATTCACGAACACCGACCCGGAGCGGAAAGTCCGGATGTTGAATGCCATGGCCCCCGCAAGGGGGTCTGGGCGCTTGCTTGCTGCGATGCACTCGGGTGCAGATCAAGCCGACCTTGATCGACTGGGCGTACACACTTACGGCAGGAGCGTGGGTCCGTCGCTGCCCGAGAAGCTTGGATTGCGTTGAGCGGCTTCGCGTTTGGATCGGCTCGCGACGTACTCGGTCACTCGACTCTCAGTCACCATGGCCCAAGTGTCCCACTCCGGCGTTCGGGGCAGGCTGAATCTCAGTACGCGTGGCATCGGCCCGATCCCAGCTATGGACTCCTGGCGATGACAATCAGCTCTCGTTCACCGGGACCAGACGGTCGCTTATCCCAGTCACCAAAGACACTTTCGACTGAGAATCCCGACGCTGTGAGGGACTGTCTGAGCAACTCGTCGCTACGGAATCGAAGTGCGAAGGGTGAAACCAACTCTTCGTTGCTGTCTAAGAGGCGTCGGTGCCCAACCGCGCGAACGACCTCCCCTTCAACGTTTCGTACTTCTGTCCAGGACTCGATAGGACCGTAAGGGGAGACCGGGATCATCCGCTTGCGCCCGGCCCAGCGTTCCCACTCCCGTATTCGCGGGTCGCGGCTCTCGAAGGCCAACCATCTCCCCGGCCCGAGAGCTCCTCTTATCCCAGCCAGGGTCTCCATCCATTCGGAGTCGTCCAAGATGAACTGAGCTACGTGGCCGCTCATGACGGCCAGGTCCGCACCCGGCGTTCCGAGCACTCCAGCACCCCCCTGGACCCACCGGACAACGTCCGCTCCGGGTTTTTGCTGCGCCACCTTCAGCATCAAAGGAGAATGATCGACCCCGATGGTCCGATAACCCCTCCTCGCAAACTCGAGAGTGATAATGCCCGTACCGCATCCGAGGTCGACGACTGTCTCGGCTCTGACCTCTTCAGCTACGCCAAGATAGAAGTCGGGTTGCGCCCCAGGCTCGTATGAGTTCACCGAGTCGTAAATTGCCACTTGGCGCTGATCGGTGAACTCGGGAATAAGCACGGCTCAGTATCGTCTACGGCATTCGAGGGGCACAGCCCCTCGTGCTGCCGTGCCCATCGCCCGTCAACCTGCTGGGCGACCTCGGTGAACGTGTCACACACCTGACGATGATTATGGAGGACTTGGCTCATCTCACCTCCTGAGGGCGGACCAGATACATCCTGCCAGCAGCTGCTTCGTCCAGGCTCAGCTTCCGGACATCTGGTTTCCGAAGGTCGAGCCCGCATCCCCCCGGTCGTACGGGGGCAGTCTGGACCGGGCAAGTGAGGGCACATGCCGACGGTCGGTTCACGTCGTGCCACGGGCCAGCCGTCTGCTGAACTGTTGAGCATGAAGGAGGTCCGGTATCGCTCGGCAGCGCCCGAGGACTTCAACTTTCTCGCAACGATGCTCGGCGAAGCCGCAGTCTGGCGTCACGACAAGCCGACGCCGACCGCCGACCAGGTACTCGCCGATCCGCGATATTCGATGTACCTCGTCGGATGGCCGATGCAGGGTGACTATGGACTGATTGCCGAACAAGATGCGCCGATTGGCGCGGCTTGGTATCGAATCTACACCGACGAGACCCACGGCCATGGCTTCGTCGCTGAGAAGATCCCGGAGCTGTCGATCGCAGTCATCGCATCCCGGCGGCACGAAGGGATCGGACGGCGGCTCCTAGTCGATCTCATCGAGGCCAGCGTTGCCCAGGGATACCCAGCCATCAGTCTCAGCGTCAACGACGGCAACTCGGCGCGAGGCCTCTAGGAGTCGGTCGGTTTCGTCTATGTCCGAAAGCGGGGATCGACCTGGACGATGATCCGGCACGCGGCTCGATAAAACTGCCCCACTACCCGCTGGAGGATCCCCCGGCGCCGCTCCTTACCATTGGCGTTCGAGGACATCCCTGATCAGAGTGGACGCCCGTCCGCCATCGCCCTTCGGGTGACGGCTGAGACCCACTCGGCCTTGCCCGATCGGTAGGCATCTCGGTTGTTTGGATCCGTACCGTGCTCCGTCGCCAGATATGTCTTGAGGCGTCCGTACTCGACGCAGAGTTCTGGCTGTGCGCGGAGGTAGTCCCTGAAGGCGACCCACTCTCGCCAGCCGTCGAAGTTCCCTTCGACAACATGGAGATGATGCGTCCTTCGGGCGACTGAGGGGTAGCAGAACGACAGCCTCCGCTCCACCTCATCGAACGGCTCCGGTGCATGAACCCAACCGATGCGTTGGAGTTGGTCGGATACGGAGGCGGCTTCCGTGATGGTCCAGACCACGGCGACCATGTCGATGATCGGCTTCGCAACCAATCCCGGAACAGCGTCTTAGGTGATCTTGCGATCCTGCTGGGTTCGTGGGCTCTCAGAGCCATCCTGAGGGCTCGGCACAGCGCCGCATAGCGGCGTTACTGGGATAGGGGTCGCTCGTCTGCACCGGTGGCTACCTGTACGGTTGCCCAATGCTCCGCCGGGTCCTGCTCTGGGATGTCGACGGGACATTGGTCAAGACCGGCGGGCTTGGTGCAGCCGTGTTCGACGTCGCGTTGGAACGTGTGCTCGGTGTTCGGCCTGAGGTTCGCGTGAGGATGAGCGGTAAGACGGATCCACAGATCGTGCGGGAGTACCTGTCAGACATGGGCATCGAAGAGACACCTGATCTGACCGAGGCCGTGCTGGGCCAAATCGAGTCGGAGCTGGCCGCTGTCGCCGCCACAGGCCGCCTCGCCACTGAGGGCACGGCCTGTCCGGGTGCTGCCACAATTCTGGGCGAACTTGCCACCCGTCCGTCCGTATTGTCCACCCTCGTAACTGGGAACGTTTACCCCAACGCCGTCGTCAAAGTGGCAGCCTTCGGTCTAGACAAGTGGCTCGACCTGAGCGTGGGCGCATACGGCAGCGACAATCACGATCGCACGCTCTTGGTGCCCCGTGCAATGTCGCGGGTAGCTGAGCAGACTGGCTGGCGGACTGATCCAAATCAAGTGTGGGTGATCGGTGACACGCCGCGAGACCTTGAATGCGCCCGAGCTGCCGGTGTCCGGTGTCTGCTCGTTGGGACGGGTCGCTATACTGCCGATTCGCTGGAGGGAATTGGAGCCAACGCAGTGCTTGACGATATGTCCGACACCACAGCCGTCGTAAACCTCTTGACTGGCGTCTAGAGCGCCCCAGCCCGGCGAAGGGGGGCAGGTCGGAAGGAAAGGTTTCGCCGAGCGAGCATCTCACTGTTGTAAACGAGTGTTGACACATGGTTGCGATTCGTTCAGTGTTGTGACGGTGAAACCCTCGGAATCGTTCTGGGAAGCATGGGAGCGGATTAGGACAAGTGCAGACCCCAACCCGCTGGAAGTCCTTCAAGTAGCGGCTGCATTTGGTCGTTATTTTGATGCGGCCCAAAAGGAAGCAATCTCGTTTGCCCGCTCGGCTGGGCTGTCGTGGGAGCAGATTGCCGAGTCCCTCGGCCAGAGCCGACAAGCCCTGTGGCAGCGTGCGAGCAGAGACGCTTCACTGCAGGCGCTGTTGGCGGCATCCGGAAAGCCAAGGTGGGAGGCGGTCAAGCGTGATCCCATCTCCTGGTACGGAGAAACGAAAGCCTTCCCTGCCTAATGTGAAAGTGGACTAGGTCTGGCATTGCGCCCCCGACCGGCGACTGGGGCACCCAGTCACCGGGCTCAGTCCGGTCAAACTCTGCGGTCTCGGGTTACTAATGCTGTGACCGGCAACCTTCTTCACCCCAGGGTGGAACCATCTCAGAGTGGACGGGGTCTATACGAGTGTGCGAGAACACCGAGCTGAAGGATGAGCCAACGATCCATGAAGCTCGGTGCGGACTTCGACAGTTTCGTACGTTCACACGGGACCTCCTTGCTACGAGCTGCCTACGTCCTCACGGGCGATCACGGTCATGCCGAAGATCTTGTGCAGCTCACCCTCCTTCGCTTGGCTCGTCACTGGTCCGCCCTGCGCTCATCGCCCGAGGCATACGCCCATCGCACTCTCATCAATCTCAGTCGCAATCGTTGGCGTGACCTCGCTCGACGCCCCCGGGTCGAGCACTCGATCGTGGATATTGAGGCAAACGCTGCTGCCGGGGAGTCAATCGAGGTTGTGCTCAATCGGACCACTCTGACCGCTGCCTTGCAGCAACTCCCTCAACAGCAACGTGAGGTTTCAGTACTCCGATTCGTGTTCGACCTTTCGGTTTCAGAGACGGCACTCACCCTTGGGCTGGCCGAAGGGACGGTCAAATCGAGCACTTCGAGGGCGCTAGCCGCCCTACGCAAATGCCTGAGTCGTCAAAATGAATCAATCAACCTGGAGGCGCACTGTGCCGACTGACGAAGAACTCACGAACATCGTCCGCGACGAACTGGCGGCCGAACTGACCAACGTCTACTGGTCACCGCAGCTCCTAGCCAGCGTTCATCGGCGGCACGCTCAACGCAGAAGGGTCAGGACCAGCGTGACGGGAGTGGCCGCTGTGGTGGCTGGGGTCGCCATTGCCATTCCTATTGCGAACAGCGGGAGAGGACCTACCTCACGGCCATTGACGGCACCAAGTCGTTCCGGCCACGTTGTACTGAGTGGGGAGGCTGTTTCGCTTGCTGGGTACAGGACGAATCTCCCGGCGGGTTACACATTTACCGAGGCCTCGACGGGGACGCAGTGCAGCAACTTCTGGGTTCCCGTGGGCGTGATGCCTGTGTCCGGCACTGCCTCCCCCTCGCCGCAGGACTTTTCACAGCTCGAACTACAGGCCAGTGGCAGCGGTGGTTGTCTGGCATTTGGGCTAAGCGGCAACTATGGGCAGTCTGTTGGGAACTCGGTTGCGACGACGGATCCGGTCGCTCCTGTGGGTTCCCAGACAATCACTATCGGTCCGTATCAGGCCTCGACGTACCAGGCGCCCAACACGCCCACCATCGCAGTGTACGTCCAGCTCCCCACCAGCGGCGGCGGGGACCACGATCTGATCGTTGCAGCACAGGGCATCACGCAGGCGGATCTCATTGCCATGCTCCAAAAGGCACTGCCCACACAAGCAACGCCGACGCCGGTTTCGGATGTGCCCGCCGGCGGACCGTCAACATCGACGACTCCGACTTCGACAACTCCGACATCCTCGTAAGGATGTTCCTGATGCACGGCCAAGGCACCCCCTGCCGGCGTTCGGGGACAGGGTCGATCATTGGATCCGGAAGGCCTCAGGTCCAGCCCTCGATCCCGGCGTCCGAACCACTCGCGCTGATTAGTTGCCAAGGGACCTCGGACGAATCTGTGAGCTCGAGCGTCCAAGTCAATGTCACAGGGCGCGGGTCGGTGGCGTTCCCGACACGGATCGCCGACTCGAACCGCACCACGTAACGGACCGCTACAACGTGCAGTTCCACATCGACGACCGGCGGTTTGCGGTCGAGGTGGAGTTTGATCACCTCCCACGATTTGAGCACAACGTCGCGCACGTAGAGCTGGGACTCGGGACCCGGACGCAACAGAGCGTCTCGCGCCTGGGGACTTGCCAGTTCGGCGAGTGGCGACTCCGAGCCGGTAACTGCCGTCTCCCAGGCCTCGAGGAGATGGCTCAAGGCGGCACCGAGCAGAGACGGGTCGAAGCGGGGATCGACGACGGAAAGGTCGGCGAGTGCCAGCGACGGGGCTTCTTCTGGAGAGACCAGATCGCTCAAGTCGACGTCCTTGGAACTCCCGTCTGCTGTCAATAACTCGGCCAAGCTCTCTTCGGTCAGGCGTTCGGTGTCACCAGAGGGATCGGTGACAAAGGGGGCGTTGAGAATAGGGCCGGCGAGCGGGTCGCCGCTCACCGAGAGCAGAATCCAGTCGGCCCCTCTGCGGCCCAGAGTCCAGCGCTCATCGCAGTGGGCCCTGTGTTGTCCCCAGGAAGGTTGCGCGCAGTGGATGTGGAGGCGCACGCGCAGCACCACGCGGTCCTCGTCTTCGTCATGGCGGTTCACCACGTGGAGCACATCCACGGAAGGGTTGTCGTGTGCCGAGAGGCCGCGGCCGAGCCGCAACTGCCAAGACCGTGCCCACGCGGTGACGATGCGCTCGTCGGCCCGGTCTGGGCGCTCGGGGGACTCGATGCCACTCCAGACGTCGCCTGCCAGTGCCACCATGCTGGCCACGGCCGCCTCGATAGTCTCCGGAGCAAACACCGGGTCGTCCTCTGCCGCTTCAACCGCCGCATAGTGGGCTCGTCCGGCCCGGGCGTGCTCTTTGTGCGAAGCGCGCTCGTGGCGTGTGGCTCGCCGGACGATGGCTACCCAATAGGTCGCCACCGCGCCGATGAGAGCTGTGGGGACAGCCACTTCGCCGGCGTCAACGAGCCACATGGGTTGCCCTTGTCGACCGGAAGCTCGGTCTGCGGATTCTCCAGGGCTTCGCCACGACGTCACAGCTTGGCACCCCCGCCGAGCGCGGTAGTCCACCGCTGGGTCGTTCAACAAGGCTGCCCTGGGATCGATGCGGCTAGCAAGTCACCGTCTTGTTGCCAGCGGTGTCTCACCGGACCGGCGAAGTGGGGCACCTCAGGTGAAAGGATTGGCCTGTGGAGGAACGCCGGAACCGCCAGCCGCTGTCCGTTGTGGCCGTCTTCACTAAGGATTTCGCTGAGGTGGATGTGGAGACCGCCAAGTCGGGGCTTGATCAGCTGGGATTCAAGAAGCTCTGGCTCATGACAGGCCTGCCTCCGAAGCTGTCTGTGGCAATGGCTCCTGATGCGGAGCAGGAGCGAATCGACGAAGTCGTGGCCTTTCTTGAAGGCGTCGAGCACGTGGAAGCCGTCAGAATCAGCTATCCCAGTTGACGGGATAGACCGTAGAAGCAGCGTCACCGGTCCGGCGTACAGGGGCACCCAAATCCGAGGTTGCGTAACCTTGGATCCGTGCGAACGATGGTCGATACCCACCCCGGGCGGCCCCCAATCAGGATCGACCTGTTCGTGAAGCCGGTGAGAAACGAGCATCAGCCTGAAGGCCCGTTGATCTGGACCGGCGAGTCGAACTTCCCGGTTGGCTTCAAGGTTGGAGCATCAAGCCTGCCTGAGCTGGTTGGCATTGCGGAGACTCATGGGCGACAGGTGCTGCCCGGCGAGGAAATCGAACTTCACATCTTTCTTGTTCCTGATAAGACGCCACCAGAGCCGGTAGTGGAGCTTCATGCCGATGAGTGGCCGTCCGGACGTACACCTGGAATCTTCTAGGACTCCCAAGCCCGGCGTACGGGGTCAACCTGATTGGCGCCGCCTTTGGGCTGTCACAAAGCCGAACACCATCAGGGCAGCAAATGTGCCGAGGATGATCCAATTCGGCGGTGGCCGACCACTGCGCGGAGGCCAATTGGCAAGGCTTCGGCTCCGAATGAGGACGCTACGGTCGCATCGACTTCATGATTGGCGAGCAATCCCGGCAGGCGTGAGGTGTCGATGAGCACGCTGTCGTGCCGTTCGTCGTCTCGCCGCCACGACCCATCCTGGTTACGGACAAACACCGCCATCTGTCTTACGAAGCGCGCTGGCGAGGGCATAGAGAACTCGGTGATGATCGCCCATTCGTCGCCCACACGGCCGAGGTTCGCTGCATCTCGACGGGCAACGCCCCACTCCAGGTCGCAGATGTCAACTGCGAGCACACCACCCGGCCGGAGGGCCTCTGCCGCCGCGACGAACGCCCGGTCGATCGACTCCTCGTCTGCTAAGTAGCTGAACGGGTGGCCGACAGCAACCAGGGCATCGCAAGCCGGGATGGCGTCGTCGGGAAGGACGAGCTCAGCGAACTGTTCGACGTTGGGGGCTGTTTCATGGGCAAGTGCCAGCATGGCAGGCGATGCATCGGTTGCGATCACTCGATGGCCCGCATCAGTGAGATAACGAGTGAGCAGTCCGCTGCCGCAGCCGAGCTCCACCACAAGGCCGTTCCGTTCAAGGATCGGCCCAAGGAGTTTCAGGATGCCTCGCGCGACCCGGTCGGCGTGGAATCCGAACCCGACATGATGGACCAACGCAAGATCTTGACGGTAATACGTTGCGCTTCGAGAATCCATGCCCTTATCCTCGCTGACTTCTGTGTCGAAGATGCAGGTCGACACTCCACCAGGTTTCCGGCTCTGTGTCGACGCGCCCCTGCCCGGCGAACTGGGGCAGCTCAGGTCAAATCCCCTCAGCCGACGCCGATACTGGGGTAGCCCCGCCGGTCGGTCCGGCAGGTCAGGATCAGGTTCTCGCCGGCGCTTACGTTGACCGTGAGGGGGTCTGACCAGACGACGGTACGAAACTTCAATCGCACACGATGTTCGCCCGGAGAGACCTCGATCAGCAGGCTCTCGCCTCCACGGAATCTCCCCGCTACGTCACCATCAAGTTCGACGGTAAAAGGCTGAAATGCGAACCACCATCGCCCACGAACCCGGAAGACCTCGATCCTCGCTTGCCCCGCCACGCTTCCAGGCGTCCCAGCGCTTCAGTCATTCCCGGTTCTTCACCAGCAAATCTGCGACGACACCGTGCGACACACTGCGGCGTCCTGCAACCCCCTGACCTGGGCTTGTAATCCCAAGGTGCCGGGATCGAGACCCGGGCGGCCCACCGGCCCTGAGGCTATTTTGGTCCAATGGACCAGGGGGCCACGATCCTCCCGGGTTCTCTTCCCCAAGCGGTCCGTATCGAGTTCGGGCGCGCCTTCCACGCCCCGTACGAGGTCCCGGTCGTTGTAGCCGTCAACGGCATCCTCATGGCCGGATTGTGGTTCTTCGCACCAAAGGCCTGGGACAACGCCCTCTTCTCTCTCCATGGCACCCTGGCCTTTCCCTTGGTCATGGCTGGTTGGATGATGTCCGACGTCCCGGCGAGCAATGTGCTCGGTCCCGACCAGCGGCGGGTGCGGGCCGCTCTCGACGACCCGACCATGTTCCGGCGTCTCCTGCACGCCAAGAACGTGGTTCTTTGGGCACTTGTCATCCCACTGTGCATGGCCATCACCCTCGGCGTCGCTCTCAGCGACCATGACTACATCGGCCTGCTGGTCGCCCTGGTCACGCTTGCCGTGATTCCGTTCGGTCCGCTGGCCATCTCGGCATGGGTCGGGATTCGGTTTCCCTATCATCCGATCCCGCTGCGAGAGCGATGGGAGCATCGCCGGTCCTGGCGCCATTTTCTGTTCCGCTGGGCCGCCTTGGCGCTGACGCCGTACGGACTGGTGCCCATGCTGGCGACGGCCATGGTCACGCCCACGTTGCTGTTGTGGGGGATCGCAGGGCAGCACGGGCTCAGGCAGCGGTTGTCCGACTCCCACTTCGCCTGGGGATTGCTGTTGGCCTGCGCAATCTCCGTGGTGGTGGCCGTCATCGGCTATCGGGGAAGCGGCCAATTGGCTCGTCGGCGCAAGGCGAAACTGTCGGCCTACCTCGCCGATCCTTCGCTCGGGTAGGCCCAGTACGAGGTTCGAATGTCGCCATGATCGTTCTGCAAGCATGTCGAGCGTGAACCCGGCGAACCGATCGTCGTGGCCGCGCCGGGTTCCCGGGCTGCTGCGGAGCATCAGCCCAGAGCTGATCTCGGGGGCGTCCGACAACGACCCGACCAACGTCGGTACGGCTGTGGCCGTCGGAGC
>JBKQIP010000187.1:0-15207 GCA_052148295.1 Acidimicrobiales bacterium
AGAGCAGGGGACTCATAATCCCTTGGCCGCAGGTTCGATCCCTGCCAGCCCCACACTTGTGCCAGCCCCACACTTGTGCCAGCCCCACACTGCCAGCCCCACACTGCCAGCCCCACCCACTGACGGGCCTACCCACGAGCAGCCCCCGACTCGGGGACACCGGCTATCGCACGCCGACGGGCTCCATGGGAGGTCCGCTCGGGGGAACCGTGTCGGGCGTGGGCGGCGGCGCGGCGAAGCGCTCCTTGAGGCGGAGCGCCGGGAGCTCCACCAGTCGGTAGGAGATCTCGGCGGCCAGGAAGGAGGCGCCGATGACGAGGTAGGACTCCAGGAACCCGGTGTCGCGCAGCCAGGTGTTGAGCACGTACGACCACAGGTACAGCGCATAGGAACGGCGGCCGATCCCCACCAGCATTCGGCGCGTCAGGAACCGTCCGGCCGCCCCGTCCGGCCGCTCCACCACGTAGACCACGCTCAGTGCACAGGCCAGGCTGGCCACGATGAGCCCGGTGTTCCAGACCCCGCGATGGCTCTCCTGTCCGAGCGCCCAGGTCGACCACCCGATGGACGCCAGCAGGATCGCCCCCAGGGCGGGTGCCCACGGGGCGCGTCGCAGGCGGGCCCATGCTCCCCGACTGGCGATGAAGGCGCACACGGCACCGCAGAAGAGGGCGCCGCACCGGCTGTCGGTGCCGAAGTAGACGCGGTTGAACCCCGAGGCCGACAGGAGCACGGGGTCGAGGAGGAAGAATACGGCGATGGCTGCGGCGATCAGGGTGGCGGCATGACGACGCAGGCGGAGCAGGAGCACCATGGCCGGAGCCCACAGCACGTAGAACTGCTCTTCGACGGCCAGCGTCCAGAGGTGGCTGATCGGGCTGTAGCCGTAGAAGAGGTGCCAGTGGGGCTCGACGTCGAGCCAGTTGGTCACGTAGAGGAGCGCGGCGCCGACGGCCTGGAGTCCCGTGATCCATGACACCGGGCCGCCCGGGCCGTTCGAGCTGGGCACCGTGGTGAGGAACCGGCCCTGCGGGAAGAGCAGGACGACGGCCAACCACACGGCGAGGAGCAGGAGCAGCGCGGGCACCAGGCGCAGGGCGCGCCGAGCGTAGAAGTTGGCCAGACCGACGCGACCGTTGCGGGTGTGCTCTCCGATGAGCAGCCCGGTGATCAGGTACCCGGAGAGGGCGAAGAACCCGACGACACCGGTGCTGCCCGGATCGAAGGACCAGTGCTGGGTGGTCGACCACAAGTGATAGGCCATGACGCCGAGGACGAAGAGCGCTCGCAGCGAATCGAGTGCCGGTGATCGCGCCACCCCCAGGCGGACCGGTGGGCCGAGGTCGGAAGTGGACGGGGGAGACGTCACATCCCATGGTGCGATACCGCACTGGGAGAGCCCTTGGGCTCACGTCGGAGTTCCGTGAGAAATGAAGAGGGCGGCGCGCCACGCGCCGGAGGTCAGCCCTCCGGCTCGGAGGCGGCCCAGGCGACGGCGCCACCGGCCAGGTTCTCGGCCGTCCAACCGGCCTTGCTCAGCGCCTCGGCGGCCACGGCGGATCGTCCGCCGACGTGGCAGGCCACCACAATGGTGGTGTCCCGGGGCAGCTCGTCCAGCCGGTCCCCCAACTGCCCGAGCGGGATGTTCACCCCGATGGGATAGGCCCACTCGGCCACCTCGTCGGGCTCGCGGACGTCGAGCAGGAACACGTCCTCGCCCCGGTCGAGCCGGGCCCGGATCTCCTCGGGACCCACTTCCGCGTACGTCACGCCCCCGAGATTAGGGCATCGGTGCTCCCGGTCGGCCAGGGACTCCCGGGTACTCTGGCGGGGTGCCGCTGCCCCGCAAGCTCCTCGGTGACGACGAGGACATCGTGGTCGAGATGCGGCCCCATTGGGTCTTCTTCGTCGGCCCCCTCATCGTGGCCGCGGTGGCGGTGGTGGTGGTCGGCGTGATCCTGGTGGCTCTGGGCAAACATGCCGACGCGTGGGTCACGTACTTCTTCCTGGCGCTCGCTGCCATCCCCGTCCTGTGGTTCGTGGGGCGGCTGCTGCGCTGGCGGAACTACATCATCGCGTTGACGACGACTCGCATCATCGTGCGCCGCGGGGTGTTCGAGCGCAACACCCTGCAGTTGCGCTTGCAGCGGGTCACCGAGGTCAACACCTCGCAGGCGTTGTGGGAGCGCGCGCTCGGCACCGGGCGCCTGATCCTCGATGTCCAGGGAGACGACGACTCGCTGGTCATCGAAGACGTCTCCAAGCCGCTCGTCTTCCAGCGGGTGGTCAACGGGCAGATCGACGCGCTGGTGGATCGCCATCGCACCGACCTCTACACCGGCGGAGCGGGTGGCGACGAGCCGCCGCGGCGGGAGGCGCCGCACCCCGATCGCTCGAACGACACGCCACCCCTGGGCGTCCCGTACGCCGGCGATGACGCGACCAGACCCGATCTCCGCGTGGTGCCCCCGGGGCCCCCGGTGGCAGCCGCGCCGCCGGCCGCGCCGGGCGGGGCCACGCAGGGCCAGATCCGAGACCGCCTCATCGAGCTGGACGATCTGCGTCAGCGAGGGATCCTCTCCGAAGAGGAGTTCGCCGCCAAGAAGGCGCAGCTCCTCGACCGCATCTGAGCATCGGGACCACCCCGGGGCCCGGCTACCGTGGAGCCCATGGGCGCCCCCCGATACCGCTGTGACGGCTGCGGGAACCTGACCCGGTTCGACGTCACCACCTCACGACGGACCAAGGCCTTCCATCACTACACGGTGGGCGGCGAGCTCCGGATCGAGGAGGAGACCGTCCTCTCCGAGCACGTGGACGAGGTGGTCTGCCGCTGGTGCGGCCACGGCCGCAGCGTGGTCGAGATCGGCGACAGCGAGCTCGGCGAGAGCGGGCTCGGCGAGACGGCGGGAGCCCCTCCCGAGCCCGAAGGTGCACCGGGGCCGCGCTCGCGCCTGCCGTGAACGACCCACCGCCGGCGGAGCTGCTGCGCGGCGTGCGGCCCATTCCCACCTATCGGGGTCATCCGGCCACCTCCGGACGGGACATTGCCGGGGTGGACCCGGGGGGCGCGGCCCACGGCGTCGGGATCGTGCGGTCGGCCGAACCGGTCCTCCTCGTCTTCCTCTCCTCGAGCTGTCTGGGCTGCCGGGACTTCTGGGACGGCACGGGCGAGCTCCGTGCCGCTCTGCCCCGAGTCCGCGTGGTGGTGGTGACCAGGGGGCCCGACGAGGAGGACGCGGCCGCCGTCGGCGCGCTGGCGGCGCAGATGCCGCCCGGGTCGGCCGAGGTGGTGATGAGCTCGGCGGCCTACGCCGACTACGGCGTCGGCGGCCCCCCGTTCTTCGCCCTGGCCATCGGAGCCGAGGTGCGCACCGAAGGCGTGGCCTGGGGCGTGGGCGACACGGCCGACGTGGTGCGACGCGCCCTGACCGGTGCGGGACGGGCGGGACCGTCGTGACCGGGCCGAGCCCGTACGTCGGCACCCGGCCCGGTGCGGTGTCACACCCCGCGGGCACGCTGTGGCCAGAGAGAGACCCAACGAATGAGCCACGCCCACGCAGAGAGGGACATCGCCATGCCCGAGACACCCACGTCACTCACCATCGACTGTGACTGCTGCCAGCTCCAGGGGACCGGCGCCTGCCAGGACTGCGTGGTCAGCTTCCTGCTGGAGCGGGAGCCGGACGACGCCGTGGTCATCGACGCCGACGAGGCCCGGGCGATGCGCATGCTCGAGCGGGCCGGCCTGGTGCCGACCCTGCGCTTCCGGGCCCGCGCCGGGTAACCGCGGCGGCGTCTCCGGGTGCCTCCCGGCGCGGGAGGCGGGCTGACGTGAAGCGCCACCTGCTGGTGACCAACGACTTCCCGCCCAAGGTCGGGGGCATTCAGAACTACCTGTGGGAGCTCTGGCGGCGTCTCGATCCCCAGACCTTCGTGGTGCTGACCGCCTCGTCGGATCCGGACGCACCCGCTTTCGATGCGGCGCAGGCGGCCCGCGGGGTGCGCATCGAGCGGGTGGACGAGCCGATCCTCTACTTCCCGACCCCGGGCGTGCTGCGCCACGTCCGGCGGTGCGTCGACGAGCACGCCATCGACCTGGTCCTGCTCGACCCGGCCCTGCCCCTGGGGTTGCTGGGACCCCGCCTCGGCGTGCCCTACGGGGTCATCCTGCACGGGGCCGAGGTCACCGCGCCCGGGCGGGTGCCGGTGGCCCGGGCGGCGCTGGCCCACGTGCTGCGGTCCGCGTCGGTGGTCGTCTCGGCCGGTGGGTACCCAGCCGCCGAGGGCCGTCGCGCCGCCGGCGCGCTCACGGCCCCTGTGGTGGAGATCCCTCCGGGCGTCGATGCCCGCGCCATCAGGCCCCAGACGGCGGCGGAACGCCGGGCGTCGCGCGCCCGCCTGGGTCTGCCCGCCTCCGGTCCGTTGGTGGTCGGCCTGAGCCGGCTGGTGCCCCGCAAGGGGATGGACGTGGCCATCGCGGCGGCCGGCCGCCTGGCCCCCTCCTACCCCGACCTGGTGCTGGCCATCGGCGGGACGGGTCGCCAGTCACCCCAGTTGGAACGCCAGGCCGAGGCCAGCCCGGCCACCGTCCGCCTGCTCGGTCGGCTGAGCGACGAGGACCGGGCGGCGCTGCTCGGGGCGGCCGACGTCTTCGTCATGGCCTGCCGCAACCGTTGGTTCGGGCTGGAGCAGGAGGGATTCGGCATCGTCTTCCTCGAGGCCGCCGCCGCCGCCGTGCCCCCGGTGGCGGGGGACAGCGGGGGAGCGGCCGAGGCGGTGCTGCACGGGGAGACCGGCCTGGTCGTGGCCCATCCCGAAGACCCCGGCTGCGTGGCCCAGGCCCTGCGCCAACTGCTGGCCGATCCGCCCGGGGCCCGGCGCATGGGTGCGGCCGGGCGGTCCCGCGTGGTGGCATCCTTCGACTACGACGCTCTCGCTTCTAGGCTGGCCGGCAGCTTGGAGGAAGTGGCAGGCTGACTGCTCCCGTTCGTGCGGGCGAACGGCGGAGAAAGGACCAACGAAGCGTGGCGGATCAGGCCACAGAACACATGTCGGTGTCGGCCTCGCCCGAGCGATGCTTCTCGGTGGTCGCGGACATCGAGCGCTACCCGGACTGGGCGGCCGACATCAAGGAGGTCGAGGTGCTCGAGCGGGACGGCGACGGCCGCCCGCTGCTGGTCACCTTTCGCGCCGCCGCCTTCGGGCGCAGCACCAGCTACACCTTGGCCTACGACTTCTCCGAGGCGCCGCGCATCCTGTCGTGGAAACTGACCAAGGGGGACATCACCGCCAAGCTGGACGGCAGCTACGTGTTCGATCCCGGACCGGGATCGGGGACCGACGTGACCTACCACCTCGAGGTCGAGTTGCGCGTGCCCATCCCGGGCTTCATCAAGATGCGGGTCCGGAGCCGCATCATGTCGACGGCCCTGCGAGAGCTGAAGGCGCGGGTCGAGTCCACGCCGTGACCGCCGACGCGGGCGCGTCGGGCGGCGCCGACGTCGCCTTCGGCATCGACATCGGCGGCACCAAGGTGCTGGGCGTGGCACTGGGCGCGTCCGACCGCGTGCTGAGCGAGGCCCGCGTCCCCACGCCCTCGGGCCGCGTCGATGGCGGGGACCTCGCCGACGTGGGCGCCGACGTGGCACGGTCCATCGTCGAGGTGGTGGCCCAGCTCGATGCCGCGTCGGGGACGGGTTCGTCGCCACCGGCGTCGGCACCGGCCATCGGCGTGGGCGCGCCCGGCATGGTGGACCGGCAGGGCCGGCTGCGCTTCTCGCCCAATCTCCCCCAGGCGCACGGGGTCGACTGGCACCAGCTCCTGGCGGGGGCGTCGGGAGCATCGGGTGCGTCGGGAGCATCGGGTGCGTCGGGAGCATCACGGGCGTCGGGACCCCTGGCCGGGCGCCGCATCCTCATCGAGAACGACGCCAACCTCGCCGCGCTGGCCGAGCACCGACTGGGCGCGGCCCAGGGCTTCGACCACGTGCTGGTGGTGACGCTGGGTACCGGCATCGGCGGCGCGCTGATCATGGACGGGCGTCTGCGGGTGGGCGCCCACGGCTATGCCGGCGAGATCGGCCACATGGTGGTCGACCCGGCCGGTCCCCCGTGTCCCTGCGGCAGGAGGGGCTGCTGGGAGCGCTACGCCTCGGGAGGCGGGTTGGGCCTGCTGGCCCGGGAGGCGGCGATGGCCGGGCGGTTGCCCGCCGTGGTGGTCCGGTCCGGCGGGGATGCCGAGCGCGTGCGTGGCGAGGACGTGACCGCGGCCGCCCTGGCCGGTGACGCCGACGCGCGCGCCGTGGTGGAGCAGGTGGGGTGGTGGGTCGGCTTCGGTCTGGCCAATCTGGTCGGCGCGGTGGACCCGGAGTGCATCGTGCTGGGAGGCGGGCTGGTGGCCGCGGGCGAGCTCTGGCTGGGCGCCGCCCGGGAGGCCTTTACCGACCTGGTCGAGGGCGGGTCGGCGCGTGAGGCGGTGGCCATCGTGCCCGCCGTCTTCGGCGAGCGGGCCGGGGCGGTGGGCGCGGCGCTGGCGGCCCGCCACGGGGGGCTGTGGTGACGGGGCTGCGGTGATACGGACCGGTGTCGTGCTCCCCACCTTCCGTGAGACCCCCGACGACGCGTTCGCGGCGGCCGCCCGGTGCTTCGCGGCCGGGGTCGACGGGGTGTTCTGCTACGACCACATCTGGCCCATGGGCCAGCCCGAGCGCCCGGCGCTGGCGCCGTTTCCCATTCTGGGGGCGTTGGCCGCCGACCCGGCTCCGGCCACGGCGGGCGGCGGACCCTTCTTCGGGACCTTGGTGGCCCGGGTCGGGCTGGTGCCCGGCGAGGTCCTGATCGACCAGTTCACCGCCCTGGCCCACCTGGCTCCCGGTCGCATCATCGCCGGCCTGGGCACCGGCGACCGCCTCAGCGAGGCGGAGAACCGGGCCTACGGCATCCCGGTCCCCTCGGCGGCCGAACGCCGGTCCGACCTGGTCGACGTGGCTCGGGTCCTGCGGGCGCGGGGACTCACCGTGTGGGTGGCCGGTGGCCCGGCGGCCCGGGTGGACGAGGCGCGGGCGGCCGGTGCCGCCCTCAACCTGTGGGACGGCGATCCGGCGCTGGTGGGCTCGCGGGCCCACGGCCCCGACGCTCTGGAGGTGACCTGGGCCGGACCGCCGCCCGCCACGTCGGAGCGGCTCCCGACCACCGTGGCGGCGCTGGCCCGGGCCGGGGCCACCTGGGCCGTCTTCGGCTGGCCGGTCGACCCCGACGCGCTGGCGGGGGCCGCCCGGGAGGCCGCGCCGGGCGCCGGGTGAGGCGCCGGTCGGGCTGGCCCGGGAGCGGGCCGTAGACTCGCACGATGGAGTTCCGCCGGATCAACGGTCTTCCGCCGTACGTCTTCGCCACCATCAACGACCTGAAGGCCTCGTCGCGGCGAGCCGGCAACGACGTCATCGACCTCGGTTTCGGCAATCCGGATCTGCCCTCGCCCAACGTGGCGGTGGACAAGCTGGCCGAGTCGGCGCACAACCCGCGCAACCACCGCTATTCCGCCTCGCGGGGGATCCCCAAGCTGCGGAGCGCCGTCAGCGACCTGTACCGCCGCACCTTCGACGTGGAGCTCGACCCCGACACCGAGGTGGTCACCACCATCGGGGCCAAGGAGGGGTTCTCGCACCTGATGTGGGTCCTGGTCGGTCCGGGCGACACCGCACTGGTGCCCTCCCCGTCGTATCCCATCCACATCTGGGGACCCCTCTTCGCCGGCGCCGACGTGCGGCAGGTCCCCCTGAGCGGGCCGTCCATCGATGTCGACGGCGTCGGGACGCCCGACCCCGGCGACGCCTTCTTCGACGGGCTCATGCACGCCTGGGAGGAGTCCTGGCCCAAGCCGCGGGTCATCGTGCTGTCGTTCCCCCACAACCCGACCACGGCCTGCGTCGACCTCTCCTTCATGGAGCGGCTGGTGGCCTTCGCCCAGGAGCACGAGACCGTCCTGGTGCACGACTTCGCCTACGCCGACCTCGGCTTCGACGGCTACCAGCCACCGTCCATCCTGCAGGTGCCCGGGGCCAAGGAGGTGGCGGTCGAGATCTACACCATGACCAAGTCGTTCTCCATGGCGGGGTGGCGGGTCGGCTTCGTGGTGGGCCATCCCGAGATCGTGCAGGCCCTGACCAAGCTCAAGACCTACCTGGACTACGGGACGTTCCAGCCCATCCAGATTGCGGCCATCGTGGCCATGAACGAGGCCCCCGAGTACCCCAAGGAGATCAACCGGATCTACCGATCCCGCCGCGACACGCTGTGCGACGGGCTCAACCGCATCGGCTGGGACCTGGTGCCGCCCAAGGGCACCATGTTCGTGTGGGCCCCCATTCCCGAGCCCTACCGCGAGATGGGCTCGCTGGAGTTCTCCAAGCACCTGATCAACGAGGCCGATGTGGCCACCTCACCCGGTGTGGGCTTCGGCCCCGGCGGCGACGGCCACGTGCGCTTCGCGCTCATCGAGAACGAGCAGCGCATCGGGCAGGCGGTGCGCAACCTGCGCGGCGCGCTGACCAAGCTGGGCTGACCCGGAGCGGCGGCGCCGGGCCCCCGACGCCCTCGCGGGCTCGGGGATGAGTCCGGAGCCCCATCGACGTCTGCACCGGTGGACCCGCTCATCGACGGCAGAGAGGAGCACGCGGTGGATTGGAAGCTCGAGCTGATTGTGCTACCGGTCTCGGACATCGACCGGGCCAAGGCCTTCTACCTGGACCAGGCCGGTTTCGACCTGTTGGTCGACGTCAGCGCCGGCGACGAGTTCCGCGTGGTGCAGCTGACGCCCCGGGGCTCGGCCTGCTCGATCGCCCTCATGCGCAACACCGAAGCGGCGGGCTCCCTCGGTGGCCTGCACCTCGTCGTGGCCGACCTCGACCGGGCCCGGGCCGAGCTCACCGGGCGCGGCGCCGCGGTCAGCGAGCCCTTCCATTTCGAGGACGGGCAGCAGGTCGCCGGGCCCGATCCGCAGCGGGCCGACTACGGGTCCTTCTTCTCGTTCGCCGATCCCGACGGCAACGAGTGGCTGGTCCAGGAGGTCGGTCGCCCGCCCGATTGAGCGACGAGGCGATGGCGCGCTCAGGGCAGCCCGGCCCCGGGCACCGAGGTGCGCACCTGCTCGATCGCACCCGTCCGGTCGCCCCGGGCCCGGGCGGCATGGCTGGAGGCGGCGGTGACCAGGTAGAGCGTCAGGCGGTCGGCCCCTCCGAGCATGCAGGCGAAGCAACTCTGGCTGGTGGTGACCCGCTCGACGATCTCGCCCCCCTCGGCCACTCGGACGCACTCGGACCCCCCGGCGTTGGCCACCCACACGGTGCCGTCGGCGCACAGGCAGATACCGTCGGGGGCGACACCGGGCAGCGCCGCCCACAGGCGGCGGCCGGTCAGGGTGCCGTCGCGCAGGCGGTCGAAGGCGGTTAGCCGCCCGCCCATGCTCTCGGCGATGATGAGGGTGGCGCCGTCGTCGGTGATGACCGTGCCGTTGGGGAAGGCGATGTCGCCGGCCGCCTCGAGGCTCGTCCCGTCGGGGTCGACCCGCACCAGCGACGTGTTGGAGACCTGGCTGCGGTCGACCGTCCCGTCGTAGAGGCCATCGAGGTCGAAGCCGAAGTTGCCGGCGTAGGCCTGCCCGTTGGAGGCCACCACCATGTCATTGGCGTGCCAGGTGGCCCAGGGGGTGAGCTCGCCGTGACGGACCAGGGTCCCGTCGGGCTCGCGCCGGAGGATGGCGCGGTCGAGCCGGGAGGTGACGAGGAGCCGGCCGTCGGGGAGCCAGCCCAGGCCGGCCGGTTCCCCCTCGAAGGGCACCTCGGTGCGGCGCTCGCCCTCGGGGGACACCGAGAACACGGCGTGGTCGAAGAAGTCCGAGTACCACAGGCGGCCCTCGTGCCATCGGGGACATTCGCCGAAGTACAGACCGGAGAGAAACGGCTCTGCAGTGAGCGTCTGTGCGGACACGGTGCACCTCCCTGGGCCGGGCGGCCCTCCCTCGCAGTCCAGCACAGCGGCCTCCCCCGACGCACCGGGCCGGTGCCGGAGCTACGTTGTCCGGGGTGGGGTACTGGGTGCTCAAGGCCATTCTCACTCCCTTGTTCTTCCTCCTGTGGCGGGTCAGGGTCGAGGGTCGCGAGCACATCCCCAAGCACGGCCCGGCCGTCCTGGCCGCCAACCACCAGTCCTTCTGCGATTCCTTCTTCATCCCGCTGGTGGTGACCCGCAGGGTGACCTTCTTGGCCAAGGCGGAGTACTTCGATGCCCGGAAGACGGCGTGGTTCTTCCGGGCGGCGGGGCAGATCCCCATCCGTCGCGGCGGGGGCAGCGCCTCCGAACGCGCCCTCGAGACGGCGCGGGCGGAGGTGCTGGGCGGCGGCCAGCTCCTGGGGCTCTACCCGGAGGGGACGCGATCGACCGACGGGTACGTCCACAAGGGGCGGACCGGCGTGACCCGGCTCTCCCGGGAGTGCGGCGTGCCCATCATCCCGGTCGGCGTGGTGGGCACCGTCGAGGTGCAGCCGGTGGACTCGAAGATGCTGCGCCCCTTCAAGACGGTGACCATCCGCTTCGGCCGGCCCATGCAGATGGAGAGCCCGGCCGACCCGGACGATCCGATGGGGGACCACGACCACACCCAGTGCCGTGCCTTCACCGACGCCCTGATGCACGAGATCGCCCGGCTGTCCGAGCGGGAGTACGTGGACGAGTACGTCCCCTCCCGCGCCCCGGCCACCACCTGAGCGACCGTCGACGCCGGCCCAGGAAACAGTCTGTTTACACAGACCGCCTATCGTTTGGCCCATGTCCGGCTACGTCGTCCGCATCGCGCTGCCCGACCGGCCGGGCGCCCTGGGCCTGGTGGCCAGCCGGATCGGGGCCGTGAGCGGTGACATCGTGGCCATTCACATTCTCGAACGGGTCGACGGCAACGCGGTCGACGAGTTCGTCATTGAGCTGGGGGGCGAGCACCTGGTCGAGCTCCTTCGGCACGAGATCCACGAGGTGGACGGGGCCGAGGTGATCGACATCAGCCCGGTGCCGGGGGGTTGATGCGGTAGGCGCAGACGTGGGCGCCGTCCATGAGGTGGGCCACCCGCTCCACGGTGGCCCCGGGCAGGGCGTCACGGATGAAGGAGAGCTCGCTCGAGCAGGCCTGCGAGAAGCCGTGGGCCACGGTGAGGATGGCACAGTTGTGCTCGGTGACGAGCCAGCTCCCGTCGGGCTGCTCCTCGGCGTCGGCCAGGTACCCGTCCTCGTCCAGGATGGCGGCCAGCGCCGCCACCTGCTCCCGGAAGGGGAGGTGGGCCAGCCGGGGTCGGGCCCCCTCGACCCGCCGCCGCCGCCGCTGCTCGAACAGCGCGTCGACCTGCTCCCCGTCGGGCCCGCCCAGGTACCCGAGCAACTCGGTGGTCAGGTCGCCGTAGCGCTTGGGGTACAGGGCCTCGGCCGCCGCCGAGAGCGCGTAGCGGTGCGCCGGCCGGCCGCGCCGGACGTCGTCGCCGGGGGTGGCGGTGCGCTCGAGCAGCCCGTCCTCTTCGAGATGGGCCAGCTGGAGTCGGATGGCGGCCGGGGTGAGGCCGAGCTCGTCGGCCAGGGCGCCGGCGGCCAGGGGCCCCCGGCGCTTGAGCAGGTTGAGGATGGCGCGACGGGTGGTCGGCAGCGTGGCCAGCGGGGCGCCGTTCACCGCACGATCGTCGCGCCCGGCAGGATCGTCGCGCCCGGCAGGATCGTCGGTCACCGCACGATCGTCGCGCCCGCCAGGATCGTCGCTCACGGCAGGATCAGGTGCACGTCGCCGAACTCGTGCCACAGGTACCCTTCGGCCAGGGCGGCCCGGTAGGAGGCTTCGAGCAGGGGCCGGCCGGCGATGGCCTCGAGCATGGCCAGGTGTGACGCCTCGGGTTCGTGCCATCCGGTCAGGAAGCCGTCGATGGAGCGGACCGGTCGGTCCGGGGTCACGACGGTCTCGGTCCAGCCCTCCGTGGGGTGCACCCGCCCGTGGGGGTCCACCACCGACTCCAGGGCGCGCACCACGGTGGTGCCCACCGCGACGACGCGACCGCCGGTGCGCCGGGCGTCGTTGACCCGGTGGGCCGTGGACGCGGTCACCCTGAAGTACTCGGCGTAGGGCGGCTCGCCGGCCTCCAGTGACGCCACGCCGGTGTGGAGGAGCAGCGGGGCCACCCCCACGCCCTTCGCCACCAGCCGGGTCAGCAGCTCGGGCGTGAACGGTCGTCCGGCGCTCGGCATCTCCGCCGACCCGGGCTCGGTGGCGTACACGTTCTGGTAGGCGGCGATGGGGAAGGATCCCTGGACGTAGCCGTAGCGGATCGGTCGACCGTGACGGGCCAGGAACGTGGTGAGGGGTTGGGGCACCTCGACCCGGGCCACCCACAGGCGCACGCCGACCCCACCGGGACCCGGAGCGTAGGGCGTGAGCAGGGCGACGTGGCCCCCACCGAGCAGCGTGACGTAGGACCCGGGCGCGAGGTCGAGGTGGGCACGGCCGTCGCGGCGGACCTCCACCGTCCACAGCCCGGCCGGGAGCTGCGTCGAGAGATGGACCGCCACCCCCTCGCCGTCCGGCGCCATGCCGTCGACCTCGGCCGCCAGGGTGCCCGACGTGTTGAGGACCACCAGGTCGCCCTCGTCCAGGAAGCGGGGGAGCTCGCAGAAGTGGGAGTGCACGATCGAGCCGTCCCCCTTGTGGGCCACCAGCATGCGGACGGCGTCGCGGGTCATGCCCCGGTATTCGGGCGGGGAGGGGGCCTCGAGAACCGGCGGAAGCGTGAAGGACAGGGGCTGGAGCGCCGGAACCCGGGGCGACGGCGCGGCGTCGACCAGGGCGCTCATGCCCCGACCTCCGACGGCGCCAGGTCGGCGGCCCGGTAGCGGCCGCTGGGCCGGTCGCTCTCGACGAGCGCGAGGAAGGCCGGGACCACGGTGCCCGGCTCCGGTCGGTCCGAGATGTCCTCACCAGGGAAGGCCTCCTGGTGCATGGCCGTGCGGAGGTCGCCGGGGTCGACCGACCACACCCGTAGCGTCGGCTGCTCCGCGGCCAAGGTGGCGCCGAGGTGCTCGAGGGCCGCCTTGCTGGCGCCGTAGCCGCCCCAGCCCTCGTACGATTCGACCGCGGCGTCCGAGGTGACGTTGATCAGTCGGGGCCGGGGCGCGGCCAGGAGCAGCGGGAGGGCGAGCTGGATCAGGCCGAGTTGCGCCACCACGTTCACCTCGAGGGCGGTCCGCAGCGCCGCCAGGGGATAGTCGGCCACCCCCGGCAGCGGCGAGGCCCCGAGCGTGCCGGCATTGTTGACGAGGAGGTCGAGCCCGCCCAGCGAGGCGGCGGCGGCGACCAGCGCGGCGCGATGCGCCGGGTCGCCGATGTCCCCGGCTATCGCTTGCATGGAGGCACCCTCGGCCGGGTCCAGCCGCGAGGCGGCCACCCCCAGGGCGGCGGCGTCCCGGCCGTCGATGACCAGGGACCACCCCCGGCGGGCCAACCCCGTGCTCAGTGCCTCCCCGAGCCCCCGTGAGGCTCCCGTCACGATCGCCACGCTCATGGCCGGCCACCCTTCTCGAACGCAATCTTCGTTCGTCGGGGATTATAACAAGGAATATCTTGCTTTATTTCCTCTCGTCGGGGAAGGCCTGGTCAGTTCCTTGCGAAGGTCATGGCGAAGGTCCTGGTGATTTCTGGCGGAGGACCGGATCGACCTCGAGCGCGGCGCGGTCCCAGGCACCCAGCTCGGCCGCGCCTTCGTAGGAGCTCTGGAAGAAGTCCAGGAGCACGGCGTCGGGGTCGGACGCGGTGCGCACCGTGGTGTAGGGCAGGACGAACTCGCCGGCGGCGGTGTCGTAGCGGGCCTCGGGCGGCGAGATGGGCCACTCGGCGAAACCGTCGGGCTGCGGGTAGGCGTAAGCGTAGAACGAGCCCTCCTCGCTTCCCCCGGGCCAGAAGCCGCAGCTGTGCAGCTCGTGGCTGTAGGCCAGCTGCTGCACCCGGTCGGGACAATTCGGCACGCCTCCTGGGTGCAGGGGCGCCGGACGCCCCGAGAAGCGGGTCACCGCCAGGTCCGGGGCTCCCCAGAAGAAGTGCACCGGGCTGGCCTTGCCGAGGAAGCGGGCACGGAAGGTGCGCATCACCCGTTCCGCCTGCAGCAGCGCCCGCCAGAAGCGCTGCACCGCGTCGCCGTCGTAGGCGCGGTGCCGCCGGTCGTCGGGGAACGGCACGGCGTCGGCCACCTCGTTCGGTCGGGGGTACACGGTGACGGCGACATCGAGGTCGGCCAGGGCCGTCATGGTGGCGGCGAAGAACTCGGCCACCGATTGTGGCCGCAGCGGGACGGTGCGGTGGCGGCCGTCGGTGGTCTGCAGCCGGAGCAGGTGGTCGAGGAAGTCGAACTCGATTTCCACGCCGCGGCCGTCGCCGGTGTGCATGAGCCCGGTGGTCAGGCCGCGGGCCGACACGTACAGGGTCACCTGCCACCAGTGGTTCAGCATCGGTTCGCGGCCCAGGCGGACCTTGCCGACCACCTGGGTCCACAGGTGCAGGGTGTCTCGGGTGTCCTCCCACGAGGCGAGCGTGAGCTCGGGCCACCACGGGTGGCCCGTCCCGCCGGTCCGCCCCGTCGAGCCCGCCCGGGCGGAGCTGTCGCGTCCCTTCCCGCCGGTCCCGCTCACTCCGCCGCCCATCCCCGGGACCGGTCGACGGCGCGGCGCCAGACGGCGTACACCGCGTCCGTCAATTCCTCAGGGAGCTCGGGCGTGAACCGTGCGGCCGAGCTCCACAACCCGGCGAGATCGTCGAGGGTCCACATGCCCTCGGCCAGCCCGGCCAGGGTGGCCGCGCCCAGTGCGGTCGATTCGAGCGAGCGGGGACGGGCCACCGCAATGCGGCTCTGCTCGGCCTGGAGCTGGAGGAGCAGGTCCATGGCGGCGGCACCCCCGTCGGCCCGCAGCGCCCGCAGGGGGTGGGCCGAGGCGGCCTGCATGGCGTCGGTCATGTCGCGCACCTGGAAGGCGACGGCCTCGACGCAGGCCCGGGCCAACTGGGCCCGCCCCGCCCCGCGCGTGATGCCGGTGATGATGCCCCGCGCCGCCGGGTCCCACCACGGGCTGCCCAGCCCGGTCAGGGCCGGGACGAAGGTGACGCCGCCGCTGTCGCCCACCGACTCGGCCAGCGGC
>JBKQIP010000188.1:0-6468 GCA_052148295.1 Acidimicrobiales bacterium
TCAAGCGCCTGGACCAGCCCCATGAGGAGCAGCGTAAAGATCCCGCCGGCCGACCGCAATCAGCTAACCCGGCAGGCACCCGGCAAATCAGACGATCACCCAGCCCGCCGGGTCCAGTCCGCTCAAGACGTGATCGGCAGCCCGCACGATTATGCATCGCCGCTTGCACCTAGAACGCCCGCTTCTGCCGACCGGGTCGAGTTGAAGCAGCCAGGGAAAGATGGATGCGGACCGCAATCATCACCCCACGGCCGCCCGGGTACCGCTCCGATGCTTTCGCCCAGCACGTGCGAGAAGACGGTATCGGCGGCTGGCGTCGCCGCGACCCGTGCACCCCCGCTGCTGATACCGTGGCGGCGTCCGGGCCAGGAAAGCGCCACGCAAGACAACGGCTCCAGCGGATGCCGCTGGCTCCCCAGTTGGCTCCCCCGGCGGCAGACCGCCTCTGCGGCACAGATCTGGATCACAGTTCTGCCTGGTCAGCGCGCACCGAACGGCCATCCGCGGGCCGATATTTCGGATCGAGTGATTGCCTGCGAGCAGTACCTCAATAGGACGATCATAGTTCCGAATATGAAGGTCTACCCGCACTATCTACGCCCCGACCGCGACTCGAACGCGGGACCTACTGCTTAGGAGTTCACTTCGCGGTCAGAGAGGGTCGACACTGACCGCAGTTGTCCCCCGTTGTGGCACGCATGTGGCACGCCTCCGATCGTCAACATCTGAGTGGCCAGCACTGCCGAGCCATCTGGATGCAAACTACTGGCGCGGCCCTGCTCACGGTCAAACGGTGCAGCCTAGCGCGTGTGCCGATGCCTGCCGAGGATGGCCGTAGCACTCAGCCGATCGGTTGATCGGCTCAGCCGTCGAGCTGGCCGGGTTATTCATCCGACTGCCCGCCAGATCAGCTGATGCGCGGCGTAACGTGCTGGTGCCACTCTGGAGATACCAAGGAGGCGCCGACATGAGCACCGACACGTCACCACCGGAGCCGGAGCCGTACGGGCCGGGCTCGTACATGAACATCGTGCGAGGCCGGGGACACCGGCCGCCGATGAGCAACAGGAACAAGGTCTTCCTGTGGGTCTTCCTGGCCATCCAGGCGATCTTCTTGGGCTGGACCATCTACACGGGCGTGGCAACCCCGCAGACCGGCCTCGGCCTCCCGCTCGGGCTGTGGGCCGTGTCGGTCGTGATCGGCGGTGCCATCTACCTCCTATGGCAGCTGCCACGCAATCGGCGCTAGCCGCCGTGTGGGCGGTAGACACAGACATCCGGCCTCGACTCTTCCCCGTCCGGTCAGCAGACGCAAGGCAGGCTGACCCGCTGCGGAAAACCGACCTGCTAAGCAAAGGGTCACCGCCCAGGTTCATGACCTCCCCAGGGTGTCGGCAAGGTCGGGGTGCTCTAGTGCCGCGTCATCCAACGTTCGGCCTGTCGCCTGCCGGCACATGCGTGGCGCGATCGACCTGCGTCGATGAGGATGGGTTCGCCGGCGGACCCTCCGTTGGGTGCGCTGGCGGGCCATTGCCATGACCGGAATCGAAGCTTCGACCTCTCCCCCTGCCTTGCCGCGCTGGTTTGGACCTAGAGCCAGCCCAGATGATCCGGCCGTCTCGGCCCTGATCGACCGCGTCGCGCGCGGGGCCGGATGGGCAGACATCGGCGGTGGATTCAACCTCAACCTGCGGATAGACGCTGAGCCGCCGGTTGTCCTCCGGGTTCACAGGCCCTGGGTCCGCCGCGGGCGAGTCGCGGGACTGCGGCGCTTGCGGGAACGGCTCCAGCGGACGCAAGTCCGCGTCGCTCGGCCGATTCCGATTTCCGGCTGCGACCTCCTGAGGGTCGCTGATCGTTGGGCTGAGCTTGAGGAGTTCATCGATCACGTGCAGCCACGGGCGGACGAGGACTCCTACGTCCGCGTATTCGAGGAGCTCGGACGCGTTCACACTGCGCTCAAAGCAGTCTGGGAGCCCAGTCCGCCCGAACCCCTCGACGACCACAGAACCTTCGGCCAACTGCGATACTCGGTCGGCTTCACACGCCGCAGGCTCGGACCCCGCAGCGAGCCGGTCGTGCATCGGATGCGCCAACTGACCGGCGAGCTCTCCAAGCTCCGGAAGGAGGTCGAGCTGCCATGCGCTCCGATTCATGGGGACTACAAATTGGGCAACGCGGGAGAACTGTCAGACGGCTCTTGGGCCACCTTCGACCTGGATTTCGCGAGGGTCAGGGAGCGGCTGTACGACATCGCGGCCAGCCTGCACCAGGTCGCACCGAGCGGCGAATGGCTCGAGCCGAGACGACTGCTCGACGCCTACGAAAGCACGGCTCCGGAACCGTTGACTCGCGACGAGCACCGATGGCTCCCCGGGGCTCTCGCCCTTGTACCCCTGCACTGGGCTGCCACCGCAGGGCTCGTGGGCGACGGCATCCGCGAGGCCGAAGGCGCGATGACCGCCGCCGAGGCCTGGTGGTCGCGCCGGGCTGAGCTCTGGTCGTAGTCCGGGGTCCCGTCCGAACGCCGGCTCGCTACGACCAGTCCTCGGCCACCATGGTGGCAACGTTGAACCCCGAGTCAACGGCCTGGTGGGTGCCCGAACCCCGACCACCGGCATCACAACCGACGAGGTAGAGCCCCCGCAGAGGGGTACGGGCATCGGGTTTGCCCTTGCCCACCTGACCGACGACCTGGGCCAGACCCACGGCCTCACCGCCCGTACCGGGCATGGTGGCGTCGCGTGTCATGCGCGAGATCTGACGGGCACCGTAGGGTTCGGTGCGCAGCGTGTGCTCCCGGATCTGTGGATACAGGTCGTCGATCACGGCACGGGCTCGTCGGACGGCCTCCTCGCCCATGGCGGAGTCCGGATCAGGCGAGACGAAGACCTGGATGTTCGCCACCTGGTGTTCGGGCTCTGCCACCAGGCTCGGGTCGAACTCGGACGCCACGTCGATGGCGATGAGCGGGACATCGGGCCATTCGCCCGCCTCCATGGCGGCAAAGCGTTCGGAGTCGAGCCAACTGTGATCCGAGAAGATCGGGATCAACGCGGCATCGAAGACGCGCGCATCGAACACATAGCGCACGCCGGCGATGGCCCAGCTCGGTTCGAGCTTCCGGACCCGCTCCACGTACGCCCCGGGGAAGGACTCGGCGGGAGCCAGCTTGAGCACGGTCGGCTGCACACCCGCGTTGGAGACGACGGCGGGCGCTCGGAACGCTCCCTTGTCGGTCTGCACACCGACGGCCTGCCCGTGCTCGACGATGATGTGCTGCACCCGGGTGCTGGGGAGGAACAGGCCGCCCCGTTCGGCGACGACCTGGGCGCACACCTCGGCCAAGCGGCCGTATCCGCCACGGTGGAACCGTCCCGCCCCGCTCACCGCCATGTTGCGCAGCACCAGCACCGCCTCGGAGGCGGCCAGTCGATCGACCGGTGCGACGAACAACATGTTGAGCGTCGAGTAGATCTGGCTCGTGAGCCCCACCGGCAACCCGAACGGCCTGACGAAGTCCACGGTGCCGACCTCGTCGAGCGCGGCAATGTCCTCGTCGGACATGGCGATCATCGCCAGATAGAACTCCCCGAGCTTGGCGAGATCGTCGTCGGTGGCGCCGAACACTCGCCGCAGCGACGCCATCTCCTCTTCGGAGCCGGTCTGCTGCAGAGCAGAGCGCATGCTGCGCCACCCGCCCTCGGGAGGACGGTAGTGCAACGCCGCCACCTCGCCCTCGGGGATGAGAAAGTCGACCCGGTCGCCGATGCCCAGGACGTCGACCAGTTCGTGGAACCGCGAGTCGAGCGCCGGGATGCCGACGGCCCCGAACATCTCGTAGCGGTACCCCTTGCGGTCGAGGGTCTGGGTCTTGCCGCCGGCGCGCGGTGTCTTGTCGATGAGGGCGACCCGCTTCCCCTGCTGGGCGCACAACGCCGCCGCCGTCACGCCCCCGTACCCGGCGCCGATGACGATCACATCGAAGTCGTGCGCGTCGTTGCCAGAGACCATGTGTCCCCCGGGGTCGGTAGCGGGCGAAGGAGCCGACCTCACGGGGTGGGCGCACCTGGTGAGGTGAGCCGGCGTGGTGAGCCGGCGTGGTGGGCCGGCGTGTGGGTGCATGGTACCCGCCGACGACGGTTCCTCCGCCGTGCGGCGAGTGGCCGCCCGTTGGCGCTCACTGCTCGGCCATGATGGCGGCGATCTCGGCCAGGGGGTTGCGCACGACCGGCCCGGTCACCTCCACCTCGGCCCGCATGATGGTGCCGTTGAAGGGGAACGGGGCCACATAGCCCTCGCCCACGGCCGGGCCCCACTCGTAACCACAGGTCAGCCCCACCCCCAGCCCGTTGAACGCGGCCGGGGTGAAGCGCTTGATCTCCCCCTCGGTGACCACCGCGCCGTCCACCAGGAGCCGGACCCGGCCCCCGAGGCCATCGTCCTTCTCGAATTCCATGGCCACCCGGTGGCTCCCGGGGTCCAGTGCGGCGGGGCCGGCGAACACGTGGCGGCGTTTGCCGTAGAGGTTGTGCACGTAACGGGGCCGGCCGTCGAGGAGGTGCAGCGACCACCCGCCGAGGGCCGAGCCCACGGCGATCAGCACGCCGCTCGGGACGACCCCCTCGCCGATCACCACGTCGGCCCGCACCGTGTGCGAGCGGTTCTGGACCGGGACGGCGACCGACTCGGGCACCGGTGCGCCACCTTGGAAGTAGCGGAAGACGGCACGGTCCCGCCGGGCGTCGGGCCTCTTGTTGATCAGCGCCCACAGCGGCCGGTTGTCCAAGGGGAGCACGTCGTTGCGCTCGGCCTCGGCCCACCACCGCTCGATCATCGCCGCCAGCCGCTCGGGCTCGGCCGCCGCCAGGTCGTTGGTCTCCGAGAGGTCCTCGGCCACGTGGTAGAGCTCCCACACGTCGTCGTCGAAGGGGGCGTTGGGATTGAGACCGTCGTCGTAGACCGGGCCGACCGGGTGGAACGTCACCGCCTTCCAGCCGTCGTGGTAGATGGCCCGCGATCCGAGCATCTCGAAGTACTGGGTCAGGTGCGCGCCGGGGGCGTGGGCGCCCTCGGGTCCGAGCAGCGGGGCGAAGCTCGACCCGTCGAGGGGCGACTGGGCCACCCCCTCGATCCGCGCCGGGGCCGGCACCCCCACCAGCTCGAGCACGGTGGGTAGGACGTCGATGGCGTGGACAAACTGGTGGCGGACCCCGCCGGCCGACGGCCCCAGGCGCGCCGGCCAGCTCACGATGCACGGGTCGGCCACCCCGCCCTCGTGGACCTCTCGCTTCCAGCGCTTGAACGGGGTGTTGCCGGCCATGGCCCAGCCCCAGGGATAGTTGTTGTGGGTGAGGGGACCGCCGATCTGCTCGATCCTCCCCGTCATCTCGTCCACCGAGGCCGGGTCGAGGTTCTCCAGCCGGATGTCGTTGATGGAGCCCTCGGAACCCCCCTCCGAGCTGGCCCCGTTGTCCGAGACGAGGATCACCACGGTGTGGTCGAGGTCGCCCACGTCGGCCAGGAACGAGAAGAGCCGGCCGAGCTGGTGGTCGGTGTAGGACAGGTAGCCGGCGAAGCACTCCATGAAGCGCGCCGCCAGGGCCCGCTCAGCCTCGCCCAGCTCGATCCACGGGCGCACCCAGGGCGGGCGCGGGGACAGCGCGGTGCCCGCCGGCACCACCCCCAGCTCGAGCTGGCGGGCGAAGGTGCGCTCACGCCACTCGTCCCAGCCCGCGTCGAACGCGCCCCGGTAGCGCTCGATCCACTCCGGTGGCGCCTGGTGCGGTGAATGGCAGGCGCCGGTGCACAGGTAGAGGAAGAACGGCCGCTCCTCGTCGACGGCCCGCAGGTCGCCCACGAACTCGATGGAGCGGTCGGCCAAGTCGGCGCTCAGGTGGTAGCCCTCGTCGATGCTCCGCGGCGGGCGGACGGCGTGGTTGTCGTGGAACAGCGCCGGCATGAACTGATGCGTCTCCCCGCCATGGAACCCGTACCAGCGGTCGAAGCCGCGTGCGAGCGGCCACGTGGCCCGGGACGACGCCATGTCGACCTGGTCCTCGGGGCTCAGGTGCCACTTGCCCACGGCATACGTGGCGTAGCCCTCCTGGCGCAGGACCTCGGAGAGGTAGCCGTTCTCCCGCGGTGGCTTGCCCCAGTAGCCGGGGAACCCGACGGCCAGGTCGGCCACCCGCCCCATGCCGCTGCGGTGGTGGTTGCGCCCGGTCAGCAGGCAGACCCGGGAGGGCGAGCACAGCGCGGTGGTGTGGAAGTTGGCCAGCCGCAGCCCCGAGGCGGCCAGCCCGTCGATCACCGGGGTGGCGATGTCGGAGCCGTAACAGCCGAGCTGGGCGAACCCCACGTCGTCGAGGACGACGAGCACCACGTTGGGCGCCCCCGCCGGGGCCGTGGTCTCCGGGGGCCACCAGGGCTCGGAGTCCCGCCAGTCCCGGCCGATGCGCCCGCCGA
>JBKQIP010000189.1:0-7619 GCA_052148295.1 Acidimicrobiales bacterium
GCAACGTGGTCCTGGACAAGAAGTGGGGAGCCCCCACCATCACCAACGACGGCGTGTCCATCGCCAAGGAAATCGACCTCGAGGACCCGTACGAGCGCATCGGCGCCGAACTGGTGAAGGAAGTCGCCAAGAAGACCGACGACGTAGCCGGTGACGGCACCACGACCGCGACGGTACTGGCCTGGGCCATGGTTCGCGAAGGATTGAAGAACGTAGCCGCCGGGGCCAACCCGATGTCGCTGAAGAAGGGCATTGAAGTAGCGGTCGAAGCGGCCGTAGCTTCGCTGCACGACCTGGCCAAGCCGGCCGACACCAAGGAGCAGATCGCCCAAGTGGCTTCCATCTCCGCGGCCGACACCGAGATCGGCGAGATGATCGCCGACGCCATCGACAAGGTCGGCAAGGACGGCGTCATCACCGTCGAGGAGAGCCAGTCGTTCGGCATGGACATGGACCTGGTCGAGGGCATGCGCTTCGACAAGGGCTACATCGCCCCGTACTTCGTGACCGACCCCGAGCGCATGGAAGCCGTGCTGGAAGACGCCTACATCCTCCTCGTCGGCACCAAGATCACGGCCGTCCGTGACCTGCTGCCGGTGCTCGAGAAGGTCATGCAGGGCGGCAAGCCGCTGCTGATCATCGCCGAGGACGTCGAGGGCGAGGCACTGGCCACCCTGGTGGTCAACAAGATCCGGGGCACCTTCCGCTCCGTGGCCGTCAAGGCCCCGGGCTTCGGCGAGCGCCGCAAGGCCATGCTCCAGGACATCGCCATCCTCACCGGCGGCCAGGTGGTCACCGAGGAGGTCGGCCTCAAGCTCGAGAACGTGACGCTCGACCTGCTCGGCACGGCCCGCAAGGTGGTCATCACCAAGGACGAGACCACCATCATCGAGGGCGCCGGCTCGGAGAACGACATCAAGGGCCGGGTCAATCAGATCAAGACCGAGATCGAGAACACCGACTCGGACTACGACCGCGAGAAGCTCCAGGAGCGGCTGGCCAAGCTGTCGGGTGGGGTGGCCGTGATCAAGGTCGGGGCCGCCACCGAGGTCGAGCTGAAGGAGAAGAAGCACCGCATCGAGGATGCGGTCTCGACCACCAAGGCGGCCATCGAGGAGGGCGTGGTGCCCGGCGGCGGGGTGGCGCTGCTCCGGGCGCAGACCGCCATCCTCGAGGGAGCCGAGAAGCTCGACAGCGACGAGGCCACCGGGGCGCGCATCGTGGCCCGGGCCGTCGAGGAGCCGCTGAAGCAGATCGCCGTCAACGCCGGTCTCGAAGGCGGGGTCATCGTGGACAAGGTCCGCCACCTCAAGGGTGCCCACGGCTTGAACGCGGCCACCGGCGAATACGGCGACCTGTTCAAGGACGGCGTCATCGACGCCGCCAAGGTGACCCGGTCGGCCCTGCAGAACGCCGCCTCCATCGCGGCGCTGTTCCTCACCACCGAGGCCGTCATCGTCGACAAGCCCGAGGAGAACGCCGGTCCGGCCATGCCGGGCGGCGGGATGGACGACTTCTAGACCCTCGGTCGGACCCCTCGGGTCCCCATCGGAGCACGACGGAGCGCCCTGCGGGGCGTTCCGTCGCTTCCGGGCCGGGGTCGCGTCCGGGCCGGGGTGCGCCCGACCGGGGCACGCCCGGGCTTCTCTACACTGAAGCGTCATGGCCTCCGAGTCCCCGCTCGCCCCCTCGACCGGATGGGCCGTGCTCCACCTGTTCTGCCGGGTCGGGGGGGACCTGGACCGGGCCGGCCTCACCGGGGCCGTGGCGGCGGCCCGGGCGGACGGGTACCAGGTGGTGCCGGCCGCCCTCCTCGGGCACAAGGCCGACCTGGCGCTCATGGTGCTCGGGCCCGACCTGTGGCGCCTGCGCCGGTTCCAGACGGCCGTCGGAGGGGCCGGGGCGGAACCGGTGGCGTCGTACGTCTCGCTGACCGAGGTGTCCGAGTACGCCGCCGCCGCCGGCGTGCCCGAGGAGCTGCGCCAGGCCCGGCTCTACCCCCAGCTCCCGCCGGAGGGGAAGCCGGCGTTCTGCTTCTATCCGATGTCCAAGCGGCGCACGGCGGACGACAACTGGTACCGCCTCGACTTCGAGGCCCGCACGGACCTGATGGCGGGCCACGGGAAGCTGGGCCGGACCTTCCACGGGCGTATCCTCCAGGTGATCACCGGATCGACCGGTCTCGACGATTTCGAGTGGGGGGTCACCCTCTTCGGGGTGAACCCCGACGACCTGAAGGACTGCGTCTACCAGATGCGCTTCGACGAGGCCTCGGCCCGGTACGCCGAGTTCGGTCCCTTCTACACCGGCATGACCGGCGACCTCGACGCCGTGCTGGCCGTCCTGGCGGCGGCGAGGTGACGGCGTCGACGTCGACGGCGTCGCTCGACACGCTGCGTGAGCACCTGCGCCGCCTCGGCCCGGTCGTGGTGGCCTTCAGCGGGGGGGTGGACTCGGCCCTCCTGGCCAAGGTGGCCCGGGACACGCTCGGACGGCCCCGGGTGCTCTGCGTCACGGCGCTCTCGCCCTCGCTGGCCTCCGGCGAGGCGGACGAGTGCCGGGCCCTGGCCGACGAATGGGACCTGCGCTGGATGGGTGTGCCGACCGACGAGATGAGCGACCCGGCCTACGTGGGCAACGGCGCCGACCGCTGTGCCCGTTGCAAGACGGCGCTGATGTCGGTCCTCACCCCGTTGGCCCGGGCGGAGTCGGCCCGGGTCGTGCTGGGTGTCAACGTCAGCGACCTGGGGGACCACCGGCCCGGGCAGGCGGCCGCCGCCGCCGCCGGAGCGACGTTTCCCCTGGTCGAGTCCGGATTCACCAAGGCCGACATTCGGCACTGGTCGAGAGAGCTGGGCCTGCGCACCTGGGACAAGCCGGCGGCGGCCTGCCTGGCCTCGCGGCTGCCCTACGGCACGCCCGTCACCCTCGGGCGCCTGCGGGCGGTGGACGGGGCCGAAGCCGCCCTGCGGGCCCTCGGGCTCGGGCCGCTCCGCGTGCGCCACCACGGTGCGACGGCCCGGCTGGAGTGCCGCCCCGAGGACTTCGGCGAGGTGCTGCGGAGGCGCCACGAGGTCGTCGAGGCCGTCCGTGGCGCCGGCTTCACCTTCGTGGCGTTGGACCTCGAGGGCTTCCGGTCGGGCAGCATGAACCGCTTGTTGGCCGGCGGGGAGGTGTCGGCCGGCGGGGAGACGCCGTGAGTCAGGTCCGGGTCAAGCTGACGTTCCCCGAGTCGGCGGTCCGCCGGCCCGTCCTGGCCACGCTGGTCCGGCGCTTCGACGTGGAGCCGGACATCCGGCGGGCCGATGTGGAGGAGCATCGCGGGTGGATCGTGTGCCTGATCGACGGCGAGGCCGACCAGATCGACGCCGCGCTCGAGTGGCTCCGGGGCGAGGGCATCACCGTCGATCTCCTGGGCGACATCCTCGAGGGCTGATCGAGGGCTCTTCGAGGGCTAACGCCGGTCGTCGTCCCGGGGTACGTGCCACCCGGCCTGTGAGACCTTCCGGGGCTCGTAGAAGACGCACCCCTCGGGACAGGCGAAAGGGAGCGGCTCGTTGGCATCGACCTTGCACCGCTCCAGCCGGTCGCCCCGCGGAGTGGTGCGCATCACGTAGTGGCGGCAATCCTCGTTGACGGGCACGACCCATTCTGGCGCAGCGGGCGGGGCGCGGTAGCGTCACCTTCCGTGGATCGTGCCGTGCCCCTCAAAACGCTCCTGCGCTGGAGCGAGAGCCTGTCGGCCATCGCCCGCACCGGGCTCGGGTTCACCGAGAGCCTCTACGAGCAGGAGCGCTTCGAGGAGATCCTCAAGGTGGCCGCCGACATCCGGGCCGAGACCGACGAGAACCCCGAGCAGGACCCCGATGCCGACGGCCTCGTCCAGGAGTGGCTCGACACCGTGGGCAAGGGCGTCCCTGGATACGTGACCCCCAAGGTCGCCGTCGGTGCCGCCGTGGGCAACGACCAGGGGGAGCTCCTGTTGATCCAGCGGGCCGACTCGGGGATCTGGCTCTACCCCACGGGGTGGTGCGACGTCGGTTACTCGGCGGCCGAGGTGGTGGTCAAGGAGGTGGAGGAGGAGACCGGCATTCTGGTCGAGCCCGTGCGCCTCATCGCCGTCCTCGACGGCCTGCGGCTGGGCTTCACCCGGGTGCCTCTGTACTCCCTGCTGTTCTACTGCCGCGCCATCGGCGGCACGTTGACGGCGCACCCCCTCGAGTGCCGCGACGTCGGCTGGTTCACCCGCGAGGCCATGCCCTCCCCCCTGGTGGGGTCCGAGCGCTGGGGCGACCACGTCTTCGCCGCCCTGGCCGGCGAGCGCCGCGACGTCCTCTACGACAGCGTCCGCCAACCCATGTGGCGGGGCGATTCGCAGAAGATCTGATGGCCGCGCACGTGATGGCGCGCACCTGATGGGGCTCACCATCGCGGCGGCCGACGTCGCCGATGGGGCACTGCGCGACGCGGTCGCTCCCCTGATCCCGCAGCTCTCGTCCTCCTCCCCTCCCCCGGACCTCGAGCAGCTCGGTCGCATCGTCGACGATCCCGCCACCACCTTGCTGCTGGCCCGCGACGAGGGCGTCGTGGTCGGCATGCTCACCCTGGCCGTCTTCACCCTGCCCACCGGCGTGCGGGCCTGGATCGAGGACGTGGTCGTCGACGACGCGGCGCGGGGCTCGGGCGTGGCCAGCGCGCTGGTCCAGTCCGCCCTCGACCTGGCCCGGGCCCAAGGTGCCCGGACGGTCGACCTCACGTCGCGCCCCGAGCGCGAGGCGGCCAACCGGCTCTACCTGCGGCTGGGTTTCGCGCGCCGGGAGACCAACGTCTACCGGTGGTCATCACCCCCTCCACCGCCTCCGTCGCCACCGACCTCACCGACCTGAGGCGATGACCACCTTCATCACGCGCTACGACACGCCGGGCCTTTCCTCGGGCGTCCGCTTGGCCGTCAAGGACCTCATCGACATGGCGGGGGAGCCGACGACGGCGGGGTGCCGCGCCGTGGCCGAGCGGGCGCGGCCCGCCGAGCGCGACGCCGCCTGCCTGGCCGGCGCCCGAGCGGCCGGTGCCCGCATCGTGGGCCGCACCAACCTGCACGAACTGGCGTTCGGGGTCACCGGCATCAATCCGTGGTTCGGCACGCCGGTGAACCCCCTGGACCCGGCGCGGGTCCCGGGGGGCTCGTCCAGCGGGTCGGCCGTGGCGGTGGCCACCGGGGAAGCCGACGTGGCCTACGGCAGCGACACCGGCGGCTCCGTGCGCATCCCCGCCGCCTGCTGCGGGATCAGCGGGCTCAAGACCACCTGGGGCCGGGTGCCCCTCGACGGGGTGTGGCCGCTGTCCCCCGGCTTCGACACCGTCGGCCCGATGGCGCGCCAGGTCAGCGGCCTCGTGCTGGGTATGGCGTTGCTCGAGCCCGGCTTCACGGTCGCCCCCAGCACCGATATCACGGGCCTGGTGGTCGGTCGGCTGCGCCCGCCGGCCGACCCCCTCATCGACGCCGCCCTCGACGACGCCCTCGACCGGGCCGGGTGGACCCGGTGCGACCTCGACGTGCCGGCCTGGGAACGGGCCAATCGGGACGGTGGCCTCTTGCTGGTGGCCGAGGCCTGGGCCTCCAACCGGGACCTGCTGGCCCGCGACCCCGACGGGATCGGCCCCGACGTGCGCCAGCGGCTGCAGCAGGGCTCGGCCCTGGCCGCCGACGCCATCGACGGGGCCCGAGCCGGGCAGCGCGCCTGGCGGGCCACCATCGCCGGGCTGTTTTCCCGCGTCGACTTCCTGGTGACCCCGACCCTCACCATCTTTCCGCCGGAGCTCGACGAGGGGAGCGATCTGCTGACGGGCCGCTGCACCCTCCCCGCCAATCTGGCCGGGGTGCCGGCGCTGTCACTCCCCGTCCCGACCGCAGGCCCCCTCCCGACCAGCCTCCAGCTGATCGGACCGTCCGGCAGCGAGGAGTGCCTCCTGGCCGCCGGCGCGTGGGTGGAGGCGGCGCTCGGAGCCGGTTGACGGAGCCGGAGCCGGTCGGCCTGACGCGGTCGGCCCGACCCGGTCGGCCTGGCCCGGTCGGCCCGACCCGGTCGGCCTGGTCGGGTCGATAGGGTGGCTTTCGCTGTGCAGATCGAGCTCTGGTCCGACTTCTCGTGCCCGTGGTGCGCCCTGGGGCTGTACCGTCTCGAGGCGGCACGGGGGCAGTTCGAGCACGGCGACGAGGTCACGCTGGTGCACCGCTCGTTCGAGCTGGACCCCCGGGCCCCGGCCCGCCGGCCGCAGTCCATGGAGGAGCTCCTGGCGGCGCGCTACGGCATGAGCCCGGCCCAGGTCCGGGCCGGCCACGATCGGTTGCGCGCCATGGGGCGGGAGGTCGGGATGGTGTTCGACTTCGAGCAGATCCAGCTCGGGAGCACCTTCGACGCCCACCGTCTGGCGCAGGCCGCCCGGGGCACCGCCGCCGAGGACGCGCTGGTGAAGCGCCTCTTCGCCGCCTACTTCACCGACGGTGACCTCCTGTCGGACCACGACGTCCTCCGCCGCGCCGCCCTCGAGGCGGGCATGGACGGCGGCGTGGCGGCCCGTGTCCTGGGTGGTGACGCCCACGCCGACGACGTGCGCGCCGACGAGCGCACGGCGCGGGAGCTCGGGATCTCCGGCGTCCCCCATTTCGTGATCAACGGCGGCTGGGCCATACCCGGGGCGCAGGACGTCGACACCATGGTGGCGATCCTGCGGCGGGCCTGGGACCGGGCGGCGAGCCCGGCTCGGTAGCGGGCTGGGTAACCGGTCGCCTCAGGCCATGGTGGCCAGGATCTCCTCGACCATGGCCTCGGTGGTGTTCGGGTGCAGGAAGGCGAAGCGGGCTACCGTCTCCCCCTCCCAGGTGGTCGGCGTGACGAACCCGGTCTGATCGGTCAGCAGCCGGGTGGACCAGGCGTCGTAGTCCGCCGTGTCCCACCCGGGGCGCCGGAAGAGGACCACGGAGAGCTCGGGGGGGCGGACCAGCTCGGTGTGCGGGGTGCCGCTGACCAGCTCGGCGGCCCGCCGGGCCATGCGCAGGGCGGACTCGACGGCGGCCCGGTAGGCGTCGATCCCGTTGACCGCCAGGGAGAACCACAGGGGCAGGCCGCGGCCCCGGCGGGTCAGGTGGTAGGCGTAGTCGCTCGGGTTCCACTCGCCCGGGTCGTCGCGGTGCAGCACATCGAGGTAGGAGGCGTCCTGGGTGTGGACCGCCTTGGCCAGACGGGGCTCCCGGTAGATGAGCGCGGCGCAGTCGAACGGCGCGAAGAGCCACTTGTGCGGGTCGACGATGAAGGAGTCGGCTCGGTCGAACCCGGTGAACTTGCCCCGGGCGGAGGGCGCGAACAGGGCGGCACCGCCGTAGGCGCCGTCGATGTGGAACCACAGGGAGCGCTCACGGGCCACCTCGGCTACGCCGTCGAGGTCGTCGACCAGGCCCGCGTTGGTCGTCCCGGCCGTGGCCACCACCCCGATGACGTCGTCCGCCCGCGCCTCGTGGGCCAGCACGTTGCGCAGCCCGGTTCCGGTCAGGCGGTGATCCTCGGTCG
This sequence comes from Acidimicrobiales bacterium, assembly GCA_052148295.1. Classification (GTDB taxonomy): domain Bacteria; phylum Actinomycetota; class Acidimicrobiia; order Acidimicrobiales; family RAAP-2; genus Bog-473. Next base: position 7,569 of record JBKQIP010000189.1, read on the forward strand.
GTACGACCAGCGCCTCGACGCCGATGACGTGGAGGGCCTTGCCCACCGAGG
>JBKQIP010000190.1:0-23724 GCA_052148295.1 Acidimicrobiales bacterium
CCGTCGCCTGGGGTGCCTTCTACGGCCTCGCGCCGGTGCCCCAAGGGGACGACAGCCGGCGTCGAGTCGATCAGGCGATGGCGATGTTCGCCGTCAACACCGTCGAGGAGCTCCTTGAGAAGATCCAGAACTTCAATTTGCAGGGAGTCGCCAGCCAGATCCACATGCCCTTCCTCGTTCTTCACGCTGTCAATGACTTGCAGGTCCCATTCGCACACGCGCAATGTCTCTTCGATGAGATCCCGGACAACCGAAAGCGCCTGGTGGCGTTCCCCGCGGATCAGCCTGGGTGCACGCACTGTCAGCTCGACACGCCGTCGCTGGCCCAGGTCGTGATCGCCGACTGGCTCGACGAAACCCTGGAGCCGGAAATGAAGCAGGCATCGTCAACCAGCAGATCTGCGGATTTGACACCACTACGAGCAAGTCGATTTCAGGGTCCGCCGGAAGGTGGCACATAGCCTCCCGTTTCGACACGGCCGCATCTAAGGGCCGATAGCAGAGACGTCGCATAGTGGACGCGCATTGGGAGGGCTCTGGGCGTACCCGATTCGCCGGGACGACCTCGACGGCGACTCACGTAGCGCTCACCGACGCTTTCCTCGGGTGCGCTTTCCTCGTCGATAAGGTCACGTAAGGTCACGCCGACGAAGGGCGTCATCTTTGGGGATCCCACTTCAGCCCTCTGACCTGGGCTTTTGGTGGAGGTGAAGGGACTCGAACCCTCGGCCTCTACATTGCGAATGTCTGGTTCTCGGTGTTTTGACCAGGGACTTTCCGAGGACCTTCCTGGTAGCGGCCTTTCGATCCCCTCAGGTTCCCTCACGATCCCTCTCCTTCCCTCACGGTAAAAACACGTAAAGACACGCCCGAATGCGCCGCCAATGGCGTCCTTCTTGTTAACAATGATCACGTTCCTTGGCGAGCGACAGGACATCTTCGGCCCTGACGCGGCAGCGTTTGTTGTCGGGCGGACGACGGAACGCCGACGTTCTGTTCGCCACCAGCCAGTCGACAACGACCTTGTCGGATCACGCCCACCAAGTCACCCGCTGGCACCAGGTGCTTGCAACTGTGCCCTGCCAGGGAACGGCCAATGCTCTTGTGCGTGGGCGCTGAGGTGTGGTCTTGAGGTGTCATAAGGAGAAACCATTTGCCCAGGTAAATGGCCTACCGGTCCGGCTACCTCCCCGAGCACGGTCGTCCAGCAGGGTCCCTCGTAACCGGTAGAGCAAACGCTGGGAACCGCAACGTATACCATGAGCAATCCCATTCTGGTATACTGATTCTATGGCTACCGAACAGATCGCAGTCCGACTCCCCAAGGAGCTCCTGAGCGAACTCGACGCGCTTGTCGCGAATGGCGTCTACGAGAGCCGGGCAGCCGCCGTGCGAGCCGCGGTCGAAGCCGTCACAGCGCTCGAGCGTCGCCAACAGACTGACCAGGCCATCATCGCAGGCTACCGGCGCACTCCACCGACGGCGGCTGAACATGTCGTCGCTATCGCCTCGCTCCGAGACGCCATCGCCGAGGAGTCCTGGTGAACCAGCCCCGTCGCGGGGAGGTGTGGTGGGGAGAGATCGAGGATCTGGGTCGCCGGCCCTTTCTGGTCATGACCCGATCAGCGGCCATCCCTGTGCTGAACAGCGTCCTTGCTGCCCCGGTGACCCGCACGGTTAGGAATATTCCAACGGAGGTCTCACTCGGACCCGACGACGGGATGCCGACGGAGTGCGCTGCAAGCTTCGACAACCTGCGCGTCGTACCAAAGACCTACCTCGTCGATCGCATCTGCGCGCTGGGATCCACTCGGCTGGTCGAGGCTTGCACGGCGCTTCGGGCCGCCGTCGACTGCTGAGAACAAGCGGACCAGAGTCCGGGAGTTTCGCGCCATGACACAGCCGTGTGCGCCAACAGGCAAGTCAGCGACTTGGTGGTCTTGGGGTGGCACTATACGAACACCCTTTCAGCGGCAAACGACCAGCTCACGGCCATTCTGGAGGCACGATCGATCAGCCTCGCCCCTGCGAACGCGGTCCTTCGCGTCGGCGGCGGGGTCAACAGTGGTCCGCCGGATCATTCTGGTAGTCGATGCCATGCCCGCCTTCGCCGGAAGTGGAACCGGTGAGGTTGACCCGCAGTTGTGCTGCCAGTGATCGTGAGCGACACCCTGCCTTCGGCGAGATGACCGGCGGTCACGACTTCGACGCGAGCTCGACGAGCAGCTCGTCCAATTGCCCGAACGTCTCGTGCATAGCATCCGCCGCGCCACCTCCGTCGGCGTCGAGCGCTTCCTTCGAGGGAAAGTGCTCGCTTACGACGAGCAGCGTCTTGCCATCTGCCTCCGTCATGGTGACCGTGGTGACGGAGCCGTTCTCCCCGCCTTCTTCATTCGTCCAGACGATGCGCGATGGCGGCATCACTTCGAGGTATCGGCCAAAGAAGTCCATGCCTCCGGCGAAGCTGAGGCGGTAGCTGCCGCCGGTACGTACATCCATCTCGCAGGAACGCAGCGTCATGCCCAGCGACTTCGGCACCCACCAGCGTCTGAACAGCTCAGGATTCGACCACGCTTCGAAGACCAGGCGCGCCGGAGCATCGAACGATCGGGTGACGACGACCTCGCGATCGGACTTCCTCTCCACGTTCGTGACGTTTCTCGGGGGGAGCTCACTTTGTGATCTTGCGTCCACCTGACTGCTCCTTCCGTTTCAATTCCTCGATGACCTGGTCGAGCTCGCCGAAGCGTGCGTCCCAGAGCTGGTGATACCTCTCGATCCACGCCGCCACCTCCTCAAGGCGGCGAGCGCCGATTCGGCACGTCCGTACGCGGCCAACCTTCTCGGTGACGACAAGTCCCGCCTGCTCGAGGACGCCGACGTGCTTGCTCATGCCCGTGAGGGTCATGTGGAACCGGCCGGCGAGGTCCGTGATCGAGGCTTCCTCATGGCCGAGCTGCTCGAGGACACCGCGCCGCGTGGAGTCCGACAGCGCGGCAAAAGAGGCGTCGAGCTGCGCCCTCGAATACTGAACCATATAGTTCACTTTTTACCATGCGCCACGAACGGCCCGCAAGCGCAGGCGTGTGGCGGGTTCGTCCTGTTCGCGGCGGCCCGGTCGAACCTGGCCGAGCTGTTCGTGGCGATGGGTCTGCTGGGCCTTGGGTGTGGGCAGCTTGTCGGCCGCCATGCCCGGCGTCATCCTGGCCGTCACCCCCAAGAGCGAGACCTCAAGTCACCCGCCGGGACCTGGTGCTTGCAACTGTGCCCTGCTGGGGGACGACCCGATCTGGGCACCGGAAAGGCATGCCCGAGTCCACCACCGACATCAAGCAGACTCCGACCGAAGGACCTGGGCTACTGGGCGATTCGCGCCGATCCGTGCGGGAATGACCGTGAACAGTGCCAAGACCACCACCGCGCCCAGGACGACAGCGCCCAACCACAGGGCGGGTGGCAGGGAGACACTCACGCCGTTGCTCACGGCATCGATCAGCCCGAACCCCAGCGGAACGCCGAGGATCGCTCCCATCAGCGCGGGGAATAGCTGTGCCACAACTGTGTCCGCTGGTCGCTGCGCGCCACTCGCCGTTGGCGACTCCTCGCTCGCGGAAGGTGGCGGAGGCGCCGTTGATCTCAGCGGCACCATAACCATGAGTCAAGGGCAAGCCTGTCTTATGCCAGACCCAGGCTGATCATCGACGCCACGGCGCGCGGATCATCGAGCGGGAAAAGAGCGTGGAAGCCCAAACGCTGGCAGGACGGTGTTCTCGAATCGGGTCATGGCGCTGATACGGTCGCCCGAGAGGGTGAGGACATACAAGCCAATTCCATTGCGGACGTTGGTAGGGGCGCGCAGGTAAACCCCGAAGGCCGGTTGACCATTCGCCCGCGTCGGCACCAGGTCATACCTCCGACCCGCGTCGAACAGATTGGCACAGAAGCGGGTAACGACGTCTCGGCCCTCGTACTCGAAGGGCATTGGTGGCATCGAGATGAACACGTCGTCGGTCAGGAGCCCTACCAGCATGTCGAGATCGGCGGATTCCCATGCATGCGTGAACTTTGCCACGATCGCGTCCTCGGTTGGTGAGTCATGCGCGGGAGGCGCTTCGTGCTCGATATCTGACGAAAGGCGGTCCTGAAGGGTGGCGCGCGCACGTTTCAGCGCACTGTTGACCGAGTCGAGGGTTGAACCGAGCATCTCAGCAACCTCGTCCGCATGGAATCCGAGGACGTCACGCAGGACGAGGACCGCGACCTGCCGAGGCGGCAGGTTCTGCAGAGCAACCACGAATGCCAGGGAGATGGATTCGGTCCGTTCGTAGCGGGCCTCGGGACCAAGAGGCACGTCGATCGCATCCGCGAGAAGCAGATCCGGATACGGCTCGAGCCACACGACTTCACCGAGGCGGGTCGGCTCGGGCGGGTCAACCCCCGGCACGTCCCACTCCTTGGCCGGTCGTCGGCTGGCCGAGCGACGGGCGTCGAGACAACGGTGGGTGGCGATCCCGTACACCCAGGTGCGAAGCGAAGAACGTTCCTCGAACGCCGCAAAACTTTGCCAGGCGGACAGCATCGTCTCTTGAACGGCGTCCTCCGCATCCTGGTAGGACCCAAGCATCCGGTAACAGTGCACCTGGAGCTCTCGGCGGTACGGCTCGATCAGCTCTCGGAACGCGTCCCCGTCCCCAGCCCGGGCCCTTGACATCAAGTCGCCTGGCACCTCGCTCACCGTAGCGGCTCCTTCCTGGGTGTCTTCCTATTTCCATCCCTATATAGGCGCCGAGCGAGACCCGAAAATGGGCGGTCGATGAGCGACCAATTTTCCTGCGTTGCGACGCCTACCTGATTGACGGGTGACAACACCAGCGAAAGGAGAAGCGCCATGGGACAGATCGTTGTCAGCGAGAACGTCTCGCTCGACGGAGTGGTCCAGGACCCAGCGGGAGCCGAGGGCTTCAGCCGAGGCGGCTGGGTCGGTAGCGTCGGTGACCAGGGCCGAGAAGGGGCCGCCAAAGTACTGCTCGACGAGCACCTGGGCGCCGAGGCCCTGCTCCAGGGTCGCCGGACCTACGAGTTCTTGGCGGCGCGTTGGCCGTCTCGGAGTGGTGAGTTGGCGACTCGGATGAACAGCATGCCCAAGTACGTCGTGTCCTCCACACTCGCGGATCCGAAATGGGACAACACCACGGTCCTAAGCGGCGACGTGGTGATCGAGGTCTCCAAGCTCAAGCAAGAGCTCAGCGGGGATATCGTCGTCGCCGGCAGTATCCAGCTGGTGCGCACCTTAATCAAGCACGACCTCGTCGACGAGGTGCGGCTCATGGTCTACCCGGTCGTGCTCGGCGCCGGAATTCAACTCTTCGGCGAGACCAGCGACTCGCGGCCCATGCGCCTCGTCACGACTGAGGCGATCGGCGACCTCGCCTACCTCCGCTACGTGGTCGCGCAAGCCTAAATGTCGGTGCGTCGACGCCGGCCCCGGCGCGCTCGGTGCAAATAAGACGACAGAAGAAGGAACGTAGTCCCGGTCACGCGGCCGGGACAGAGCACGAGGAGAACATCATGAACCGCACCATCGTCATCGCCTTCTCCACTGTTGACGGCATCATCGAAGATCCAGACGGAACCGATGGGACGCCGAACGGAGGTTGGGCGTTCCGCCACGGGCCTGAGGCTGTGGCGGGGGACAAGTTCAAGCTGGGTCCAATCCTCGAAAGCGGCGTGCTCTTGATGGGCCGCAAGACCTGGCAGCAGTTCTCTCGCATCTGGCCCGGCCGGACTGGCGACTTCGCGGCCGCCATGAGCCGCATCCCCAAGCTGGTGGTCTCCCGTAGTCTGGCTGACCTCAGCGCTTGGGAGAACTCAACCTTGCTCTCCGGTGACCTCCTCGAGGCAGTGGCCGAACAGAAGGAAGAGCGCGACCTCGTCGTCGTCGGCAGCGCCAGCGTCGTGCACGCACTCGCTGAACGGGACCTGATCGACGAGTACCGGATCCTGGTGTTCCCGGATCTCGTCGGCCGGGGCACCAGGCTGTTCACCGCCGAGACGACTCCCACTCCGCTACGACAGGTCTCCGCCGAGCCCATCGGCCCCGCCGTTCTGGTGCGCTACGAGCGCGAGGTTCCTTAAAGACGACGACGCCACCGCTCCCCGTGCCGTAAGTCAGCTGGATGCGCACGGCTGGCCCGGCATGTGCGCCTTGGCCCAAGGGCAAAGAGCCAATGCAGTCCAATCCAATGCAGTAACCAATAAGGACATATAAGGTCACGCTTCGGAAGACGTGACCGTTGGGGATCCCACTTCAGCCCTCTGACCTGGGCTCTTGGTGGAGGTGAAGGGACTCGAACCCTCGGCCTCTACATTGCGAACGTAGCGCTCTACCAGCTGAGCTACACCCCCGGCGTCCGGAGAGGATAGTCGTCCTCCGAAGGCGCTCAGTGACGTGTCAGCGGCCGGCGGCAGCCTGGCGGGGGAGGTCCTCCTCGGCGTCCCAGGCGCCGGGCAACCCCGATTGGGCCGCGCCGGGCGACTGGTCGAGCGGGCCATGGTCGGTCGCCCGGAACGGCGCCGGGCGCCGCCGGCGCTCCGCCTCCATCTCGCGGGCGTAGGCGATGAGCCCGACCAGGCCCAGCAGGAGGGCGCCGGTGACGGCGGTGAAGATCCAGGCCAGGCGGAGGGAGGGCAGGATGCCCAGCAAGGCGGTACTGATGGTGATCACGATCAGGAGCCGCAGCACGGTGGCGCAACGGCGGCGGGCCTCCTGCCGCCGGTAGGCCTGCAGCTCGACCCGGGTCTGCTGGTGCGAGATCTGGGGTTCGAGGGGGGGGTCGAGGACGCCCACCCGCTCGTAGTGGGTGCCGTCGCCGTCGTCGATATCGGCGGCCTGCTCGTCATCGACGGGACGTACGAGGACCAACTTGGCCCGGTACATCGACGGGCCTTCCGGGCTGCCGACCTCACCGTGGCCGGCGACCTCCCCGCCCGTCGCCGCCGTCTGCAGGCGGTAGGCCGGGGTGACCAGCTTCGGCCCGGCGTGCTCGAGGAGGTTGAGCTCACGGTGAAAGTGCTCGATGGACCCGACGCTCTGGCGTTCGGAGAGGCGTCGGTAGGCACTGGGTAGCAGCACCACAATCCACAGTACGCCTACGAGTACCAGCAGGATCACTATCGTCACTCCCCGACGACCTACCTTCGCTCCGTAGAAGACCCTAGTCAGGGCCTAATTCCAAATGGTGGATGGTGGGGAAATGCGCAGCGCCGACCACGTCAGCGCCTCTCCTCGTAGTGCTTCTTGTGTACCCCGGATTGCAACGGTTGGCAAGGGAATTCTTGCTACCCAGGTCACGTGCCTCGTGACAGATCAACTCCTGGGGGATCAGTCGGCGCGACTCCACCACCTGTGATTGTCGCAACCGACCGCCACCGTCAGGTCGAAGCAGGCGGAGACCAGCGGCGACGTCACCACCTCGGCCAGCGGGCCCTCGGCCATCAGCCGGCCCCGGCACATCAGGCCGCCGTGGGTGAAACCGGGCGGGATCTCCTCGCAGTGGTGGGTGACCAGGACCATGGGCGGCGACTGCGGGTCCACCGCCAGGACACCGAGCCGGGCGACCAGCCGCTCCCGGGCGCCCAGGTCGAGCCCCGCCGCCGGCTCGTCGAGCAGGAGCAGCTCGGGCCGGCCCATGAGGGCGCGGGCCAGCAGCACCTGCTGGCGCTCACCCTCGGAGATCACCCCGAAGGTGCGATGGGCGATGGCGCCGACACCGGCCTCTTCGAGCAGGTCGTCGGCCCGTTCCCAGTCCTCGTCGGAGTACGGGTGCCACCACGTCTCCAACGCCTCGTCTCGACCGCTGACGACGACCTGGCGGGCGGACAGGTCCGGGCGCAGCTGCCGGGTGACCGAACCGCTCACCAGGGATATCCGGGGACGGAGGGTGCGCACGTCGACACCTCCCAAGCGGGAACCGAGGATCTCCACCGCCCCCGACGTCGGCCAGAGCCGCGCCCCGGCCACCGCCAACAGCGTGGTCTTGCCCGATCCGTTGGGGCCGAGGATGACCCAGCGTTCCCCGGGACGGACCACCCAGTCGATCTCGGCCAGGACGGCGACGCCCTGGCGCCGGACGGACACCTGCTCGAGGGCGATCACGGGGGGTCGGACCGCCGCCGGCGTCACCTTCCCGCGACGTCGAGCGGGGTCAGGCGCCGGTCGATCCGACCCACCAGCCCCGAACAGGACTGGGCCCAGGTGCGCTCACCGGCCAGCCAGAGCCACAGTTCGCGGCGGTAGTCCAGGACGATCCCGGCGAAATCGCCCCGGGTCAGGCCGGCCCGCCCGAGCGTGCTCCAGCGCGACCACAGCCAGGCGATCAGGCCGTCATCGGCCTCCAGGACGTCGCCCAGGTCGGCGCCGTCCACCACGGCGGCCAGCCAGGCCGTCGCCCGTGCGGTCGGTTCGTCGGGCACGTGCAGGTGCGGCGGCGCGGTCAACGTCAGTGCCGGATGAAGACGGGACGGCGGTCCGTGCCGTCGTAGGTGCGCACGTGCTCCTCGTAGTCGATGAACAGGGGCGCGTCGGGGTCCAGCTTGCGCTGGAGGGTGCGACCGGCGATCTTCTTGTCCAGCGCGTCGAGCCTGAGCAGGGCGGCCGGGTCGTCCAGGCCGCGCACGTCGAGCTTGGCCCGGGCCGCTTGGAAGGCCAGCCGGCCGCGTTCGGTGCGGATGAGCACACTGGTCCACCCGTCCATGGAGCCGACGCTGCCCACCGCGATGTCGGCCGAGCGCCCCAGGAAGTCGGCGCACTCGTCACAGCCCTTCAGGGCCGCGCCGTGGAAGTCCTTGACCGGCTCGTCCACCGCCAGCTCCCCGTCGCGGTACTCGACGATCATGCGGCCGCGGATCACGTCCATCTTCGAGACGCGGTCCAGGTCCACCCCGCGCTTGTCGCGCAGCTCTCTCAAGGTGAGCGCCTCGTAGTCGAAGTTCTTGGTGCACATGAGGGCGATGGTCAGGGTCACGGCGTCGACGCGGTGCACGCCGGTGGGCCAGCGCCGGGCCTGCATGGCCCGCAGCCCCTGCACCTCGCAGGGCGTGCCGACCACGGCGATGCGCGGCTTGGCCGGAAGGGCGTAGGGCGACAGGTCCAGTTCGGCCAGCGCCATGGTCTGGTTGTAGAAGCTGCCCGAGGCGGCGCGGATCTGGTCCGCTGTGGTGGCGACCGTGGCGATGCCCTTCCACTGCTCGTCGGGATCGGAACTCGGCTTGGAGACCAGGGCGCCGTCGATCTCACCGGCCGCCAGGAGCCCGATGAGCAGCGCGCTGACCGCGCCGCCGTCCTGGACGTCCTCGAGCCGGGCGGCGGCGCGCACGGCGTAGGACTCGACCACGGCACCGAGCCCGTCCGCCGGGGGACCACCGGTGATCTTCCAGTAGGTGTCCGCCGCGTCCGAGCGGACCTGGGTCGGGACGACGTCGGCATCGTCGCCGTCGGGGGTGGTCGACGGCGGCCACAGCGCCTCGTAGCGCAGCCCGCCCCGGGGGCAGAAGTCCCAGCACAACGAGCACCCCGTGCACATCTTGACCAGCTCGGGAAGGTCGGTGTCCTCGTCAATGCCGATGGAGTTCGACGGGCACACGGCCACGCAGGTGCCGCACTGGATGCAGCGGTCGGCGTGGATCACGCCGGCCTCCAGCTCCCAGAACCAGACCTTCCCCGGAGGCTCGGCGATGCCGTTCATCTGCTCGCGGATGCGGTAGCGCTTCACGAGGCGACCACCGGCGGCGCGGCGAGGCTGGAGGCCAGCTCCTGCGGTGGGACGCGCCGGGCCCAGGCGTGGAACGGCTCGTCGGCCCGGCGCTCGGCCTGGTAGCGGGTGACCAGGCGCACCAGGGCGTCGGGGACCCGGTCGACCGGGAGCGCACCGGCGACCCAGTCGATGAAGGCGGCGTCGGGTCCGAGCGATCCGCCCAACCCGATGTCGACCGCCTCGTCGATGTGCTCCTCCACGTGGGCGATGTCACCGCGGAACCCGATGTCGGCGATCTGGGGCTGGGCGCAGGACGCCGAGCAGCCCGAGAAGTGCATGCGGATCACCCCGGCGTCGGTGGAGCGGGCGTCGCCCCCGAACCGCGCGTCCAGGGCGCGGGCCCACTTGACGGCCCGCTCCTTGGTCTCCACCACGGCGAAGCGGCAGAACTCCGACCCCGTGCAGGCCACCACGCCGCGCTCGAAGGGCCCGGGGAAGGGCGAGTACGTCTGCATGAGTGGCTCGGCCAACAGGTCGTCCAGCCGCTCCTCGGGGATGCCGGACAGGATGAAGTTCTGGTCGATGCCGATCCGCACCGTCCCGTCCCCGTAGGTCTCGGCCAGCCGCCCCGTCTCGACCAGGTCGATCCCGTGCATGCGGCCGACCGGCACCGAGCAGCCCACGTAGACCAGCCCGGGCTGCTTCTGGGGGTGCACCCCCACGTGGTCACCCCGGAACCGGTTGGTCAGCTCGCGCCCGGCCACCTCGAGGGGGAACCGGGTGCGCTCGTCCAGAGCGGCGCGGAAGCCCTCGGGACCCAGCTCCTGGGCCAGGTAGCGCATGCGGGCCAGGCCCCGGTTCTCCCGGTTCCCCAGCTCGCCGAAGACCTGCGCCACCCCCCGGCAGAGCTCGACCGCCTGATCGGGCCGGATGAAGACGTCGATGTCGGAGGCCATCCGCTCCCCGTCGGAGAGCCCGCCCCCGATCAGCACGTTGAACCCGATGGTCCCGTCGGCGTGGCGGGCCGGCCACAGGCCGATGTCGTTGATCTCGACCCGGGCGCAGTCTTCCTGGCAGCCCGCCACCGCGATCTTGAACTTGCGAGGCAGGTTGGCGTACTCGCGGTTGCCGGTGAAGAAGGCGGAGATGGCCCGGGCCACCGGGAGGGCCTCGACCAGCTCGCTGGCGTCGATCCCCGACACCGGGCACGAGCACACGTTGCGGGCGGAGTCGCCACAGGCCTGGACCGTGGTGATGCCGACGTCCCAGAAGCGCTGCCAGATGCGGGGGACGTCGGCGATGCGGATCCAGTGCAGCTGGATGTCCTGGCGCGTGGTCAGGTCGGCGTAGCGGTTGCCGAAGACCGGGCTGTCGTCGGGTCCCTCGGCGAAGGCGTCGGCCGCCACGCCGATCTCGCGCACCTGGGCCGCGGTCATCACCCCGCCGGGCACCTTGATCCGCATCATGAAGGCGTCGCCACCCTGCCGCTGGGGGTACATCCCCACCCACTTGAACCGTTCCAGCTCGCCCGGCACGGCGGCGATGGAGTCGACACCCTGCTTCGAGTACGTCTCGATGATGGCCTGGGCCACCTCGAAGGGATGGCGGGACAGCTTCAGCTGCTCCACCGGATTGAGCTCGCCGATGTTCCGGTAGGGACGGATGAACTTCAGGCCACGCTCACGTCCCCGGAATTCCATCCCGTAGGGATTGTCGACGTCGCGCGGCATCGGCTAGACGTGCAGACCGCACTCGGATTTATCGAGTCCGGCCCAACGCCCGGCCCGCGGGTCCTCGCCCTCGGCCACCGGACGGGTGGTGGGGGCACAGCCGATGGAGCGGTAGCCGTGGGCCACGAGCGGGTGCACCGGGAGCTGGTGGTCGGCCAGGTACGAGGCGATGTCGTCGTTGGTCCAGGTGGCCAGCGGGTTGATCTTGACCAGGCCGAAAGCGGCGTCCCAACTGACGATGGGCGCGTGGGCCCGCGTCGGACCGTCGGACCGCTTGAGGGCGGTCAGCCAGGCCCGGTGGCCCTGCACGGCCCGCCGGAGGGGTTCCACCTTGCGGAACTGGCAGCACTGCTCGCTCCCACAGGGATGCGCCGCCGCCTCGGGGCCGGGCTTGGTCACCGTGAGGTTCAGGTCGTACCGGTCGCGCACGGACTCGACGAAGGCGAGCGTCTCGGGGAAGTGCGCCTCGGTATCGAGGAAGATCACCTCGATCCGCGGGGCGATGGCGGTGGCCAGGTCGATGAGCACCACGTCCTCGAACGAGGCGGCCATCACCAGTTCGTCGCCGAAGGTGTCGACGGCCCAGCTGATCACCTTGGCGGCGGGGGCGGTCTCGAAGTCCTCGTTGAGGCCCGCCAGCTCCTCGGGGGTCACCCTGTGGTCAGCCACTTTCACCTCGGCCATCGAACCTTCCCTTCTTCCCGGCTCGGGCGCCACCCGACGACGTTCTCGGGGCGCCCCTTCACGAGTGCCCGCCACCGGAGCTTGACGACCGGTGGAATGCAGTCCAAAGTATACATGACTGAATTGGTCATGATTCAGAGAGGTCCCCTTGGACACTGCCGCCTCGCTCCCCAGCACACCCACGCGCCCCGCCGCCGGCCCGCCATCGGGGCGAAACGGCGCGGCGGACGCGGCGGTCACCGCTCTCACCAGGCCCTTCGGGCACCCGCCGGGGCACCTCGACCTCCTGGAGTCTCTGGCCATCTTCATCATCCGCGAGGTGGCGGCCGAATCGGAACGCCCGGTCCTCCTCTTCAGCGGGGGCAAGGACTCGGCGACCCTCCTGCACCTGGCGGCCAAGGCGTTCGCACCGGGGAAGATCCCCTTCCCGGTGCTCCACGTGGACACGGGGCACAACTTCCCCGAGGTCCTGGCCTACCGCGACGCCCAGGTGGAGGCCGTGGGCGCCCGCCTGATCGTGGCCAAGGTGCAGGACTCCATCGACCAGGGACGGGTGGCCGACCCGGGACCGTCGGCCTCGCGCAACCGCCTGCAGACCACGACGCTGCTGGACGCCATCAACACGCACCAGTTCGACGCCGCGTTCGGGGGGGCCCGTCGCGACGAGGACAAGGCGCGGGCCAAGGAGCGGGTGCTCTCGTTCCGGGACTCGTTCGGCCAGTGGGATCCCAAGCGGCAGCGCCCCGAGCTGTGGCAGCTCTACCAGGGCAGCGTGCGACCCGGAGAACACCTGCGGGCCTTCCCGCTCTCGGATTTCACCGAGCTCGACGTCTGGCAGTACATACGGCGCGAGGGCATCGCGCTGCCCTCGATCTACTACGCGCACCGGCGTCGCGTGGTCGAGCGCGACGGCATGCTGCTGGCCGTGAGCGAGTGGGTGTCGCCCCAGGGCGGCGAGGAGGTCGAGGAGGCCACCGTGCGCTACCGCACCGTGGGCGACGCCACCCTGACCGGGGCCGTGCGCTCCGGGGCCACCACGGTGGAGGCCATCATCCGCGAGGTCTCGACCACCCGGATCTCCGAGCGTGGCGCCACCCGGGGGGACGACCGCTTCTCCGAGACGTCCATGGAGGACCGGAAGCGGGAGGGGTACTTCTAAGCTAGGACGATGCCCACGCTGCCCAGCTCGCGGCCGACCGGCGGCCCCGAGCTCGGCGCCGACACCATGGACCTGCTGCGCTTCGCCACCATCGGGTCGGTCGACGACGGCAAGAGCACCCTCATCGGCCGCCTGCTGCTCGACACCAGTCAGCTCTTCGACGACCAGCTCGACGCGCTGTCCGCGGCGGCGGCGCGCCGTGGCATCGACGAGGTCGATCTGTCCTTCGTGACCGATGGCCTGCGGGCCGAGCGCGAGCAGGGCATCACCATCGACGTGGCCTACCGCTACGCCGCCACGCCCCATCGCAAGTTCGTGATCGCCGACTGCCCGGGCCACGTCCAGTACACCCGCAACATGGCCACCGGCGCCTCGACGGCCGACCTGGTGCTGGCCCTGGTCGACACCACCGCCGGCCTGCGGGAGCAGTCCCGGCGGCACATCTGCATCGCCGCCCTGCTCGGCGTGGACCAGCTCGTGGTCTGTGCCAACAAGATGGACCTGGTGGCCTGGGACCGCTCGGCCTACCAGCGCATCGTCGACGAGATGCAGACGCTCTCCCACCGGCTCGGCATCCGGTCCTGCACGGTCATCCCCATCTCCGCCCTCCACGGCGACAACGTGGTCGACCGATCCGACGCCGCGCCGTGGTACGACGGCCCCACCGTGCTCGACGCCCTCGAGTCGGCCCAGGTCGGTGGGTGGGCCTCCCAACACGGCCTGCGCCAGGGCAATGGCGGTCGTCTCCCCGTGCAGTGGGTCCTGCGGCAGCCCGGTGGCGGGCGCAGCTACGCCGGCATGGTCAACGGCGGGCCCTTCCGCACGGGCGATCCGGTGATCGTGCTCCCCCAGAGGCAGTACACCACCGTGCGCTCGATCGAGACGGCCGACGGCCCGCTCCCCCGGGCCGAGGTCGGTCTGTCGGTCTCGCTGACGCTGACCGACGACCTCGACGTCTCGCGGGGCGACCTCATCTCCTCGCTCGAGGAGCAGCCCACCGTGACCGACACCTTCGAGGCGACGGTGTGCTGGTTCCACCATCGACCGCTGGTGGCCGGGGACCGGCTCCGTGTCAAGCACACCACCCGCGTGACCCCCGCCGTGGTCGAGCGGGTGGACGGGATCTTCGACGTCAACGCCCTGGAGGTGTCCGCCGCCGCCCAGCTGCGTGAGAACGACATCGGCGTCGTGCAGCTGCGCACGGCCGTGCCACTGGCCCTCGACGCCTACCGGGTCGACCGGATCACCGGGAGCTTCGTCCTGATAGACGATCTCACCGCGGCCACGGTGGCGGCCGGTATGGTCGGCCCCCCGTCCCTCCATGCCTGAAGGACCGGTCCCGATGGCGCCCTATTACCCCGTCTCGCTCCGCCTGAGCGGTCTCCCCTGCCTGGTGGTGGGGGGAGGACCGGTGGCGGCGCGCAAGGCGCGCGGCCTCCTGGCCGCGGGCGCCGCCGTGACCGTAATCGCCCCCGACGTCGGCGCGGAGCTGGCCGGGTTGCGCACGCTCGCCATCGCCCGCCGCCCCTACGCCCCCGGCGATGCCCGCCCCTTCCGCCTGGTGGTGGCGGCCACGGGCGACCCCGCCGTCGACGGCGCCGTCTTTGCCGACGCCGAGGCGGCCGGCGTGTGGGTCAACAGCGTGGACGACCCCGACCACTGCACCGTCATCCTGCCCTCGGTGCACCGGGACGGCCCCGTGACCGTGGCCGTCTCCACCGGAGGGAACAGCCCGGCCCTGGCCTCCTGGCTGCGGGACCGGCTGGCCCGGTCGGGCGCGACCGGCCTGGGCGCGCTGGCCGAGCTCCTCGGGCGGGCCCGAGGAGCGTTGCGGGACGGCGGCATCCGCACCGACACCGTCGACTGGGTCGCCCTGCTCGACGGGCCGCTGCCCGCGCTGGTGGCGGCCGGCCGGATGGAGGAGGCCACCGCGCTGGTCGAGACGGCCATCGGCGCGCCCCTGGCCTCGGGTTGAGGGCCCGTCCCGGTGGCTCAGGGCTGGACCAGCATGATGACCATGCCCAGCACCAGCAGGACCACGGCGCCGTAGCCGGCGCGGCTCATGGCGGTGGTGGCGCGGACGAGGCTCGGGTCCCCGGCCTCCCCCGCGGTCCCGGCCTTCCCGATCGTGCCGCCCGGCTCGACGGCGGCGGCCCGCTCCGCCAAGGCCCGCTGCAGCCTCCGTTCGGTCGGCCACAGGACACCCTCGCCCAGGCCGGCCACCACGACGAAGATGGCCAGCCCCTCCGCGACCCAGGCATCGGACAGCGCGTAGACCCCTCCGCTCATGGCCAGCAGCGCGAACCCGAAGACCGGTATGCCCCACAGGGTGCGCCCGGCCCAGTTGACGCCGGGCCGGAAGTAGCGCAGCACCGCGTCGGGAATCGGGGACCCGGACCGCAGGTGGCGACGCAGCCGGGTCGCCGTGGCCGCGGCCGCCACCGATGTGGCCAGTCCCGCCAGCACGCAGGCCACGTGGAGGAGGAGGACGATGTCGAACGCGGCCCCCTGGGGTTGGTCGTGCATGCCGGACATCTTCACCCATAGCTGCGGGGACCCGGTGACCGCTCCGTGATCATGCAGCCATGCCGGGCCGTGGAGCCTGTACCGTAGAAGGGGAGAAGACGAGCACAGGGGCCGCCCACCACGAGGGTGGATCAGGCAAGAGAGCGAGGTGAGGGACGATGAACCAGTTGCGCCTCGACCCGTTGTCGGGCCGCTGGGTCGTCGTCAGCCCGGGGCGCTCGGAGCGGCCGTACTCGTTCGTCACCCGGTCCCCGTGGGTCCAGGAGGATCCGGGGCGACCGTGCCCGTTCTGCCCCGGCAACGAGGAGGACACGCCGCCCGCGCTCGAGACCTACGGGCCGACCGGACGCTGGCTGGTCCGGGTGGTCCCCAACTTGTACCCCGCCTTCGAGGGCGATGAGCCCTTCGTGGTGGCCAACCGCGGCCCCGTGTTCACCCAGGCCACGGCCGGTGGCATCCACGAGATCCTGATCTTCTCCCCGGAACACGACGCCACCTGGGGCATGTTGAGCGCCGAGCAGAGCGGCCTGGTCATGGCCGCCCTGCGCGACCGTCTGGAGGAGCACGCGCAACGCCCCAACGTGCGCTACACCCAGGCCATCGTGAACTCGGGCCGCGAAGCCGGCGCGTCGGTGGAGCACCCCCACGGCCAGCTGCTCGGCCTGTCGTTCATCCCCCGCGAGCTGGCCGAGGAACAGGCGAGGTTCGCCCGCTTCGTCGGGTCCTGCCTGCTCTGCACGACCATGGAGGCCGAGGAGGACTCGGGCGACCGCGTCATCTACGCCAACGACCGGGTGATGGTGGCTTGCCCGTTCTGGAGTGCCGTCCCCTACGAGATGCTCGTCATCCCCCGCCGCCACTCCCCCCACATGCACAAGAGCCCGACCGAGGACCTGGTGGCCTTCGGCGAGGCCATCCGCAGCTCACTGAGCCATCTGGCCCAGGCCGTGGGCGACGTGGCCTACAATATCGTGTTCCACTCCGCCCCCTACCGGGTGGGCGAGCCGTACCACTGGCACGCCCACATCTGGCCCAAGGCCACCACCACCGCCGGGTTCGAGCTCGGCACCGGGGTGGCCATCAACGTGGTGTCGCCCGAGGAATGCGCCGAGACGTTGAAGCAGGGCGCCCTGGTCTAGGCCTTCTAGGCGGGGCGTACCGACCGGGCCAGCTCCAGCAGGGCCACCAGGTTGCGCACCACGTCGCGGTCGGGTCCGGTGAGCCCGCTGATCCCCGGCGTCCCCAGGTACCCGGCCAGCACCGCCCGTCGGTTGCGCGCCTCCCAGGACCGGGTCAACTCGTGCAGCCCCAGGCGGCCGGCCGGATCGCGCTCGGCTTCGGCCACCGTGCCGGCGTGATGGAGCGACCACAGCAGATCGGCCACGTCGGCCAGCGGGGAGCGCCAGGCCGGCTCGGCGCCCCCGCCCCACACCACGCCGCCGGGGCTGCAGTCGCTCACCACCCACCCCTGGTCGGTCCGGGCCGTGCGCCCCAGGTGGAAGTCGCCGTGCGTCCGGATGACCGGGAGGCGCAGGTCGGCCACCCGGAGCTGCTTGATCAGGTCGGCCACCCCGGGGGCCTCGAGCAGCACGGGATCGGCCTGCCCGATGCTCGCCTCGGCGGCGTCGACCCAGCCGGTCACCGAGTCGGGCCGTCGCGGATAGGCCCGGTCCAGGGCCAGGTGCATGCGGGCCGTCATGGTGCCCAGGGCGTAGGCCTCGGTGCCGAAGTCGGCACCGGCGGCCTCGGGCCGGCCACCGGAGGCGTACAGGTCGCGCAGCGACGTCAGGGCCAGGGCCCAACCCCCCGACCGGGCCTGCATCGGCTCCTGCACCAGTCCCAGGTCGCGACCCTCCCAGGTCCAACGGACCAGCGGTGCCGCCACGTGGTTGAAGCCCTCCGCCTCGAGGGCGACCAGCAGGTCGACGGCCGGGTTGGGGCCGTCCATGAGCCAGGGGAACACCACGAGGTCACCCCGGTCACCGCAGTCGAGCACGGCGGACTCGTCGTCGTCGCGCAGGCACACCACCGGTCCGGGGCGGGGCGGGACGCCCCGGATGGTGGCCAGGACCAGCGGGGCCAGCTGGGCGTCGTTCAGCGCGTCGGTGCACACCCCCAGCCCTTCTTCGTCCTCCCACAGGCCGAGCGCCGCCTCGTCACCGGCGCGCAGGAAGCGAGGCTCGTCACCCACCCGGCGCACCCCCACGACCAGGTGGGCCAGCCGTCCCTCCACGACGGCCACCAGGTCGAGCAGCCCGGGGCGCCCGGGGCGGAGCACCTCGACCCGCCGCAGGTCGATCTCGGTCGGCAGCGGGCCGGTCTCGTCGGCGGGGCGGCGCTGGGCCAGCCACGACTCGACGAAGGTGCGGCTGGCTCGGGCCTGGTCGGGTGTCACTCGGGCACCTGGGCCTCGTCGCGCACCAGGTCGAACCACAAGAAGCCGTAGGGCGGCAGGGTGATGGTGTACGGCTCCTCGGTGACGGGTGGGAACGGCACCCGCCCGAGGACCTCGTAGGGGGTGGAGCCGGCCCACTTGGCCAGGGAGAGCTCGGCGGGCTGGGCGAACCGGCTCAGGTTGTGCACGCACAGCACGGCCTGGACCCGTCGCACCACCTCGTCGTCGGCTGCCTCGTTCCCCGCCGGGACCGTGCGCGCCGTCACCAGGGTGCGGCCCCAGTCGCGGGCCTCGAGCACGGCGTCGACGGCCGAGAGCGATCCCAACGCCGCGCCGGGCAGCTCCGTCAAGATGTCGGACACCTCGCCCGAGCGCATGTAGGCCAGCATGGACGGGTTGGCGCAGGGGAGGATCTCCAACTCCCCGACCCCCATCACCGGCAGGGCCCGCCGCTCGGTCAGCATGCGCCGGAGCCAGTGCAGGAACGACCCCTGGTTGCGCAACTGCGACTCCACGTTCACCGCGCTGAACCCGTAGACGGGGTCCATCAGCGGGGGCAGGTAGAGCTGGGCGAAGTCGGCCTGGGAGAACCCGGCGTTGCGGTCGGGCGACCACTGCATGGGCGTGCGCACCGAGTCCCGGTCCCCCAGGTAGATGTTGTCGCCCATGAGGAGCTCGTCGCCGTAGTAGATGACCGGGCTCCCGGGCAGGGACAGGAGCAGCGCGTAGAGCAGCTCGGCCGTGCGCCGGTCGTTGTCCACCAGCGGGGCCAGCCGCCGGCCGATGCCCATGTGCCGCTTCATCCGGGGGTCCTTGGCGTACTCGGCCATGAGGTAGTCCCGGTCCTCGTCGCTGACCTGCTCGAGGGTGAGCTCGTCGTGATTGCGCAGGAAGATGGCCCACTGGCACGAGTCGTCGATGACCGGCGTCTGCGCCAGAATCTCGGTGATCGGGTAGCGCTGCTCCCGCCGCACCGCCATGAAGAGCCGGGGCATCAGCGGGAAGTGGAAGCACAGGTGGCACTCGTCCCCGAACCCGAAGTAGTCCGCCACGTCGCTGGGCCAGCCGTTGGCCTCGGCCAGCAGGATCCGGCCCGGGTAGTCGGCCTCCAGTTGCTTGCGGATGCGCCGGATGAAGGCGTGGGTCTCGGGCAGGTGCTCCCCCGAGGTGCCGTCGCGCTGGTACAGGTAGGGGACGGCGTCGAGGCGGAAGCCGTCGAAGCCCAGGTCGAGCCAGAAGCGGACCAGGTCGATCATGGTGTCGGCCACCTCGGGGTTGTCGTAATTGAGGTCGGGCTGGTGGTGGTAGAAGCGGTGCCAGTAGTACTGCTGACGGGTGTCGTCCCAGGTCCAGTTGGATCGCTCGATGTCGGTGAAGACCACGCGGGCGTCGGGCCAGCGCTGGTCGTCGTCGTTCCAGACGTACCAGTCGGCCTTGGCGTTGTCCCGGCTCGAACGCGATTCGATGAACCAGGGGTGCTCGTCGCTGGTGTGGTTCATGACCAGGTCGGCGACGACCCGGATACCCCGGCTGTGCGCGTCCTCCAAGAAGGCCACCAGGTCGCCGATGCTCCCGTAGTCGGGGTGCACGTTGAAGAAGTCGCTGATGTCGTAGCCGCCGTCCCGTAGCGGGGAGGGGTAGAAGGGCAGCATCCAGATGCAGTCGATGCCCAGCCATTCGATGTAGTCGAGCTTCTGGCGCAGGCCCTTGAGGTCGCCACTGCCGTCGTTGTTGGAGTCGAAGAAGCCGCGGATGAGGACCTCGTAGAAGACGGCGTGCTGGTACCACCGCGCCGAGGGGTCGAACGGGCCTTCGCCGGCACTGACCGGGATGGGGGGCGAGCTCACGGGTTCACCGGCTCACGGTCTCACCGGATGCGCCTCACCGGGTGCGATCTCACCGGGTGCGCCTCACCGGGCCACGAAGGTGGCCCGGCCCGGACCGTGCTCGGCGAAGGAGGCGATGCCGCGGGCGGCGTCCTCGGTGCGGGCCCCCGCGGCGAAGGCCCGCTGTTCGAGGGCCAGCCCGGCGTCGAGGGTGCCGTCCAGGCCCTGGTCCACCGCCGCCTTGGCCAGGCCGTGGGCCACCAGCGCGCCGCGCGCCCGCCGCCCGGCCCAGAGCACCACGGCGCCCGGAGGGTCGGTGATCAGGTCCTCCGCCGCAGTCCGGATCTCCCCGAGCACGGCGATCGAGAGCGCGTTCGCCTTCGGCCGGTCGAGGCGGACGAGGGCGACACCGTCGAGGCGGCGCTCCGTGGTCACGAAGGAGTCAGCCATCACGGGCACCGTACCCGACGCGGTGACCGGCGCCTCACTCCGCCAGCAGGCGATCGGCCGCCTCGTAGGGGTCGAGCTCGCCGGCGGCCAGGGCCTTGACGGCACGGGAGAACTCCTCCCCGGCGGCCAGTTCGTCGACCTTGCGGTGGCTCCACGCCTCGAGCACCCGCCGCAACTCGTGTGCCAGCCGCTCGGTCCGCTGCTGCTGCAACAGACCGTGCGCGACGAGGTGGGCCCGGTGCCGGGCGATCTCGCTCCACAGGTCCGCCACCCCCGCACCGGTGGTGGCCGTGGTGTCGAGGACGGGCGGACGCCACGCCCCCGGGGTGGAGAGGTCGAGCATCTGCTCGAGGTCCCGCCGGGCCTCCCGGGCACCGGGGCGGTCGGCCTTGTTGATGACGAAGAGGTCGGCGATCTCGAGGAGCCCCGCCTTGCTCGCCTGCATGGAGTCACCCCACCCCGGCGTCACCACCACCACCGTGGTGTCGGCCGCCGAGGCCACCTCGACCTCCATCTGGCCCACGCCCACCGTCTCGACGATGACCAGGGGCAGCCCGGCGGCGCCCAGGACCCGCACGGCGTCGGGGACGGCCAGGGCCAGGCCGCCCAGGTGGCCCTTGGTGGCCATGGAGCGGATGAACACGGTGGGGTCGAGGACGTGCTGCTGCATGCGGATCCGATCGCCCAGGATGGCGCCGCCGCTGAAGGGCGAGGTCGGATCGACGGCCAGCACGCCCACCTGGGCGATGGGCTCGGTCGTCGGCCCGACCCAGCCGGCGCGTGCCGACGTGATCAGCTGGTCGGTCAGGGTCGACTTCCCCGAGCCAGGGGCGCCGGTCAGGCCGATGGTGTAGGGCTCCGGATGCCGGTAGGCGAGCCGGGCCGCGGCCAGACCGGGCTCACCGCGGCGCTCGACCAGGGAGACCAGGCGGGCCAGCGCCACCCGGTCGCCCCCCTGGGCCAGGGTGAGCAGGGCGGCCGGATCGGCGGGCGCGCCCGGTGGGGGCTGGCCGCTCATCGGCTCACCACCGTGGCCCCGAGCGCGCGCAGGGACCCGGCCAGGTCCTCGTAGCCCCGGTCGATGTGGTGGGCGCCGGACACCACCGTCTCCCCGTCGGCCACCAGCCCGGCCAGCACGAGCGCCACGCCGGCCCGCAGATCCGGGGCGCGCACCGGCGCACCCGACAGGCGGTCGACGCCGCGCACAACGGCGTGGTGCGCCGCGGTGCGGATGTCCGCCCCCATGCGTCGCAGCTCCTCGACGTAGCGGAACCGGCCCGAGAACAGGTTCTCGGTCAGGATGCCCACGCCGTCGGCCACGGTGAGCATGGCCACCAGCAGCGGGCTGTAGTCGGTGGCCACGCCGGGATAGGGCAGGGTGGCCACGTCGGCCGACCGCAGGCGGCTCTCGGCCGTGGCCCGCAGGCCGGCGGGCCCCATGTCGACCACCACGCCCATCTGCTCGACCTTGCGCAGGAGCATCTCCATGTGGTCGGGACGGGCGTCGGAGATGGTGACCTCGCCGCCCGCGATCCCCGCCGCGGCCACGAAGGTGGCGGCCACCACGCGGTCGGGGACCACGGTGTGCCGGGTGGGCGCCAGCGCGTCCACCCCCTCGATCTCCATCCGCGAGGTGCCGGCGCCGCGCACCACGGCGCCCATGGCGCACAGCATGGCGGCCAGGTCGGTGACCTCGGGCTCCTTGGCCGCGTTCTCGATCACCGTGGTGCCCTTGGCCAGCACGGCGGCCATCAGCAGGTTGTCGGTGGCGGTGTGGCTGGGGTACTCGAGCACCACCTTGGTGCCGATCAACCGTCCCCCCTCCACCTGGCCCCGCACCGCGCCGTGGGACGTCTCGAAGCGGACGCCCATGGCGGAGAGCCCGTTGACGTGGAAGTCGATGGGGCGCTCGCCGAAGTCGTCGCCGCCGGGCAGGGGCATCTCCACCTGGCCGCAGCGGGAGAGCAGCGCGCCCAGGACGACCACCGAGGCCCGCATCCGCTCCACCAGCTCGTAGGGGGGGACCGGCCGGAGGTCGGCCGCCGGCGGCGAGGTGACGGCCAGCTCCCCACCACCGAGGCGTTCCACCTGCGCCCCCACGGCACGGAGCACCTGGGCCATGGACTCCACGTCGGTGATGTCGGGCACGTTGCTCAGCACGGTGCGCCCCTCGGCCAGCAGGCAGGCCACCATCAGCTTCAGGGCGGAATTCTTGGCGCCACCGGCTCGGACGGTGCCCGAGAGGGGACCGTTGGGCTGGACGACGATCTGCTTCATGCCCACCAGTATCGCCGCTGGCGACGGCGTCTCCGGGGTCTTCCCGGCGGGCGACCAGGTAGGGTCGTGGTGTGGCGACCTCCCCCCAGGCCCCCGACCGCAACCTGGCCATGGAATTGGTCCGGACCACCGAGGCGGCCGCCATGGCAGCCAGCCGCTGGATGGGCCGGGGCGACAAGCTGGGCGCCGACGGCGCCGCGGTGGAGGCCATGCGGGTCGTCCTGTCGTCGGTGCAGATGGACGGGGTGGTCGTCATCGGCGAGGGTGAGAAGGACAACGCGCCCATGTTGTTCAACGGCGAGAAGATCGGCGACGGGACACCCCCGATGACCGACATCGCCGTGGACCCCATCGACGGCACCACGCTGACCGCCCTCGGCCGGGGCGGGGCCCTGGCCGTCATCGCGGTGTCCGAACGGGGGACCATGTTCGATCCCGGGCCGTGCGTCTACATGGAGAAGATCGCCGTCGGGCCCGGGGCCAAGGGTGCCTGCGACATCCGTCGCACGCCCTCCGAGAACCTGCACGCCCTCTCCGACGCCCTCGGTCGCCCGGTGCGGGACCTGACGGCGGTGATCTTGGAGCGGCCCCGTCACGAGGCGCTCATCGCCGAGGTCCGGGCCACCGGCGCCCGCATCCGCCTGATCACCGACGGCGACGTGGCCGGAGCGATCGCCACCGGCTGGCCCGGCGCCGGGACCGACATCCTCTTCGGGATCGGCGGCACCCCCGAGGGCGTGCTGGCCGCCGCCGCGCTCAAGTGCATGGGGGGCGAGATCCAGGGCCGGCTCTACGCCCGCGACGAGGCCGAGCGCGCCGCCGCCGTCGCCGCCGGCTACGACTTCGGGGCCGTGCTGAGCACCAACGACCTGATCGAGGGCGACAACTGCTTCTTCGCCGCCACCGGGATCACCGACGGCGAGCT
>JBKQIP010000191.1:0-4129 GCA_052148295.1 Acidimicrobiales bacterium
GTGCAGGCTGCCGGGATGGTCGGCCCGCTGGAAGCACACGATGCTCGTCTTGTCGTGCCCCGTCGGCGCCGGCACCCTCGTCCGGGCCACGAGGACGAACCGGGTCTGGTTCTCGGGGTGGTCCTCGACGTCCTCGACCAGGACGCCCAGGCCGTAGCGTTCCGCCGCCAGGCGGGGGGCGATGGCGGCGGCGTCGCCCGCCCCCGATTCGCCCAGGACCCGCGCCGCGTCGGCCGTCGAGTTGGCCGCCAGCTGCTCGACCCCGGGCAGTTCCCGGGCCAGGAACTTCTGGCACTGGGCCAGCGCGTGCGGATACGACGACACCCGCCGCACGCCTCCGAGCGCGGTGCCCGGCGGGGCCATGAGGTGGAGGTGGATGTCCATCACCACCTCCCGCTGGATGTACAGGTCGAAGTCGAAGACGAGCCCGTCGATGGTGGCGCTCACCGTGCCCTCGATGGCGTTCTCGATGGGGACGAAACCGAGGTCCACCTCGCCGGCGGCCACGGCTTCGAGGACCGCCGTGATGGACCCCAGCGGGCGCAGGTCGGCCGCCGCCAGGTCGGGCTGGGCCAGGAGGGCCTCGTGGGTGAAGGTGGCCTCGGGCCCGAAGTAGGCGACCGAGGTCGCAGAGGGGTTCACTCCCGGGCAGGATAGTGACCCTGTGGATCCCTCCTCGCTGCGCACGCTGATCGAACAGGTCGCCTCGGGGGACTGCGCGCCCGACGATGCCGTCCGCCAGCTGCGCCGGCTGCCGTTCGCCGATCTGGGGTTCGCCCGGGTCGACCACCAGCGCGACCTCCGCCAGGGCCTGCCCGAGGCCGTCTACGGGCCGGGGAAGTCCCCCGAGCACTGCGCCGCCATCGTCGGCGAGCTGCTGGCGGGCACCCCGGGGCCCGTGCTCGTGACCAGAGCCTCCGATGCCCAGGTCAAGGCCGTCTCCGGCGCCACCGTGACCGCCGGGTTCGGGGCGGGGGAGGTGTCGGGGACCGGGGAGTCCTTCACGATGGTCTACCGGCCTGCCGCCGCCCGGGCCGGCACGGTCGTCGTGGTCACCGCCGGGACGGCCGACCTCCCGGTGGCCGGCGAATGCACCGCCGTGCTCGGGGCCCTGGGCTTCACGCCCACCCTGCTCGTGGACTGCGGCGTGGCCGGCCTGCACCGCCTGCTGGCCGAGGTCGACCAGCTGACCATGGCCGACGCCGTGGTGGCGATCGCCGGTATGGAGGGTGCGCTGGCCAGCGTGGTGGGCGGCCTCACCTCGGCACCGGTGGTGGCCGTGCCCACCAGCACCGGCTACGGAGCGGCGCTCGACGGCGTGACCGCACTGCTGGCCATGCTCACCTCGTGCGCCTCGGGCGTCACCGTGGTCGGCATCGACAACGGGTTCGGTGCCGCCTGCGCCGTCGCCCGGATCCTGCCGTGACTCCTGACGTGACTCCTGACGTGAGCGACCCGACCGAGACGGTGGCCTGGTTCCACTGCTTCGCCGGCATCGCCGGGGACATGGCGCTGGGCTCCCTCATCGATGCCGGCGCGGACGTCGGCGAGGTGCGCCTCCTCCTGCAGCGGCTGGCCCTGCCGGGCTGGGACCTCCAGATCGAGGAGTCGCTGCGCGGCGGTGTGGCCTGCACCCGGGCCCTGGTGCGCAGCCAGGACGACGTCGTGGTGCGCACGCACGGGCACATCGCCGCCCTGATCGCCGGGGCCGGGCTCCCCGTCCGGGTGACCGATCGCTCGCTCGCCGTGTTCCGCCGCCTGGCCGAGGTCGAGTCGTCGCTGCACCGCCGCCCCGTCGACCAGGTCCACTTCCACGAGGTGGGCGGGCACGACGCCGTCATCGACATCGTGGGCACGGTGGCCGCCCTCGAGGTCCTCGACGTCGACCGGGTCACCGCCTCGGCCATCGCCACCGGGACCGGCATGGTGCGCAGCGCGCACGGGTTGCTCCCCAATCCCGCCCCGGCCACGGTGCGCCTCCTCGCCGGCACCCCCACCTACGGCCGTGACACCGGGGTCGAGCTCACCACGCCGACCGGCGCCGCGCTGGTGGCGGCGCTGGCCAGCGGCTTCGGCCCGCTGCCGGCCATGACGGTGACGGCGACCGGATTCGGCGGCGGGAGCGCCGAGATCGACGAGCTCCCCAACTGCACCCAGGTCGTGATCGGCCAGCGCCCGGTGGGGCGCGACATCGGTCCCGGTCAGGAGGCCCTCCTCCTGGAGGCCAACCTGGACGACGTCACCGGTGAGCAGCTGGGTCTCGCCGTCTCGTCCGCCCTCGATGCCGGGGCCTTCGATGCCTGGGTGAGCCCGGTCACCATGAAGAAGGGGCGACCCGGCCACGTCCTGCACGTGCCCACCGATCCCGCCCGGGCCGGGGTGCTGCGCCAGGTCGTGCGCACGACCACCGGGACCTTCGGCGTGCGCACGGCGACGGTGGCGCGCTGGCCGTCGCCCCGCGTGGTCGACCAGGTGACCGTGGACGGCATGGTGGTGCGCATGAAGATCGGGCCCGGCCGGGCCAAGCCCGAGTTCGACGACGTCGCCCTCATCGCCGCCAAGACCGGCGCTCCCCCGGGGGAGGTGGCCTCGCGGGCCGAGGAGGCCTGGCGCCGGGCCCACCCGCCCCACGACACCGGCGGCGCGACCGGCGGCGACGGCAGCAGCGGCCCGGCCTGATGACGGCCGGCATGTTCGAGTTCGACGAGGCCATGGCCGATCTGGTCTTCGCGGCCTGCCGGGAGCGCCTGGCCCTGGACCCGGTCCCCCTCGACTTCGGCGGGCTGAGCGCCGCCCTGCCCGCGGCGGTGGCCGGGTTGATGCGGCCGGAGGGCAACGACGCCGCCAAGGTGTTGCAGCTCTTCGTGGACACGCTGGCCACGGCCGTGGTCTCGTGTGACAGCCCGCGCTTTCTCTCCTTCATCCCGGCCGCCCCGACCAAGGCGGCGCTCCTCTTCGACATGTTCGTCTCCTGCTCGTCCCTGCAGGGCACCTCCTGGCTGGAGGCGGCCGGCGTCGTGGTGGCCGAGAACCAGGCCCTCGGGGTCCTGGCCACCGAGGCCGGCTTCCCCCCCGGAGCGGGCGGGTGCTTCGTGGCGGGCGGCTCGGCCGGGAATCTCTCCGCCCTGGTGGTGGCCCGCGACACCCCGCGCCACCCGCGCCGCGGCCAGGCGCCGGCCCGCCCCCTCGTGGCGGTCAGCGACGACGCCCACTCGTCGGTGGGCAAGGCCCTCCACGTCATCGGCGTCGAGGCGCTGGTCATTCCCACCGAGGACCACCGACTGACCGGGACCGCGCTGCGGGCCGTCCTTGACCACCATCCCCGGGCCGACGACGTGGTCGCCGTGGTCGCCACCGCCGGCACCACGAACGCCGGCATGGACGACGATCTCTCCGGCGAGGCCGACGTGGCCCGGGAGCGCTCGCTGTGGTTCCACATCGACGGGGCCTACGGGGGCGCCGCCCTGTTCGCTCCCTCGGCTCGGGCCACCTTCGCCGGGTTCGAGCGGGCGGACTCGTTCATCGTCGATCCCCACAAGTGGCTCTTCGCGCCCTTCGACTGTGCCGCGCTCATCTACCGCCAGCCCAACCTGGCCAAGGCGGTCTTCACCCAGGACGCTTCGTACCTCGAGATCCTGCACCGCGGGAAGCCCGAGGAGTGGAACCCGAGCGACTACGCCTACCACCTCACCCGCCGCGCCCGCGGGCTCCCGTTGTGGTTCTCCCTGGCCGTCAACGGCCTCGACGCCTACCGGGACGCCGTCGAGGCCGGCCTGTCGATCGCCCGGCGCGCCGCCCGGGTCATAGAGGAGACGCCGCACACCGAGCTGGTGCGACCACCCGAGCTCTCCGTCGTCCTCTTCCGCCGACCGGGCTGGACCAGACCGGACTACGAAGCCTGGTCGGCCCGGCTGCTGGCGGACCAGACGGGGTTCGTCACCCCCACCACCTGGGAAGGCGAAACCGTGGCCCGCTTCGCCTTCCTCCATCCCGACACCACCGAGGAGATGGTCCGGGAGATTTTGGCCACCATGGCCTAATGGACGGCCGCCGAGCGCTCCCAGGCCCGCCTCATGGCTAGAAGCAGGGTGTCCACGTCCTGCGCACCCGGTACGGCCCAGGCCCCGTC
>JBKQIP010000192.1:0-7828 GCA_052148295.1 Acidimicrobiales bacterium
GCCGTGGGGTGGGCCGGTAACGTGAGCGCCATGCGGCCGGACGTCAACGGGGAGCCCCCGGATCGGCACGGCACGCCACCCCGGGGCAGCAGGAGCGTTCCCGTCCGGCGCGGGCCTGACCAGGTGATCTGAGGCAGCTCAGATCCGTGACCACACGAGAAGAAGCGGTACCCCGGACCGCCCCCGACGTCGTGGGCGAGGCGGGGGCCGCCGCCCCCGGCTCGGCGCCGCCGGCGCGCCCGCCGGGCTGGTGGCTCGCCGGCGCGACCACCGTCGTGGTGATCGTCGGCGTGATCGCCGTCACGCTGTGGCAGCTCCACTTCACCCTCCTCTTCACCGAGACGACCACGACCGGCGGGGACACAGGATCGCACATCGCCCTCCCGGCCTTCTTGCAATCGCTGTTGTCCCACGGCCACATCGAGGGCTGGGACCCGGGCTGGTACGACGGCTTCGCCCTCTACACCTTCTACTTCGCCCTGCCCGACCTCTTCGCCGCCATCGGGGGATGGATCATCCCCTACGACATCGCGTTCAAGCTGATCACGGTCCTGGGGTCGGTGCTCCTTCCCGTGTGCGCCTGGGCCTGCGGGCGCCTCTTCCGTCTGCGGCCACCCATTCCCACCGTCATGGCCGCCATGACGCTGCCTTTTCTCTTCGACTACACGTTCACCATCTACGGCGGGAACCTCTTCTCGACGTTGGCCGGGGAGTACGCCTACTCGTTCAGCCTCTCGCTGGCCATCTTGTTCCTCGGCCTCTTCGCCCGCGTGGTCCGTGGCGGCACCTGCCGGGCCTGGGCCAGCGTGGTGCTGGCCCTGTGCATCCTGTCGCACATCATCCCGGGCATGCTCGCCCTGGCCGGGGCCTTCTTCCTGGTCGTCGTCGAGCTCCTGCCGACGCGCTGGGGCGTGCAGGACGACCGCCTGACGCTCCTGGCGCCCGCACCGCCGGAGCGCGCCGCGAGCCGCGGCGTCATGGTGTGGCGGGCCGCGTCCACCGTGGCCATCGGCCTGCTGCTGTCGGGGTGGTGGCTGGTCCCTTTCGGCCTGCTGCAGTCCTACGCCACCTCCATGGGCTACGCCAACGTCACGACCTACTGGGCGACCCTCCTTCCCGAGGCCGACCTGTGGGTGCTGGCCCTGGCGGTGGTGGGGGTGGTCACCGCCGTGATCCTTCGGAACCGCTTCGGCCTGCTCATGACGGCCCTGGGAACCGTGTCCGCCCTCGGGCTCGTGGTCGATCCCCAGGGCAAGCTCTACAACGTCCGCCTGCTCCCGCTCTGGTTCATCTGCGTCTACCTCATGGCCGGGTGGGTGGTCGGCGTCGGGGTGACCGTGCTGGCCGGGTGGTGGCGGCGCCAGCGCCTGGACCGGTGGAAGGCGGACACCGCCGCGGCGGCGATGACCGGGCCGCCGCCGTCACCGAGCCCGCGCGCCTCGCACCGGCGCGCCCCGTCCTGGCCGTGGGCTCCCGCGGCGGTGGGTGGGTCGTTGCTGGCGTTCCTGGGGGTCTTGGCCATCGTCACGCCCCCCTTCTTCCTCCCGGCGGACGACCTCCCGGTCACCGTCGGCGCCAACGAGGTGTCGAATTGGGCCAGCTACAACTACAACGGCTATCAGGCCCTCCCCGCCTATCCCGAGTACCGCTCGTTGATGGACACCATGAAGAAGGTCGGCCGGGAGCACGGCTGCGGGCGGGCGATGTGGGAGTACAACGTCGACGAGGGCCGGTTCGGCACGCCCGAGGCCCTGATGCTGCTGCCGTACTGGACCGGAGGGTGCATCGACTCGATGGAGGGACTGCTCTTCGAGTCGTCGGCCACCACGCCGTACCACTTCATCAACCAGGCCGAGCTGTCGGCCGCCCCGTCGGATCCCGACGTCACCATCGACCGGTACTACGGCCCGCTCGACGTCACGCTGGGTGTGCAGCACCTGCAGCTGCTGGGCGTCAAGTACTTCATGGCCGAGACGTCCCAGGTGGAGAGCGAGGCCGATCGCGATCCCGACCTGAAGCTGGTGGCCCGCACCGGTCCCTGGCCGAACGGGACGCTGCGCACGACCTGGGACATCTACCAGGTGGAGGACGCACCCCTGGTCCAACCGCTCGACGACGACCCGGTGGTCCTCAAGGGGATCAAGTCGGCGCCGTCGAGCTGGCTGACGCCGTCCATGAACTGGTACCTCGATCCCGACCGCTGGAAGGTCGAGCTGGCCGAGAGCGGGCCGTCGTCGTGGCCACGCCAGGCGATCGGCGCGCACCCGCCCGCCGTGGCGGTCCACCACACCGTGGTGACGCACACGCACGTCACCGATTCGTCCGTCAGCTTCGACGTCTCGCGCACCGGCGTGCCCGTCCTGGTCAAGATCTCGTACTTCCCCAACTGGCAGGCCACCGGAGCGGACGGGCCCTGGCGGGTGACCCCGAACCTGATGGTGGTGGTCCCCACCAGCCATCACGTCACCCTGACCTACGGGACGACCTCGATCGACCGGGCGGGTGAGGCGGCGTCGTTCGTCGGTCTGGTCGCCCTCGTCGCGGTGGTGGCGTGGCCGAGGATCCGGGCGCGACGTCGGCGGCCGGCCGCCACCCCACCGGCCTGACCGGCGGCCCGGCGGCCCATCGGGCCCGCCCGCGCCGCGCTCACGGTGACCCGAACCGCCGGGGGAGCGCAGCCACGATGAGGCGGCCCATGAGGCGGTACCCCACGGTGCGCGGGTGGATGCTCGCGTCGGCGCAGTACCAGGTGTACGTGCAGGCCCGGGCCACGGCGACGGGGATCCGCCCGTACGGGGGCCGGACGGTCGTGCGCGTCAGCGGCGTGTAGGCGCCGGTGGCGCGCGTCACGTCGACGAAGGTGCCGCCGGCGCGCTGGTAGGCCCGCCGCAGCGTCGGATTGATCAGCAGGCGGAAGGCGATGACCGAGAGCGTGGCCAGCGACCTGCTCACCGGCGGATGCACCCACGCGCCCAGGATGACGTCGGGATAGGTCAGGCCGACGATGGGGACCTTGGGCCCGGCCGCCGCCCGGACCCGGGTGAGCAGCGTGGCGAGGTTGGTCGCCACCTGGGGCATCACGCGGCCGACGCAGGTGACCGGTGCGGCGGACGCGGCACAGGCGGTGACGTCGTCCCCCCCGATGGAGACGGTGATCAGGGCGATGTGCCCACGGTGGGTCCTGATGAAGTCGGTGGCGGCGGTGGCTTGGGACACCGACGGGTACGGCACCTCGGCCGGCGCCGGCAGCGGGCACCCCGCCGACGTGAGGACGGACGTGGTGGTCGCGCCGCCACACCCGAAATTGGCCAGCGTCAGGTCGACCCCGCGCCGACGTTCGGCGGCGACCACGAAATGGGTGTAGCCGAACCGGAGCGACACGGCGGGATCGGGCTGGTACCCGATGGCGTAGGAATCGCCGAGCGACACGTAGTAGGCGGGAGCACTGCGGGCGCCCGCCGGCGACGACGGCACGAGCGCGCACGCGATGAGCACCAGTGCCGTCAGCGCCAGAGGTGCCAGCCTGCGTCGCACGTGTCCCGGTCCTTCCCCGATCGCCCGCGTTCGATGGGTCGGGCCTCACACGCTAGGGCATGGCGGTTTTGGATCGGGCCCGATGAGACAGAAGATACGAAAGATGTCTAATCTGTTCCACATGGCAGTGGCCCTGCAGCCCGAGGTGAGCGCCCCGGCGGCCGCCCGTCCCTCCTACGGCGCCACCGAGGAGCGGATCCTCGGCGCGGCGCTGCGGCTGATCGGTCACCGAGGGGTGAAGCGGCTGGGCATGCAGGAGGTCAGCGAGGCGGCGGGCGTCTCGCGCGGCACCCTGTACCGCTACTTCCCGAGCAAGGACCGCCTGCTGGACGGCGTGGCCGGTTACGACGAGGGCCGGTTCTCGGTCGGCCTGGCCGCCGCACTGGCGTTGGTGGAGGAACCGCGTGAGCGGATCCGCACGCTGGTGACCTTCGCCTTCGACTACATCCGCCTGCACCCGGCGCGGTCGCTCTTCGCGTCCGAGCCGGAGTTCGTCCTGGGCTACCTGGTGGAGCACCTGCCAAAGCTGCGCGCCGCGCTGCTGGTGCAGCTGGGCGACGCGCTCGACGGCGTGCCGGCGGTCGCCTCGGGCACGCTCAGCCGCGGGCAGTTGGCCGACGTCATCGTGCGGCTGTTCGTCTCGAGCTGGATCATCCCCGAACCCGATGATCGGGCGCTGGTCCGGTCCATCAACGGCCTCCTCCTCTCCGGGCCGACCCCGGGGTGAGCGCGGGGATCACGATGCGGGCACGACCGGTGGCAATCGAATGGACAGGGGCCGCGACGGCCCGGACAAGGTGGAACGGCAATGGATGACGTGAGCGAGATGACCGTCGGCGGTCCCTTCGGCAGCATGGATCCCGAGGTGGCAGCGCACCCCCAACCGATGTTCAAGACCCTGCGCCAGGACTGCCCGGTCATGGCCATCGAGGGCGTGGGCGTGGTCCTGACCCGCAAGGCCGAGATCGACGAGGCGCTCCGGCATCCCGAGACCTTCTCCTCGAACATGGACGCGGTCGACCTCAAGAACGCGCGCCCCATGATCCCCCTGCAGATCGATCCGCCCGACCACAAGAAGTACCGCAAGCTGCTCGACCCGATCTTCTCGCCGCGGCGCATGGCGCTGATGGACGATGCGGTCACCCGCATCGTCAACGGCCTGATCGATCGCTTCATCGACCGGGGGGAGGTCGACTTCGCCAAGGAGTTCTCCATCCCGTTCCCCTCCGAGGTCTTCCTCGACCTGCTCGGGCTGCCCTTCAGCGAGCTCGATCGCTTCTTGACCATGAAGGACGGCCTCATCCGGCCGGACCACGTCGTCGGCAAGCCCTACGGCAGCAGGGCCGTCGGGGCCTACCAGCAGGAGGTGGCCGACTCGGTCTACGCCTACTTCAACCAGGTGCTCGACGAGCGTGAGGTGACCCGCCAGGACGACCTGCTCTCCCTCTTCCTCGATGCCGAGGTCGAGGGTCAGCGCCTGACCCGCCACGACATCTTGGACATCTGCTTCCTCCTCCTCATCGCCGGCCTCGACACGGTGACCGCCACGTTGGACTGCGTGTTCGCCTTCCTGGCCCAGCACGCGGCGCACCGCCGGCAGATCGTCGACGACCCCGGGCTGATCCCCTCGGCCATCGAGGAGCTCCTGCGCTGGGAGACCCCGGTCATGGGCGTGCCCCGGGCCGCGCTCGAGGACACCAGCCTGGGCGGGTGCCCGGTCAAGAAGGGCGACCACGTGATGATCATGCTGGGCGCCGCCAACACCGACGAGGCCGAGTTTGCCGACGCCGACACGGTGCGCTTCGACCGCGGGGCCAACCGCCACCTCGCCTTCGGCGGCGGCATCCATCGCTGCCTGGGATCCCACCTGGCCCGCATGGAGCTCCGGGTGGCCCTGCGGGAGTGGCACCGCCGTATTCCCCACTACACGGTGGAGCCGGGCCACACCCTGGTCTACACCGGGGGCATCCGCTCCATCGACCACTTCCCCCTGCGCTTCACCGCGGCGCCGGGCTGAGCGATCGCGTCGGCGTCACAGCCGGTCGATCGCCGTGGCGCCGCCATTGCCGACGCGTTCCGTCCACCGCCCCCGGTCCCAGTAGCGCAGCTGGTGACGACCCGAGGGGTCGGCGTACCAACCGGCCGGCGGGGCGCCGGCGTCCTCGGGGAGGGCGACCGCGTCGCCGCCGTGGCGCCGGGCCACGCGGCTGAGGTCGGTCAACTCGTCCACCAGACGGTCGGCCTCCTCTCCCGAACGGTCGCGAAACTCGGCCCGGACCCGGCGCCCCGCCACGTCGACGCAGACCGAGGCCAAGGCCAGTCGGCGCTGCAGCGGGCCCTGAACCCGTCGGATGCTCTGGGCCTTCTCGAGGGGCACCCAGGTGGTCACCTTGCGCAACCGGCCCGTCACACAGACCGCGTGGGCGGCGTCGTGGCCCGAGGCGAGGAAGTGGAAGCTCAGGGGAGCCTTGTAGCGGGCACGGCGCGGCGGCGGGGACAGCTCCGGCGCGGGCCCGCCGAGCAGCCGGTTCACCAGGTGCCAGGCGTCCTGGTCGTTGCCCACGGGCAGGAGGGACTTGCGGGCGACGGCCGATCCCTCACCCCGCTGGTTGCGGGTCCCCGCACCCGCGATGTCCACCTCGAGGCGGCACCAACCCAGGGGCCGCCACAGCAGCGGCTCCACCCGCCGCACGGCCTGGATGCGCGCCAGCGGGATGGTCTCCGAGACCGTCTGGAAGAGGCCGCGGTGGATGTGAATGCCCGTGGGCGTCTCCGTCGCCTCGAAGTGGAACCCCCCGGTCAGGCGTCGCCACAGGGCCATGGCCAGGTAGATCAGGTAGATCAGGACGAGTGCCACGGCCGCTCCCGCCGTCTTCGGCGACAGGTCGGCCAGCACGAGCAGGGTCACGATGGCGACGATGAGCACCGTCCCCACGCCCGAGAGCAGGATCGAAGCGGCCAGACGGCCGGTGCCGACCGAGGCCATGGGGCGCTCCTCCGGCGCGGCCGCCCCGGGGGTGGGCCGGCGGTGGCCGGCCAGGAGGCGGCCGCGGAGCTCCACGGCGGCCGGCTCGGGGAGATAGGCCAGCTTGCCGTCGGTCGAGCCGGAGCCGGCCAGGCGGATCCGGAGCTCGGCCAAGCCAAGGATCCGGGCCGCGAAGGGCTGCACGATGTCCACGGCTTGAATGCGGGCCAGCGGGAGTTGTCGGGAGTCGTGGCGGATCAGTCCGGACTCGATGCGCAGCGTGTCGCCATCGAGCCTCCAGCGGGTCACCAGCCAGCGCACGAAGCCGGCGATCACCGCCACGACGACGACGATGGCGTAGATGAGGTAGACGGTGTCATCCGACCCGTTGCCGTTCTGGCTGTGCGTGGACGACAACAGGAAGCCCAGGATCACGACGGGGACGATGCGGCCGATGCGGGCGATCGGGGACAGGGGGTGGAGGCGCTGCCACCCGTCGTCGGCGGTCAGGCCCGAGCTCCTCACAGCCCGGCCGCGTGTGACTCGCCCAACTCGGTGAGTCGCTCGCGCAGCCGGACCGCCTCGTCGCGTTCGAGGCCGGGGATGCGCGCGTCGCTGGCCGCGGCCGCGGTGTGCAGCTTGACGGTCGACAGCTTGAACAGGCGCTCCACGGGGCCGGCCGTCAGCTCGACGAACTGCATCCGGCCATAGGGGACGACCGACAGCCGCTGCACCATGACCCCCCGGGCCACCATGAGATCCTCGTGGCGCTCCTGATACCGCCACGCTCCGAAGCGCCGGTGGACGAACCAGGCCGTCACCAGGCCCAGCACCACGATCACCACGGCGCTGACGACACCGGCCGCGACACTGACCGCGGCCCCGAACACGATGCCGGCGAGGGTGGCGAGCAGCAGCGTGAGGGCACCCACCTCGGCCCGTCGCATCCGCCACAGACCCGGCGAGGGGACCAGCCAGGCCGGCTCGCAGTCCGTGCCGGTCCGGTCCCTGCCGGTCCGGTCCGAGCCGGTCTCGTCCGTGTCGGTCCGGTCCGTGCCGGTCCGGTCCCTGCCGGTCTCGTCCGTGTCGGTCCCGCCGTCGTGCACGGTCACCATTGTGCCCCCCCGGGAGGGAGCGGCTCCCCGGCGTGGTCCGCCACCACGGCTTCGTGGTGCGACGGTGGCGGCCCGACGACGTCCCGGCGCTGCACCGGGTCGGGGATCTCCCTCGTCGGTCTCAGTGGAGGGGGGACCAGGGGGCCGAGCGCAGGATGCGGCTCTCCCACTGGTCGCGCACGGCCAGCGCGTCGTGCATCCAGGTCCCCGGGGC
>JBKQIP010000193.1:0-34516 GCA_052148295.1 Acidimicrobiales bacterium
GACGGTCACCTGAGTACCTCACCCGCTCCATGCGTCTAGCAGGATGCGGTGGTGTTCAGATTGCCGACACAGCTGTTGGCGGTGCTGAACAACTTGGCGATGCCATTGCCCAGCAGCGACACGGAGACCACGGCCACGACGGCGATCAGGCCGACCAGGAGGGCGTACTCCACCATGGAGGCGCCCCGTTCGGTCCGGGCCCGCAGCAGCATGGTGCGGTGCAGACCGCGGATCGTCACAAATGCATGCACGAACAGTTCCGTCATTGTCCATCCCCTCTCTCGCTCCACGGATCGGCATGTCGCCCGGCCCGTGTGCTCTCCAACGCCAGTGTCACGGATGGGGGCTCACCGATCCATAGGCTTTTCGGACCATTTGCCGGAGGGCTGGGCGAAGACGGCATGAGCCGGCCGCCGGTCGAGCGCCCGTTGGCTCGCTGGTGGGCCGCCCACGCCACTCCCCCGTTCGCACCGCCTCCGCACGCGACGGTTGGGCTGAGTCGGAGCACCGATCCAGCCCAACCGTCTTCACCTTGGGGGAGGGGGGGAATCTTCCCTCAAAGAGATACTTGCTGCGCGATGCCGGCGATCACGTCGCCGCGCGCATGGTCGCGCCCTACGAACAGGCCGCGGAACCTGCCGATGCGTTCGACACGCAGGTGTTGGCCGTGGTGAACAGGTTCGAGATACTCGTGCCCAGCAGGCCCACCGCAACCACACAGACGATGGCGATCAGGCCGACCAGCAGCGCGTACTCCACCATGGAGGCGCCCCGCTCCGTCCGGGCCCGCAGCAGCATGGTGCTGTGAAGGCTGCGAACCGTGTAGAACGCTTGCACAAACATTTCCGTCATGTTGCATCCCCTCTCTCGTGCAACCGGCGGGAGTGCTACCCGACCCGATTGCTCTCTCCACTGCCAGTCTCAGGGAACGGGGCCTTCTGATCCATAGGCTTTTCGGACCATTTGCGGGGGCCGAGTCGGCAGCGACGGGGAACGGTTATTCGATATTGACCAGGCCCATTACGACCGCCCGCACGAGTGCCTGGGTACGGTTCGTCACGTCGAGCTTCTGGAAGATGGCGGCCAGGTGGTTCTTGGCCGTCTTGGGGCTGATGTAGAGGCGCTGGGAGATTTCACCGTTGGTGGCTCCTTCGGCCAGGAGCTGCAGCACTTCGAGCTCGCGTTGGGTCAGCGACCATGGACCGTAATCGCGGATCTCGCTGCGGGAAGAGCCATGGGCCAATCCACCGCGTCTGGTCGTCGCAGGGGGACCGGTCTCCCGCACCGGATCCCCGTGGCGCTCACCACCCGAGGTCTGACCGGCGTCCTCGCCGCCGGCCCCATCCCCGTCGGCGCCGCTGGCCACTCGGCAATGTGGGCTGGCCACCGACACCCGGGCGTAGTACGACCACATCGGGCGGACCGGCCTCCGCAGGCTCGGGAGGTCACGTGACGACGCGCAGCTCCAGAGTATGGACGTTCCCGCATTGCTCATGATCCCCCCTCCCACGACATCGTCCGTGGCCAGTGACGCCAAGTCCCCTCCCGCCCCACCGGGCGAGATCCTCATGGAAATTCTACCCCTCCCACCAGCGGGAACAAAGCGGGGGCGGCGCTGCACCCGTTTTGCGACCGCTTGGCCACCGTCCCTTCCTCACCACCCGCGGCCGGCATCGTCGGCTCTCAACCCAGCGCGTGCTTGATCGGGCCCACCAACGGTCCGAGGACCACGATGAGGATGGCCGGCAGGAAGCAGAAGGCCAAGGGAAAGAGGATCTTGACCGGCACCTTGGCGGCGCGTTCGCGGGCGCGCTGGCGCCGTTTGTCCCGCATCTCGTCCGCCTGTGCCTGGAGCACCCGCCCGATGGGGAGCCCGAGCAGGTCCGCCTGCGACAGCACCACGGCGAACGTGACCAGGTCATCGATGTCGGTGCGGAGCTTGAGGTTATCGAGCGCATCGTGCCGGGAAAGGCCCAGCTCCATCTCGCGCAAGGTGAGCTGAAGCTCATCGCACAGGGCCGAGTCGAAGTGCGCGCACGATACCTGCATGGCCTGCTCGAGGCCGAGCCCGGCGGCGACGGAGATCGTCATGAGATCCAACACGTCGGGCAGGTCGTTGGTGATCTGGTCCCGACGATTCGAGATGCGCGACCGCAGCCACATGGCCGGCCCCAACGCTCCGGCCAGCGGGAGGAAGAACAGAAGGCAGAGGCCGACCTTGATGTTCACCAGGCCGGTGGCGATGGCGGACAGGCCGATGGCGGCGCCGATCAGCACGGAGGAGACCTGCAGCGCCGCGAACTCCTCGGCACGCACCGACCCCGTCAGACCGGCCTTGAGCAGATCGGCGTGCACGCGGTCGATGTCCCGCGAGGGGTACAGCCGCGACAGGGAGTGGCGGATCCGCCGCGCCGTCGGTCCGAACAGGCGGTCGACCAGCGGCGTGTGCACCCGGTCCGGCATCACGGCGTGGTAGGTGTCGTGCTCGACCTCCTGCCCCAACGTGCGGATGAAATCGAGTTGACGCTGGGTCTCGTGGGACTTCCACGCCGCGAGGGCCACGCCGGCGACCCCGGCCACCATGAGGAGGACGGCCAGCAGTGCAGTGATCATGTCGATTCTCCTTCCCCTCAGACTTCGATGTTGACCATCTGCCGCACGATGGCGTACCCCAGGGCCATCAGGCCACCGGTGCCGATGAGGACGACGAGCCCGACCCCGTGGAACATCGGCTGGAGGTATTTCGGATCGAGCAGCGAGATGGCGACGAGCAGGAAGATGGGGAGGGCGAAGAGCACATAGCCGGAGATCCGGCCCTCGGCGGAGAGCGTCCGCACCTCGCGGCGCACCTCCTGGCGCGTGCGCATGAAGTCGGCCAGCGTGTGCAGGATGGGGGCCAGCCGTCCACCCGTCGACTGCTGGATCCGCACCGCTTCCACCGCCCACTTCAGATCCTCGACGCCGGCGCGATCGGCCATGTTCTGCAACGCCACCACCAGGTCGGCACCCAACGTCACCTCGGCCATGACGCGGTCGAACTCGACCGAGAGGGGGGGGCGGGCGTCGTGGCGGTACATGTCGATCGCCCGTTGAAACGTCTGACCGCCCTCCACCGACGCCGCCATCAGCGAGAGGGCGTCGGGGAGCTGTTCCTCGATGATCTGCGACCGCTTTTGGCTGCGCCACATGGGCAGGCGCCAGGCCACGATCGCCACCAGGGCCAATCCGGCGATCCCGACCACCGGGAGGCCCGAGAGGAACCCCAAGGCACCTCCGATGACGATGGCGGCGGCGAGCACCATGACCAGGTACTCGCCGGACCGGAACGGGATGTCGGCCCGCTCCAGCCGCTGCTCCAGGGTGCCCCGCGTGTCGAGGCGCCCCATGGCCTGGCCGAGACGCACGGTGAGGGCGGACGTCTCGTTGCGTGGAGGTGCCTCGGAGGCCACCTCGACCGGTACCCGCGCCTGCCCCATGGTGTCATCGAGGATGGCGGCCAGGGACCGTTGCCGGCTCCTCACCCGCAGGAGCAGGGCGACGACCACCAGCGAGAGTCCCCCACCGATGAGCAGGGCGGCCAACCCTGCGTGCAGCTCGTACTGGGCCACGGCGACCATGGGCATGTTGCTCACCTCCCGTTGTGGCGGCGCTGGGAGAGGATCTCGTACAGCTCGTCGGACGGCGGCTCGACTCGACCCGGTCGGGCCGGGCGCCCCGGGCGCTCGTGGCGCGGTCCCGACGACGCCGCCCGGAAGGAATCGCCATCGGACCGGAAGAGGGCGGTGGGGACTTCCACCCCGTTGGCCAGGAGCTCGTCCAACACCTTGGGCCGCAGGCCGGTCGGCACGAGCCGCCCCGCTCCTTCGGTTGCGCCCACCCGATGGAAGATGTCCTGCAGCAGCACGGTGTCTCCCTCCATGCCCTGTATCTCGGTGATGGACGAGATCACGCGGCTCCCGTCGGCGGTGCGCTGGAGTTGGAGGATGATGCCCACGGCCAGGGTGATCTGCTCGCGGACGGCACGTTGCGGCAGCTCGACACCCCCCATCAGCACCATCGTCTCGAGCCGGGACAGCACCTCGCGCGGGCTGTTGGCGTGGACCGTCGTCATCGACCCGGGGTGGCCGGTGTTCATGGCCTGGAGCATGTCCAGCGTCTCGGCGCCGCGGCACTCTCCGACGATGATCCGGTCCGGCCGCATCCGCAGAGAGTTGCGCACGAGATCGCGGATCCTCACCTCGCCGCTGCCTTCGGCGTTGGCCGGCCGTGCCTCGAGCGTGATGGTGTGCTTGAGCTGAGGCTGCAGTTCCGCCGACTCCTCAATGGTGATCAGTCGCTCGTCTTCGGGAATGAAGTCCGACAGGACGTTCAGCATCGTGGTCTTCCCGGTGGCGGTCCCACCGACCACGACGATGCTGATCTTGCCCCGCACACACGCTTCGAGGAACACTGCGGCGTCCATGGTGGCCGTGCCCAGCGCGATCATGTCGTGCATCCGCAAGGGACGCTCCGGGAACTTCCTGATCGTGAGCACGGGGGCCTTGACGGCCAGCGGGGGGACGATGGCGTTGATGCGTGATCCATCGGCCAGCCGCGCGTCGACCATGGGCGAGGACTCGTCGACCCGCCGGCCGACCGCGGCCACCATACGCTCGATGATGCGGCGATACTGGTGGGGAGACGTGAACACGACGTCGGTGTGCTCGATCACCCCGTTGCGCTCGAGCCAGATATCGTCGTAGGCGTTGCACATGATCTCGGTGATGGAATCGTCCGAGAGGAGGACCTCGAGCGGACCGTAGCCGAGCGAGTCCTCGAGCATCTCATCGACGAATCGCTGCCGCTCGATCGGTGAGATGCCGATGTCCTCACGCTCGAGGATCTCATTGACGGTGGCGCGCACCTTGGCCCGGAGCTCGTCGGGAGGAAGGTCCGCGGCGTCGGGCGCCACGTCGGCCAACACCAGCTGCTGGACCCGGCGCTTGGAGTGCGTCCACGCCTCGTCGTTCGTGGCGCGTTCGCTGGCGCGGCGCGCCCGCCGCGGGGAGGGGCCGAGGATCCTCTCACTCTCGGGGGACACGCCTTCCTCTTCCCCGCCGTCGCCGGCGGCGGCGAGCTTCTCGGTCAGGTTCATCGCACTGCTCCATTCGACAGTTCGGGTACCCGGGGGGTCCGGTGCCAACGCACCAGTCGGCGGATCCCGGCGGGGGCGGGTTCAAGGGCCGGCGCCGCCATGGGCGTGATCTGCCCTCCCACGAGCTGCTGCATGCCCGAGGTCAGCTTCCGACCGATGTCGGAATTGGCGGCGGACACCAGGGCCGGCTTGCCCTTGTTGATCGATCGGCTCACTTCCCTCGAGTACGGCAGGACCGACACGATGCGGTTGTCGAGGACCTCCTGCACGTCGGCGATGTTGATGCCGACGTCGTCCTCGACCTTGTTGAGGACGACGTCGATCGACTCGCTGTTGATGCGGAGCTTCTCGAGCGTGGTCAGGAACACGCGCATGTTGCGGATGCTGGGCAGATCGAGCGTCACCATGCAGAGCACCTTGGTGGAGTGGTCGAACGCGGCCAGCACCACCTCGGAGAGCTGGGCCGGGGTGTCCACCACGATGTAGTCGAAGCGCTTTCGCAGGGCTCCCATCACCTTGTAGACGTCCTTGGGGGCGATCATGTCGGCCTCGGCCGGGCTGAACGGTGCCGCCAGCACGGAGAACCCGAGCTCGTGCTCTTCGAGGTACTCCTCCACGTGCTTGTCCAGGTCGTCTTCGTCGATCGGCTCCCGGGACAACAGGTCGGAGATGGTGAAGCGTGGGCGCAGGT
The DNA here is from genome assembly GCA_052148295.1 of Acidimicrobiales bacterium. Classification (GTDB taxonomy): domain Bacteria; phylum Actinomycetota; class Acidimicrobiia; order Acidimicrobiales; family RAAP-2; genus Bog-473. Next base: position 5,826 of record JBKQIP010000193.1, read on the forward strand.
GCAGCGCCGTGGACACCTCTCCGAACTGGAGGTCGAGGTCGACCAGGCACACCCGCTGTCCGGTCTGGGCGGCCAGGAAGCAGGACAGATTGGTGGCATAGAAGGTCTTGCCGCAGCCGCCGCTGGACGACGCCACGGTGAAGACCTCGGCGGCGTGCGGGCGCTGGACCACCATGCTCTGGGACACCACGGGCATCACGGAGTCGGTCGATGAATGCGACTGGTCCGCGATGTCAAAGGCGCGCTGCAACGCCACGGAGAGCTGCCGTTTGCTGGTCGGGTACTCCACCAGCTCCACTGCACCCGTACGCACGACATCGCTGAGGGAGGCCTTGGGCTTCGGCCCCAACGCCAGCACGATGGCCGGCAATGGACCGGCGTCCCGCAGCTGGGCCAGGCGGGCCATGCCGGCGTGGCTGTCGAAGATCGGCCCGGCGATCAGGACGTCGAACGGTCCCGCCGCCTGGACCTCTTCCAACACGTCCGTCACGTTGGCGCTGGGGACCACCTGGTACCCCGGTCCGAGGGAGGCCTGCGTGGCTCGGCTCAGGGCCGGCGAGCGGGAGATGACGAGAGCTCGGCGGGCGATCATGGCGCGACGCTGTACTGTCCGGTGCCGATGCACACCCCGGGGGGTGGAGGCGTGGCGCTCTTCTGGGACTGCACCACCGAGAGCGTCTCGTTCGCACTCATGAAGGCGATCTCCTGCGCCTGCGACGGGTAGACCGCGAGCAGGAGCGTCATGGAGAGCGGCACCGTGCGGCCGGCTGCGCTCGGGTGCGTGCCCAGGGCGGGAACGACGTTCGACACGTCCAGCACCTCGATGCCGGACATGACCAGCTGGGTGCAGGGGACCGGAAGTCCGGCCGACTGGGACTGGTCGGAATTCTGACCCGCCGTGACCTTGGTGATGTTGGCGTACACGTCCACGTGACTTCCCGGCTGCAGGTACCCGGCCAACCCGGCGGCTCCCGTGGTCGTGATGGTGACCGCGTCCTGCCCCTTGGGCACCGAGATGGTCGTCGTGCTGGGGGTCAGCTGCGTGGCCTGGACGGCGTCCCCCTTCTTGACCGAGGTCGTCAACACCTCGTCGGTCAACCCGGCCAGGCTCGGGACGTCGGTCGTCAGGTATTTCTTCTGCGGGATCAGCTGGATCGCCACCAGTCCCTGGGCCACCATGGCCTGGCCGGTGGTGCCGGCCGGAAGGTTGGTCGTGGCCACCACCACCGGCGTGTTCACCGGGTTGACCGTGGCCGACCCGTGATCCTTCGATCCGGCGACCACGGTGGCGTAGGCGATCCCTCCCCCCGCGATGAACAGCACCAGGCCGATGACGACCAGTACCAGCGTCTGCCGTTTCACACCAACATCCCCTCTCCGCACGAGGCTGCCGGCGCCGTACACCGCACCGTGCCGTCAGTCCCGTGTCCTCATCTGGGTGCGAGTGAGCAGATCACCAGTCCGCCCGTGACCGCTCGCTCGCCGTCCCGTTCCCTTTCGTTGGAGAGTAAGACCGCAACGCCCCTACGTATATAGGCCCTTCGGACCATTCTTGGTGGAAGCGCTCCTGGTCGCACGCACAAATGGGCCGTATTGCCTATGTACGGCCACCGCCGTGCAGCCCACAATCTCCATGGGACGGATCAGAGCGGATGAGCAGTCGTGGTCATCCGCGAGAGATACCGAGGAGGGGCTTCACCGTGGTACCGAGGCAGTTATCGGGCGTGCGACGCCATCGCAGAGACGACGAGCGAGGAGCCGAGCTGATCGAATTCGCCATTGTCGTCGTCCTTCTCGTCGTCCTTCTCTATGGCATCGTCTCGGTGGGCGTCACGCTGGCGGCCAAGGCCACCATCACCCAGGCCGCGGAGGACGGTGCGCGGGCGGGGGTGGTGGACACATCGGCGTCGGCCGCCATCGCCGCCGCCGAGAGCCAGGCCTCCAGCGACGTGGCCTGGATGGGCCAGGGGCCGTGCGGGACGTCGGGCACCACGATCACCTGCGTGGCCTCGGCGGCACCGTGCGTGTCGAACACCACCAACACCTGCCTGACGGTCACGGTGACCTACAACTACGCCGATCATCCCCTCTTCCCGGTGCTCCCGGGATTGGGCATCTTGGCGCCGACGACCATCGCCTCGACGGCCGTGCTCCAGGTCTCGAATCCGCCCTCGTGAGGTGACGATCATGACCAGCGCACCACCTCGGAGCAACCATCGCCGGGACGACGAGCGGGGAGCCACCTTCATTGTGGTGGCCATCAGCCTGGTGATGCTCATCGGCGCCTGTGCGCTGTCCGTCGACGTCGGCCGGGTGGTGGACCTGAACCGGTCATTGCAAACGGTCGCTGATGCGGGTGCACTCGACGCGGCCCGCTATCTCGACGTCGCCGGGGAGAGCAACGCCCTGCTGACCGCCCAGGCCCAGGATGCGGCGACGAACAACGGGTCGAACGCCACCATGACGGCGATCCAGGGGACGTGGAGCCGCGCCGGCGGTTTCACCCCGGGCGCCGGACAGTACGTGGAAGTGACCGCCTCCTCGACCTTGAAGCACCTGTTCGAGCCCGGGAGCTCCTCGCTGAGCCGCACGGCGGTGGCGGAGGCCACCAACCCCGACGCCGGGTTCTCCATCGGGACCTACCTGGCCTCGTTCGACTCCCAGGACTCCGACATCTTGAACCCGCTGCTGAGCGCCCTCGGGGCCTCGGTCGACATCTCGGCCATCGGCTATCAGGGCATGGCGAACACGGACATGACGATCCAGCAGATCATCAACGCCTCCGGGGGCGTCCTGACCCCCACCAACGTCCTCAACACCTCCCTGTCGGCCCGACAATGGCAGTCGATCTTCGGCTCGGCCGATGAGACCGTGTCCGAGCAGCCCGCGCTCAGCTCGACCATCGACGCCAGCCTGTGCCAGATGGTGTCGATCAACGGCTCGACCTGCTCGACCACCCTGTCCTCCACGGCGCTGTCGGCCAGCGTCAACGTGCTGCAGACCCTGACCACCGAGGCCGAGTTGGCCAACGGGAACAACGCACTGTCGGTCGGCGCGTCGTTGGGCGGCCTCACCACGCTCAAGGTCACGCTGGGCCAGATTCCCCAGGTGGCCTACGGACCGATCGGGACCAGGGCCAGCACGGGTCAGGTGGACGTCACGCTCACCATCGCCGGCATCGTCTCCTCGCTCACCGTGACCGGGGCGACCGGCACCGCCACCTTCACGGCGGACACGTGCAATGACAACGCCATGACGACCCAGCTCACGGCGAACACCTCGTCGGCCAGCATCAAGGTGACCGCCCTGCTCGGCCTCGAGACCACCACGACCGTGAGCGGCGTGTCGAACGACGCGCTCACCTTCGACCCGCCCCCGCCCTCGTCGCAAACGGTGGGGACCACCAACCCGAGCATCGACGGCCTGACCGGGGGCCTCACGGCGGCGGTGCTCGACCCCCTGTTCGAGTCCCTCGGCGTGTCGCTGGCCAACGCCAACGTGACGGACCTCTCGGCCAGCTCCTGCTCACCGGTGCAACTGGTCCAGTGAGCACCGACCTCGCTCCCGTCCACCGGTGCGATACCGGCACGTCCGGCGGGTCAGCGGTGGCGACGGCCACCCGTCCCGAGGCGCCTGTCGGCACCGTGCCTGTCGCCCGGAGCATTCCTCTCCGCCCTACCGAAAGACGGTTTTGAGAACCATGGCCCTACGACAAGAAGATCTCAGCGACCTCGGCGACGACGTCGACATCGAGCGTGATCGCCTCCTGGTCGAGCGTTGCCAAGCGGGCGATTCGGGTGCCTTCGGCACCCTCTACGTCCGCTACTACCAGCGCCTCAGCCGCTACTGCTACGCACAGTTGAGCGACCGCGACGACGCGGAGGACGCGGCCCAAGAGGCCTTCGCCCGGGCCTGGAAGGCGCTGCCCCGGTTCGCCGGTGAACGCCGGTTCTACCCCTGGATGATCGTCATCGCCGGCAACATCTGCAAGGACCTGGGTCGCCGCCGCTCGCGTAGCGCTCCCACCGACGAGGTGGAGCTCGCCGCCCACCAGCCGGTGGGCGGGTGGGGCAACGACGGCAACGAGACATCGGAGGAACTCGGCCTGGCCGCCGTCGACAGCGAGCTGGTCGCCCGGGCGCTGGCCCGGCTGTCCGCACCGCATCGACAGGTGCTGGCCATGCGCGAGGGCTCCGGGTGGAGCTACCAGCAGATGGCCGACCACGAAGGCGTCGAGATCGGGACCATCGAGACGCGTCTGTGGCGGGCCCGCCAGGCGCTCAAGCGCCAGTACACCTTCCTCTCCGAGTTCCGGCAGCAGCCCGCGGCGGTGCGGGCCGGTGCCTCCGGGGTCAGCCCCCCGTGCGGTGGCGAAGACGCGCCCGACGCGCCGGTGGCCGAGGCCCCGGTCATCGACCTGGGGCACCCCTGCTCGGCGTGGGAACTGGCCGGATGAGCGCCGACCTGGCCCTGCTGGCCGGAGCCGTGATGGGCATGGCGGCCGGATCACTCCTGATCCCGGCGACCGCACGCCAGTTGGCGGCGGCCACGTCGAGGGCCAACGACGGCTTCTCGGTCCCCGCTCCGACCCTGGTGACGCGGCAGCGGGTGGCGATCATCGTGGCCTCGGGGCTGATCCCGGGTCTCGTGCTCCTGCGGTCCGGATGGTCCTACGTCGCGATCCCACCCCTGCTGCTCTTTCTCGGGCTGGTGCAGTTGGCCTACTGCGACCTGAGCGAGTCGCTCCTCCCCAAGGCCATCGTGTACGCCACCACGGCGTGCGTCGTCGCCAGCGCCCTCGTCGTGTCAGCGACGACCGATCACTGGCACCGCCTGGTCCTGGCCACGCTCCTCGGCGCCGGCTTGTTCCTCGTGTTCCTGATCGTCAACCTCGTGAACCCGGTATGGATGGCGTTCGGTGACGTGCGGCTCGCCCCCGTCGTCGGCTTCGGGTTGGGCTGGGCCAGCGCGCTGGCCGTGCTCGAGGCGTTCTTCCTCGCCAACCTGCTGGCCGCCGTGGTGGGGGTCTCCCTGATGCTGGCCCACCGGTCCGGCCGCAAGGCGGCCCTCCCCTTCGGCCTCTACCTCACCCTGGCCACGGCCGTGGTCCTCCTGAAGTTCAGTTGAATCCTCGCCTCGCCCCGAGCGGTCGGCTCAGGCGGCCACCACGCGGACGTTGCGGGCTTCCTCGCCCTTGCGCCCGGGGGCGATGGTGAACTCGACGGTGAGTCCCTCGGCCAGCCCGCGCCGCTCGTCGCCTTCGATCTGCGAATGGTGCACGAAGATGTCGTCGCCGCCGGCGCGGGCCACGAAGCCGTAGCCACGGGCACCGTTGAAGAACTTGACCGTGCCGGTCATGGTGGTGGGACCGGCCGGGCCCTTGCTCGGAGCGGGGCGAAGGGCCGTGGGCGTCGAGAACGGGGCGCTGAAGCCCGGCTCGAGCCCGAGGGCGCGCTGGACGCTCTCGGTGTCCCGGCGTTGCTCGTCGGTGACCAGCGAGACGACCGTGCCGGTCCGGCCGGCGCGTCCGGTCCGCCCGGAACGGTGGACGTAATCGGTGTGGTCGGCCGGCGGGTCGAAGTGCACCACGCAGGGCAGGTCGTCGACATGAATGCCCCGGGCCACCACATCGGTGGCCACCAGCGCATCGGTCCGGCCCTTGGCGAAGGCGTCGAGGGCCCGCTCGCGCTGACCCTGGGTGCGGTCCCCGTGCATCGGGACGGCGCGCACACCCTGGGCCTGGAGCTGGCGGACCACCCGGTCCGCACCTCGCTTGGTCCGGCAGAACACGAACGCCTGCCCGTGTTCGGCCACGATCTTGGCCGTGATGGCCACCCGCTCCGCCCGGTCGACCTTCCAGAAGTGGTGGACGACGTCGCCTTTCTCGTCGTCGTCGGCTTCGATGTTGACCCGTACGGGATCGTGCTGGTAGCTGCGAATGATGGCCTCGACCTCGCGTCCGATGGTCGCCGAGAACAGCATCACCTGGCGTTGGGGGGAGGTCTGGTCCAACAGGCGGCGCACGACCGGCAGGAAGCCCATGTCGGACATGCGGTCAGCCTCGTCGAGCACGACCGTGGTCACGTCGTCGAGCCGCACGTCCCCGCGCTCGATGAGGTCCTCGAGCCGCCCGGGACAGGCCACCACCACGTTGACCCCCTTGTGCAGGGCGCGGCACTGGTCGCGATAGCCGGTCCCGCCGAAGATCGACACCACCCGCCGTCGCTCGTGACCGAGCAGTGAGCCCAGGACGTCGTGCACCTGTGACGCCAGCTCGCGCGTGGGCACGAGGATGAGGGCGCGGGGACGCCGTGGTCGGGCCGGCGTGAGCGCGGCCACGATGGGCATGGCGAAGGCCAGGGTCTTGCCCGATCCGGTCGGGGCCTTGCCACAAATGTCCCGGCCGGACAACGCGGCGGGAATGGTGGCCACCTGAATGGGGAGCGGACGCGTCACGCCCATCTGCGCCAGTCGCGCGGTGATGTCCGCGGACACGCCAAGGTCAGTGAAAGAAGAAATGTCGAAACTCCCGTCGAGTCTTGCGCGGCCTACTCGAACGTGATTTTCGAACGGGCCCCACGGAGCGATTGCTCGGTGGCGACACCCATGGTAGCAGAGCGCCGGCCCCCTGAGTCCGCGCCGGCGCTGCCGGTAACCTGGCGCCGTGCCCAGCGGGATCTTGACACCCGATCTGAAACGACAATGGGACGAGGACGGATGGTGCGTGATCGCCGGGGCCATCCCTCCCGATGACCTGGCCGGCGCCCAGGACGCCCTGACGCGCCTGTTCCCCACCGCGGCCGAAATGGAACAGGGCGCCGACGACGAGCACCACGCGCGCTGGCGGACCTGGGACGCCACCTGGCCGGAGTTCCCGTTCCACAGTTCCCGGATGAACAAGCTGGTGGTGCACGAACGGGTGATCTCCTTGGCCGAGGAGCTCCTGGGCACCGGCGACATCGCCCTCTACATGGGGCTCGCCACCGCCAAGTACTCCGGGCAGTCCTCCGGCTTCAACCAGCTGTTGCACGTCGACTACCCCAATCACATGGTGGTCGTCCCGCGCCGCGAGGTGGGATACCAGCAGGTCGAGTTCTTCGTCTACCTCACCGACGTCACGCTGGAGGACGGTGCCACCCGGATGGTCTCGCGTCGCCGGACGCAGGACATCCCGGTCGAGCGCCACACCCTGAACTACGTCGACTACGCCGATCTGTACGACGAACCGGGCCATGCGGCGGGGCCGGCCGGGTCGATCGTGGCCTACCGCCCGGACGTCTACCACCGATCCGTCGACGTGCACGAGCCGGGGCACCGCCGCGTCATGCTGCACGTGTCCTTCAAGCCGTCCGCCGCCGCGTGGGGGGGCTACCAGGCCTGGCCCTTCAAGGGATTGTCGCCGCAGTGGAGCAAGTTCGTCCAGCAGGCCACCGTCCGCCAACTCTCGGTGGTCGGCCTCCCCGAACCGGGACACCCCTACTGGAACGACGAGACGCTGGCCGGGGTCTCCGCCCGCTACCCCGGCCTCGACATGGCGCCCTGGCGGGAGGCCCTGGGCGGCTGAGGTCTACACCCGGTGAGGGGACCCCGGGGCCACCTTGGGCCAGGGCAGCGCGCGCTCGGCCACCAGGGCCAGATCGAGCAGGAGCTGCTCGCGGTGGTGGCCGGCCAGCACCTGCAGCCCCACGGGGAGGTCGTCCACCAGGCCGGCCGGGAGGCTCACGGCGGGACTCCCGTTGAGGTTCGACGGCGCGGTGAGAGCGGCGTTGTTCATGATGGCCCGGGTGAACCCGATCTCGTGAATCAGATCCGCTCCGGGGATGGTCGGCGGCGGCGGTCCCTCGGCGGCGAACGCCACGTCGGGGTTGGCCGAGCACATGACGAAGTCCGCCTGGGCGAACAGGTCGGCCATGGCCTCGTTGAGGTCGCGCCGGTAGGACTCGATCGATGCCGCCTTCTCGAGGTTGTAGCGGGACATGGCGCCCTCGAGGCCCATACGCATCTCGGCGGAGAGCTCGCCGACCCGCTCGGGATAGGCGGACCCCAGGTCGGCCACGAACCCGACCTGTCCCGCCATGGCCCACTGCCCCCGCAGGGGCGGGAGGGCGGGCACCGCGTCGACCACCCGCAGGCCGGCGGCCCGGGCCAGGTGCTCGGACGCCGCCGCGACCACAGCGGCCACCTCGCCCCGCACCCGGGCGGTGCCCAGATCGGGCACGATGGCCACGGTCAGGCCGGACAGGTCGTGGGTCCCCAGCGCCGCCTCCCACCCTCCGACCCGACTCAGGCTCAGCGGATCACGCGGATCGAAGCCGTTGCAGGCATCGAAGTAGCGGGCCGTGTCCCGGACCGACCTGGTGAGGCAGCCGAGCGCCGTCGTGAGCGGCGTCATGCTGGCCCGCGGGCCCCGCGGGATGCGGCCGTAGGTGGCCTTCAGGCCGAAGAGACCGCAGAACCCGGCCGGGATGCGGATGGATCCTCCCCCGTCGCTCCCGGTGGCGATGGGCAGGAGACCGCCCGACACGGCGGCCGCGGTTCCCCCCGACGACCCTCCGGGGGTGCGGCCATGGTCCCAGGGATTGCGCGTGGTGCCGTGCAACGCGGTCGACGTGCAATTGATGCCACCGAATTCGCTGGCCGTGGTCTGTACCGCCAGCACGGCACCGGTGGCCCGGAGCCGGGCGGCCGAGGTGTCGTCGTGATCGGCGATGCGATCCTTGAAGATCATGGAGGCATCGGTGAACGGCCAATCCTGGACCCGTTCCAGCTCCTTGACGCCGAACGGCACACCCCCGAACGGCAGTGAGACATCGGCCGTCGCCGCAGCCCGGCGGGCCCGCTCGAAGTCGGTGTGGCTGAAGGCGTTGAGCGGCGAGGCGCCGATGGCGTCGATACAGGCGTCGAGCGCCTCGAGTGGGGAGAGCTCCTTGGCGCGAAAGGCGTCCACCAGGCTGCAGGCATCGTCCATCCAGGGAGCCGTCATGGACGCCGACGGTACTCCGTCCCTCCCTGATCCGCTCGGGTCCCGGGCCCTTCGGTACGCTGCCGACCGTGAAGACGGGACACCTCACGACCCCCGCCCTTCTCGTGCAGCGCGATCGGCTGGACCACAATCTCGCGACCATGGCACAGGCCCTCCCCGGCCGGCGTTTGCGACCCCACGTCAAGGCGCACAAGTGCACGGCCCTGGCCGCCCGCCAGGCCCAACTGGGCCATGCGGCCTTCACCTGCGCCACCATCGCCGAAATGGAGGGCATGGCCCGTGCCGGTCTCGGCGACGATCTGCTCCTGGCCAACGAGGTGGCCGACGCCACCAGGCTCGGCGCCCTGGCGCGGGCCGGGTCCCGGGTCACCGTCGCCGTGGACTCGGCGGAGACCATCGCGGCGATGGGCGCGGCCGGCGTGGGCGAGGTGCTGATCGACGTCAACATCGGGCTGCCCCGTTGCGGGTGCGACCCCCGGGACGCCGGGCGGTTGGCCGACGCGGCGCGCGCCCGGGGCCTCCGGGTGCGGGGCGTGATGGGGTACGAGGGGCATGTCGTCGGGCTGGAGGACCGCGCCGCGCGGGTCGAGCTGCTGGCGCCCGCCATGGAGCTCCTGCTGCACGCCCATGCCGACGTGGGGGGCGAGATCATCTCCGCCGGGGGGACGGGAACCTACGACCTGAACCACTGGGCCACCGAGATCCAGGCCGGCTCCTACGCACTGATGGACACCGCCTACGGCCGGCTCGACCTGCCGTTCGTCCAGGCCCTGTCGGTCCTGGCCACGGTGATCTCGGTCTCGCCCTCCTGGGCCGTGGCCGACTGCGGACTCAAGGCCCTCGGCATGGACCACGGGAATCCCTCGGTGGAGGGCGGCCGGGTCTGGTTCTGCTCGGACGAGCATCTCACCTTCGTCCCGGACCGCCCGGTGCGGGTGGGTGACCGCGTCACCGTCATCCCGGCGCACGTCGATCCGACCGTGGCCTACCACCGCTTCCTCCACCTGGTCGACCACGACGAGGTGGTGGAGAGCTGGCCGGTCGACCTGCGCGGCTGGTGAGCCGGCGTGTCCGGGCGCCTTCCTCGTCGGGCTCCACGGACGACGGCCGCGCCGACATCGGACGGGCCGTGGCGGAGCGGCTCGTGAATCAGAGGTCGAGCGTGAGGCTCACCGGGCAGTGGTCGCTCCCCATGATGTCGGGGTGAATGTCCGCGGCGACCACCCGGTCGCGCAAGCCTTCGGACACCAGGAAGTAGTCGATGCGCCAACCGACGTTGCGCTCCCGTGCCCTGGCGAAGTTGGACCACCACGAGTAGTAGCCGTTGCCCTGGTGGAACATCCGGAAGGTGTCGACGAACCCGGCGTCGAGAAAGTTCTGGAACCCCTCCCGCTCCTCGTCGGTGAATCCCTTCTTCCCCGTGTTGGACTGCGGATTGGCCAGGTCGTCGGGCGTGTGGGCCACGTTGAGGTCGCCGCAGAAGACCACCGGTTTCTTCTTCGCCAGAGCCTTGGTGTGGGCCAGGAAGGCGGGATCCCATTGCTGGTGGCGGAGCGCCAGGCGCCCGAGGTCCTCCCTGGTGTTCGGGGTGTACACCGTGACCAGAAAGAACGCGTCGAACTCCGCCGTGAGGACCCTTCCCTCGACGTTGGGATCGCCGTAGGCGTCGCCGATCACCTTGTGCCGGGCAATGAGGCTCTTGGGGAGCCCACCGGTGACTGCCCGCGGCGTCGGCTTGGTGAAGATGGCCGTGCCCGAGTAGCCCTTCTTCTCCGCCGCATTCCAGTACTCGGTGTAGTCCGGCAGATCAGGCACCGATTGGTCCTGCTGGGACTTGGTCTCCTGCAGGCAGATCACATCGGGCTCCAGGGCCCGGACGAACGGATCGAAGAGTCCCTTGCGGACCACCGCCCGGATCCCGTTCACGTTCCACGAGGCGAGCCGCATCACCGCCAATGTAACGACAGCGGGCGGATCCCGATCGGCCGGAGTGCGCCGGTGTGCCTCAGGCGTACTGCCAGCGGGGAGCCGGCGCCTCACCGTCCGGCCACTCCATGCACTGCACGTCGAACCAGATCGGCAGGAGGTGCTTCACGTAGAAGGCGTGCACGGTGAGCGCGGGATAGACGAGGTCCTCGTACTCCTTGATGCGCAGGCGCTCGTCCTTCTCCTGGAAACGACGGCACTCCGCCAGGACGGCGTCGACCTCCTCGCGGCTGTCCATCAACAGGCCGAGATGGTCGTAGCCCGGTGACGACATCGGCTCCTTACCCTCGGCCAGCAGGATGAACTGGCCGTCGTCCGGCCGCAGCAGATGGCAGGACTGCCCGACCACCTCGGTGTCGATGGAGTCCCAGCCGAGGACGCCGCAGTAGAAGGTGTCCACGTCGTCGCGGAACTCCGGGGTCAACGTCCCGAACGGGAACGACAGCTCCATGTGGTTGAACCGCATCGTGGCCATGGCTCACTCCTTCCCGACGGCCCCGGCCGCTCTCTGCGCTGTCCGTTGGGGTGACGTCGGAGACGTGCCCACGCTACCTTGTCGGGGGGCTCCTCGCCGGTCCTTCCTCGGCCAGCTGAACCGTCTCTCCCCGCTCCGGGCTGTGCCGCGTGGGCCGGCGCACCCCGGCAGTACCATCGCGACGTGACGTCCCGACCCGGCGCTCCGAAGGTCCGCCCGGCCACCGCAGCGGACGCTTCGGCCATGACGAAGATGCTGGTGCGGGCCTTCGACGACGACCCGGTGGCCCGCTTCATGTTCGCCGGGCCACGACGTCGTCAACGGGGCCTCCACTCCTTCTTCGCCTCTCAGCTCCACCAGTACCTGCCCCTCGGTCACGTCTATGTGAGCGAGGATCTCAGCGGGGCGGCGCTGTGGGGCCCGCCGGACCGGGCGCGCCACCCGGTCATGGAGCTGGTGCGGCTCCTGCCGACCGCGCCCTTTCTGCTCAGCCCCCACACGGTCGACGCGTTGCGGCTGCTGTTCGAAGTGGAGGGCCTCCATCCCACCGAGCGGCACTGGTACCTGTTCACTCTGGGGACCGCCCCGGAGCGGCAGGGCCAGGGCGTGGGGTCCGCCCTGCTGCAGTCGATGCTCGCTCGCGTCGACGAAGCCGGGGAGCCCGCCTACCTCGAATCCTCGAAGGAACGCAACGTCCCGCTCTACGCCCGCTTCGGATTCGCCGTCACGGATCGGATCCCCTCGAAAAGGGGCAGCCCCCCGATCTGGCGCATGTGGCGGGAGCCCAGGGTGCCCGAGATCTGAGGAACACGGCCACGCCGGTCATCGGCCGCGGCGCGCCGGGTCAGGTGGCGAGGACGATGTCGGCGGGATCCAACTTACGGTCCGCGATGCCGGCGAAGCCGTCTCCCTCCACGTAGGAATCCTCGCCGATGAAGAGGCCGTCCTCGTCGATGGGCCAGACGATGGCCATGCGGGCCTCGAAGAGGTAGTCCGCCTCCGGATCGTCGACCTCGATCCCCATGGCGCCCAGCGTTCTCCCGGGATAGGCGATGCGCATGAGCCCTTCGGTGAGGATGCAGTCCCGGTCCACGACCAGCCGATCGATGTCCTGGTGCAGTTTCCCCGCACCCGACGCGGCGAAGTCCTCGTAGAACTTCCGTACCGCGGCCTTTCCCCTGGGGTGCAGGGCATCCGGGTCGCCCGAGTACATGTGATAGTGCGCACGCTCCGACACCGTGGCCATGACCGCGTCCAGGTCGAGGTGGGCCTCGGCTTGCATGTGCCGCAGCAGCAGCTCGAGGTTGCGCCGCAAGACGGGATCCTTCTCGGTGGCGAGACGGTCCTCGACCTTGCGCCAGGTCAGGTTCTGATCGATGACGGCCATGATGGTCCCCTCGGTAAGGCCGGGCCCTTCCTGGGCCCGCCGCCTCCGGCTCCGGCTGAGGTCACCATTGTGACCGAATCGAGGTGCGCCCGCTCGACCGGCGCCGGGTGGCTCAGGCGTCGGAGCGGGCGAAGCGGACCAGCGCGAGGTACACCACGATGGCGGCGAAGAAGGCGAAGGTGGCCAAGCCGGCCCAGTGGTGAAGGTACCCCGCCGTGGGGAGCTGGACGGCCGCTTGGGCGCCCTGGAAAGGCAGGTGTCTCGCGATCGACTTGGGCAGGACACTGGCCAGGGTCTGCTCGACCACCAGTGGCCACACCAGCACCAGGGTGACCGCCAGCGCGGTGCTCCGGATGAGCGCGCCGACACCGGCACCGAGCGCCGCCCCGATGGCGCAGACGGCCACGTAGCCCCAGAGCGCCTGGCGAACCTGGTGGTCGGCGAAGTGGGCGGTGGGCAGACCACGGTGGCTCAGGATGGCCATGGTCATGGGGAAGGAGATGGCCAGGTAGACGACGGCGGCCACCGCGCCCACGATGGCCAGGATGATGAGTTTGCTCCAGAACACCTCCATGCGTCGGGGCGTCGCCGTCAGGGTGATGCGCATGGTGCCGAAGCGGTACTCCTGGGTGAACGACTGCACCCCCAGGATGAGGAGGAAGTACAACAGGAACGGGTTCGTGGTCGACTGGAGAGCGGTGCCGGGCGACGCCACCGGCCCGAGCTTGAGGAGCGACGCCGTCAAGGCGGCCAGGGCCAGGGTGACCACGATCCCGACCACCACCACCACGAAGTTGGCGCGGGCGGTGGAGAATTTGATCCATTCTGAGCGCAACGCCCGCTTCATGGAGTGCCCTCGGGGTCGGTCCGACCTTCGGTGCCGCTGATCGAGCGGTACTCGACGGAGTCTGCGGTTGCCTCGAGGAAGGCGTCCTCCAACGAGGCCACCACCGGCGAGAGCTCGTGGAGCTCGATGCCGCTCTTGAAGGCCAGATCGCCGATGGCGTCGGCCTCGGCGCCCCGCACCTCGAGCGCACCGTCCTCGCCCGGCGAGACGGTGGCGCCCAGTCTGATCAGCAGGCGCTGCAGCTCGTCGACCTGGGGCGACCGCACCCGTACGAAGTTGTTCTGACTCCGGGCCACGAAGTCGGTCACGCTGCCCGTGGCGATCAGGTGCCCTTGCCCGATGACGACCACCTCGTCGGCCACCTGGGCCAGTTCGGAGAGCAGATGGCTCGACACGAAGACGCTCCGGCCGTCATCGGCCAGCGAGCGAAGGAGTCCGCGCATCCATGCGATGCCCTCGGGGTCGAGCCCGTTGGTCGGCTCGTCGAGGATGAGGATGCCCGGATCACCGAGCAGGGCCAGGGCCAGACCGAAGCGTTGGGCCATGCCCAGGGAATAGCCGGAGGGTGACCGGTCGGCCTGGCTGGTCAGCCCCACCAGATCGAGCACCCGGTCGACCCGGTCCCGGCTGATGTCCCCGGCCGCGGCGTACATGCGGAGGTGGTTGCGCGCCGTGCGGCTGGCGTGGAACGCCTTGGCCTCGATGAGGACGCCGACCTCGCGCATCGGGTCCTTCAGGTCGGCATAGGGAACTCCCGACACGGTGGCCGTGCCCGCATCGGGACGATCGAGCCCGATCAACATGCGCATGGTGGTGGATTTGCCCGCGCCGTTGGGCCCGATGAAGCCCGTGAATTTACCCGGCTGGATCTCGAAGGAGAGGTCGTTGATCACGACCTTCTCGCCGTACTTCTTCGTCAGCCCCGAAGCCTTGATCACGGCGACCAGGGGTGCGTCATCGGTGGAGCCGGCACGGCGTCACGATAGTGGCGCGGCCCCGAGCCGGCCGTGATGACGATAAAATCCGGGTCGCGCCCAGCCGGCGAGGGCGACCCGCTTCCCACCGCCCCCACGACACCGTGCCCGTCGCGCCTCCCCCTTCGCTCCCGCGCCGTCCATGGCGCGATCGCCGGCGGACCCCGAGCGGAGGCCCCCGCGCGACAAAGAGGCTACGATCCGGCGAGCCCCCGCTGCCACCCGACACCCCGAGAGAGCCGATGACCCGCTTCGTTGAGAGCACGATCACCTTCCCCTACAAGCGGTCGCTGGGCCCGGTGGTGGGCGCCTTCATGACGGCCCTGACCGAGAGGCGGATTCTGGGCATCCGCTGCAACGATGCCGTCCTGGTGCCGCCCATGGAGTGGGACCCCGCCACCGGGGACGAACTCGCCCACGAGTTCGTCGAGGTCGGCCCGGCCGGCACCGTGGAATCGTGGACCTGGGTGCCCGCCCCGTCGACGCAGCACCCGCTGCGGCAGCCCTTCGCCTTCGCGTTCATCCGCCTGGACGGGGCCTCCACTCCCCTGCTCCACGCCGTCGACGCCGGCTCACCGGCGAGGATGACCGAGGGGCTGCGGGTGGCCCCCCGCTGGCGAGGTGCCCGCCTGGGCCGGATCGACGACATCGTCTGCTTCGTGCCCGGCGAGGCGGCCGAGACCGACGGGGACGACGAGGGACCGGCCACCGAGCCGGTCCAGCGCATGGACTACCTGGCCTCGATCACCTACCGGAACCCCGTGCCGGTGGCGGCGGACCGCGCCGTCGCCGCCTCCCGTGAGCACCGGCTGCTGGGATTGCGCTGCCCCACGTGTGCGCGTGTGTACACCGGAGGGCGGGGCTACTGCCCCGTCGACGCCCTCGAGCTCGGGCCCGAGTGCGAGGTCGATCTGCCCCACGTGGGCACGATCACCAACTTCAGCATCGTCACCCCGGTGCAGTACCCGGGCCAGACGGAGACGGAGCCCTTCGTGCGGGCCTTCGTCCTCCTCGACGACACCGACGTCATCATCCCCTACTCGCCGGTGATCGACCTGCCCGCCGACCAGGTCCACGTGGGCCAGCGGGTCGAGGCGGTGTGGGCCTCGCCGGCCGAGGAGCTCGACGACGGGGGCGGCATGGCCGGGGCCTTCGGGTCCCTGCTCGGCTGGATCCCCATCGACCAGCCCGACATCGACCGTCCCGATCTCGTGAACCGGATCTTCTGATGGGGAACGGCGCCAGCGCACCGGCCGGCGACGTGGCGGTGGTGGGGTGGGCCCAGACGGCCATGGTCCGCCACACCGACCGGTCCGAGACGCAGCTGCTGATGGAGGTCATCACCAGCGCCCTCGCGCCGCTGGGGCTGACCCGGACGGACGTCGACTTCACCTGCCTGGGCAGCTGCGACTACATCACCGGTCAGGCGTTCTCCTTCGTCTCGAACCTCGACGCCATCGGGGCCTGGCCGCCCAAGCGTGACTCCCACGTCGAGATGGACGGGGCCTGGGCCCTGTACGAGGCGTGGCTCCGCCTGCGCGAAGGTGACCTCGAGATCGCCGTGGTCACCGGATCGGGTCGCTCGTCGACCGGTGACCCGGCCCTGATCTACCCCATGGAGATGGACCCCTACTTCCTCGCCCCGCTCGGTGCCGACCCCCTCACCTTCGCCGCCTTGCAGGCCCGGGCCGTGATCGGCGCGGGCATCGCCGACGAACGGTCCATGGCCGAGGTGGCGGTGCGGTCTCGGGGCGGCGGCGACGTCGAGGCGCTGCTGGCCGAGGACTACCTCCGGGCCCCGCTGCGCCGTCACGACGTGCCACCGATCACCGACGGCGCCGCGGCCATGGTGCTGGCCACCGGTCCCCGGGCGCGCCAGCTGGTCGAGCGTCCGGCCTACATCACCGGATTCGACCACCGCACCGACTGCCACAATCCCTCGTTCCGGGCGCTGGACGACTCGCCCTCCACCCGCATCGCCGCCGCGGCCGCCGGCCTGGGCGACGCACCGGTCGAGGTCGCCGAGCTCCAAGCCGCGTTCACCCATGAGGAGCTGCTGCTGCGCCGGGTCCTCGAGCTGGGTGACGAGGTGGCGGTCAACCCCTCGGGCGGGGCCCTGCGCTCCAACCCGATCATGGCCACCGGCCTGTGCCGCATCGGCTACGCCGCCGACCACATCTTCGGCGGCGGCCACCGAGCCCTGGCCCATGCGACCTCCGGACCCTGCCTGCAACAGAACCTCATCTGCATCGTGGAGGGCCGTTCATGAGCGCGTCCCCGTGTGCCGTCGTCGGGGTGGGACAGACCCACCACAAGTCGCGCCGGCTCGACGTGTCCTTCGGCGGCCTGGTGCGCGAAGCGGTCTTCCGTGCCCTCGAGGACGCCCACATGACCATGGCCGACATCGAGGCCGTCATCGTGGGCAAGGCCCCCGACCTCTTCGAGGGCGTGATGAAGCCCGAGCTCTACCTCTCCGACGCCCTCGGCGCCGTGGGCAAGCCCATGTTCCGCGTGCACACCGCCGGCTCGGTCGGGGGGACGACCGCCATCGTGGCGGCGTCACACGTGCAGGTGGGCAAACACCGCACCGTCCTCGCCGTGGCCTTCGAGAAGCAGTCGGAGGGCAATGCCCAGTTCGCCCTCGGGAGCGGCCGGGGCGCCTCGCTCGGCGCGGGGGGTGCCTTCGCCCCCTTCATCCGGGCCTACATCGAGCGCAGCGGCGCTCCCGAGCACATCGGCTGGAAGGTAGCGGTCAAGGACCGCCTCAACGCGCTCAAGAACCCCTACGCCCACCTCAAGATCGAGGACATCTCCATCGAGAAGGTCAAGAACTCGCCGATGATGTGGGAGCCCATCCGGTTTCTCGAGTCGTGCCCCTCCTCCGACGGTGCCTGCGCCGTGGTGCTCACCGACGAGGCCGGCGGCCGGGCCGCCGCGGCCGACGGGCGCCCCCCGGCGTGGGTCCTGGGCGCGTCGTCCCGCTCCGAGCCGCCGAACTTCCCGGGCCGCGACCCGGTGCGGCCCGCCGCCGCCCTGCAGTGCGCGGCCGACGTGTACGGGCAGGCCGGCATCACCGAGCCGCGCCACCAGATCGACATGGCCGAGCTGTACGTGCCGTTCTCGTGGTACGAACCCATCTGGCTCGAGGCCTTCGGCCTGGCCGACGAGGGGGAGGGCTGGAAGCTGACCGACGACGGCACCACCGCGCTCGGCGGCTCCCTCCCGATCAACGCCTCGGGCGGCGTGCTGTCGAGCAACCCCATCGGCGCCTCCGGGCTGCTTCGCTTCGCCGAAGCGGCCGACCAGGTGCGGGGGGCCGCCGGCGAGCACCAGGTGGAGGGCGCGAAGGTCGCCCTGGGCATGGCCTACGGCGCCAACAACCAGTACTTCAGCACCTGGGTCGTCGGGAGCTCGCTCCAGCCGTTCGGGTGACCGGCGCGGCGAAGGGAGGACGCGGTGGACCTGGAACTGACGGCGGAGCAACTGGAGCTCAAGGATGAGTTGCGCCACTACTTCGTCCGCCTGGTGGAGGACGTAGAGGGATCGAAGGGCGGGGAACCGACCTACACCCACTACATCCGCCGGATGGGTGCCGACGGCTGGCTCGGGTTGGGTTGGCCGGTGGAGTACGGCGGTCAGGCCCGGGGTCCGATCGAGCAGATGATCTTCGTGGAGGAATCCCACTGGGCGGGCGTGCCCCTCCCCCTGCTCACCCTCAACAGCGTAGGCCCGACCCTGATGGCCCTGGGCACCGACGAGCAGAAGCGGCGGATCCTGCCCGGCATCCTCCGCGGCGAGGTCCACTTCGCCATCGGCTACACCGAGCCCTCCGCCGGCACCGACCTGGCGTCGCTGCAGACGCGGGCCGTGCGCGACGGTGATGAGTACGTGATCGACGGTCAGAAGATCTACACCAGCGCCATCCAGTACGCCGACTACGTCTGGCTGGCGGCCCGTACCGACCCCGGTGCCCCCAAGCACAAGGGCTTGTCGGTCTTCATCGTGCCGGTCGACACTCCCGGCTTCAGCTGGACCCCACTGGCCACCATCGGCGGCGACTTCACCAGCTCGACGTTCTACGAGGGCGTGCGGGTGCCCGCCGAGAACCTGGTGGGCGGGGAGAACCACGGCTGGAAGCTCATCACCAACCAGCTCAACCACGAGCGGGTGGCGATCTGCCCCGCCTCGGGGCTGCTGCGGAGCCTCACCGACGTGCGGCGCTGGGCCCAGGAGCACACGCTGGGCGACGGGACGAGGGTGATCGACCAGGAGTGGGTGCGCGTGCACCTGGCCAAGGTGCACGCCAAGATCGAAGTGCTCAAGCTCTTCAACTGGAAGGTGGCCTGGGCCGCCGGCAAGGGGCTGAACCCGGCCGACGCCTCGGCCACCAAGGTCTACGGCACCGAGCTCGCCCTCGAGGTCTACCGTCTCCTGCTCGAGGTGGTGGGTCAAGCCGGCTACCTGCCCGAGGGATCGCCCGGCGCCGCCCTCTCGGGCCGGCTCGAGCGGCAGGCCCGGGGCCAGACCATCTTCACCTTCGGGGGCGGCACCAACGAGATCCAACGTGACATCATCGCCATGATCGGGTTGGGCATGCCCCGCGCGCCGCGCTGAAGGTGCCCGCCGACCTGATGGGCTTCCTTCGGAGCGGTGCCGCCCCATGACGTCGCTCACACCGGCCGTCGTGGTCGGGGGCGGTTCCGGCATCGGGGCCGCCGTGGCGGAGCAGCTGCGGATGACCGGTGCGGCGGTGATGGTCTGGGACGTGGCCGGATGTGGAGATCTGGAGTGCGACATCACGGATCCGCATCAGGTTGCCGATGCCACCCGGACCACCATTGACGAAATCGGCCCACCGGCCAGCGTCACCATCACCTCGGGCGTGGGCCACAGCCGGTACCTGGCGGACGCGGCACCCGAGGAATGGGATCGCGTCATGAGCGTCAATGCCCGGGGGCCCACGGCATGTCGTGGATGACCGGCCAAGTCACCGAATGCGATGGCGGCCTCGGTCTCGCCAGCCCTATCGACCCAACGGCACAAGGTGCCGACGAACCAGCCTGACGTGCAACGACGTCTCATTTTGATTGATCAAGGAGTCTCGTGTGGGTGACAACCCGGACCTACCGTCGGTAGCCGAGATGCTCCGGTGGATCGAGGACGTCGTCGCACACGGGATCCGCCGTCCGGGCTATCCCGCAGACCAATGGGCCGAGGAGTTCATCCGTCGCAAGTTTGCATCACTCGGGCTCGAGTCGGTGCGCTTCGAACCGGTGGAGTCAGCGTTTTGGAAGGCCAGCCACGCCGAGGTATCGGTCGCCTCGGATCCGAATCCCAGAGCGATCGAATGCTTCCCGGTGCCCTTGTCCGAGCCAATCCGGATCGAGGGTGCATTGGCTCGTTGGGATCCGGCGGTTCCGCATGCCGTTGCCGGAAAGCTCGCGCTCTACGACCTCAGGTTCGGCTCCCTCCCGGAGGAGTTCCCCGTTCTCTCACGGCGAGATGCAGGAACTGAGCCACCGTCGTCACCTGATGCCTTGGTCGAGGCTGGATGGGCCTTCGACCCCGACCACTCGTTCGCGGACGGAAGGCATCGGCTTCCGTTTGCCGCCGAAATGCAGGACACCATGGCACCGGCCATGGCGGCGGGAGCGATCGGGTACGTCGGCGTCCTGCGCGGATACCCGAGCGGCGGCTGCGAGTACTACGTGCCGTACGACGGACGGTCTCGACCGATTCCCGGCGTCTATGTCTCCGAGAGCGAGGGGGATCGCCTTCTCGCACTGCTCGAAAGCGGCCCCGTCCAGGCCACCCTCGAGGTAGCGGCTGAGCGACGCCGGACCGGCTGCCGCAATGTGGTCGGTGAGCTGCCCGGAGCCGACGACGAGTGGGTCATCATCGGTACTCACCATGATGCGCCGTGGGCGTCGGCCGTCGAGGACGGTACCGGGATCGCGATGTTGTTGGCCCAGGCGGCGGCCTGGGCGGCTGTACCCGAATCAGAGCGTCCGCACCACCTGGTCTTTGTTGCGACCGCCGCGCACATGTCCGGTGGCGCTGGCACCCGGGCCTTCATCCAGCGCCACCACGCAATGTTGGGACGCACGGTACTCGAGGTCCATCTCGAGCATGCCGCCATCGATAGCCCGCCCGAGGAGGGGCACGAGGTCGTGGGCACGCGCGTGCCGCCACGTTGGTGGTTCACCACGGAGAACCCGGTGCTCGAACAGGTGGTCTGGGACGCCATTGTGAAGCACCAGCTCGATCGATCCCTCGTCCTGACCCCTGACGCGCTGGCCCCGTTCCCGACGACCGACGGAGGTTTCTTCCACGTGGAAGGAGTGCCGCTGGTCAACTATCTGACTGCGCCCTGGTACCTCTTTGACCCGGCCGATACCTTGGACAAAGTGGATCAGGCCTCCCTGTCCAAGGTCAGTCGCGCCACCTATGACATCGTGCGCGCCACGGGCGGGATTTCGGCCGAACAGATGCGAGCCCGACCACGGTAGGTTCCTGCTCGAGGCACTGACTCGGCGTGCGGTCGGCGGTACCGATTTCAACGTGACGTCGATGAGTCCTGGGGTCACGCGCCCAGAACCGGGGCCCCGTGCCAGGGAGCCCCACGAAGGTCGAGGTGGCCGGCCCCCTTCGGGGATCACCGGGACGGGTCGCCGGAAGCAGACACCTGAGCCACCAGGCGATCGTCGTTGCCCCGGTCCCTGATGGCCACCCGTAGCACTCGCTTCTTCGGAGCGTCCATCACGACCTCGGCAACGGCCCGCGCCGGCCCGACCTTCACCCGGTTCAGGAACCGTATGTCGAGATCGGTCAGGGCGAGCGGCGCGTCGTCCCCATTCGCAGATTCGGCGGCCAGCTCGCCGACGATCGCCATGACGCCGCCTTGGATCGTGCCGTGGAAGGCGTTGGCGACGTCGTCCCTGGGCATGAGCTCGACGGTCCCGGGCCGAAGGACGCGCGCGCCGATCCTCGCGCTCAGCGGCTGGTCGAGGAGGCGGGTACCCCACTCGGGACGAGGTGCGACCTCAATCGTGCGGTTCATGAAGGTGGCGAGAGCGGTGGCGAAGGGTTCGTCCTCGTCGTCGGCGGCGAGGAGGGTCTCGACGACGACCAGCGTCGCCCCCGCCTTGAGGACCCTGGACTCGAGGTGGACCGTGCGCAGGCCTCTGGCCTGCACCATGTGCACGCTGATATCGGTGGTCGGTGTGATGGGGCCGAACGACTGTTGCCCGGCGACCAGGTCGACCAGGGTGGTCAGGAGGCCGATGCGGACGAAGTCGGTGCCGGGCACCAACATGTCGGCGGTGATCTCTGCCCGTCCATAGCTGACGTCGTCGTCGACCCAGTGCTCGAGGCCGAGCTCGCTGATGACGTGGCTCAAGGGGGCGGCAGAAGCGTCCACGTCTCACCTTAACCAATGCCGTGTCCGCCCGGTCTCCGTTCCTCTCGCACTCGACCGGGCGCGACGTCGCGCCCGACACGACGACATGCTCGGTGACGGCAGCGTCCCGGCGCGCCGCCACCACACGCCCCGGCCTGGCGCGAGCGGCTCACCTCCCTCGGGTGCGGACCTCCCCTTCTCCGTTGGGGTCCGGCCCGTCCCGCTCTGCCGTCAGGGCTGCCCGATTGAATTTCATGGCGTCGTTCCTCGGGATGGCATCGATCAGCTCGACCGTCTTGGGAACCTTGTAGGCAGCGAGCCGGGTCTTGGCGAAGGCGATGACGTCCGAGGGATCAGGTGCATGGGCCGGGTCGACCGGTTGGACGATGGCGTGCACCCGCCGACCCCACTCGGGGTCCCGTAGGCCGACGACGACGACGTCGGCGATCGCCGGGTGCTCGCTGAGCGCGGTCTCGACCTCCGCCGGGTACACGTTGGCGCCCCCGGTCACGATCATGTCGACCCGCCGGTCGGCCATGAAGAGGTACCCGTCTTCATCGAGCCAGCCCACGTCACCCACGGTGGCGAACCCGTCCTCCGTGAAGACCATCGGCTCCACGCCTGCACCCACATAGCTCGCCTCGGGCCCCGATGACGTGCGCATGTAGATCCCGCCGATCTCTCCGGCCGGGAGCGGCTTGCCCTCGTCGTCCAGGATCGCCATCTCGGTGTCTCGGAACCCGCGACCGACGGTTCCGGCGTGTTCGAGCCACTCGTCGCCCCGGCAGCACGCGATGCCGAGCCTCTCGGAGGCGCCGTAGCTCACGAAGAAGTGCTCCGGTCCGACCAGCTCGCACCATCGGCGTCCGAGCCACACGGGCAGCGGCGAGGCTCCCTGCTGCACCCAGTCGAGCGACGACAGGTCTCGCCCGTCCAGGTCTGGCACCTGGACGAGCCTCTGGAGCATCGGCGTCGCTGCGATGAACCCGGTGACCCGGTGCCGCTCGATCAGATGGAGGACCCGGGCGGCGTCGAACCGCTCGAGCAAGACGATCTCGACACCGGACATCAGGTTCCTGGTCGCCGTGAAGCCGTTCGAGTGGTACAGCGGCGCCGGGACCAGGACACGCTGTGGCTGGGGCAACGGCCCGTACGACTCCACCACCGCGGCGGTCATGGCGCCTTCGACATAGCATCCGGGATTCCTCATCATGATGACCTTCGGCGTCCCCGTCGACCCCGAACTGCAAATGCCCCACCCGTGCGGGGGCGTCACCTCGGGCAGGGGTTCGGTCGAGACCGACGCCGCCGCCGCGAAGAGGTCCATGTGGTCGGCATCGACGATCACCCGGGGCCCGATGGCCGCCAGCACCCGGCTCCGCTCCCAATCCGGCAGGTTCCACCGTACGGGAATGACCACCGCGCCAACCTTCCATCCCGCGAAGGAGGCAATGAGGTGCTCGGGTGAATTCCTGAGGCAGACCGCCATGTAGTCGCCAATCTCGAGCTCCCGCGCCGCCAGCACCCGGGCCAACTGGGTCGACCGTTCGTCGAGTTCACCGAAGGTGACGGTCCGCTCGCCGCCGTCCTCGGCGGCGAAGATGATGCCGATGCCCCTCGGGTTCGCCTGGGCCACCTGGTGGATCTTCGTGCCGAACGGTATGCCGTCCTGGGTCGCGGTCGATGTCATCGGTTCCTTCTTCTCTGTGGCCTCGTGGCGCCGGGGAGGATGCCACCGCGGCACACCGCCGGGACCGTCACGACGGCCGGGGCAGGCCGAGGCCCCGCTGGGCGACGATGTTCCGCTGGACCTCGCTGGTGCCCCCGTAGGTCGTCGTGCCCAACGCGAACCGGTAGGAGAGCTCGGCGATCCCGCCCGCGATGGCCGAGGGCTCCCCCTCGCCGCGGAGCCCGTCGGGCCCGAGCATGTCGACGAAATCGGCCGATTGCCTGGTCAGCGCCTCCGACGCGAACAGCTTGGCCATGGAACCTTCGACGCCCGGGAGGACCCCCGCGTTCTGCAGCCACGCGCAACGGCGCGCCAGCAGGATGCTGACCTCGTTCTCGGCGCCCGCTCGACCGAGACGAGCCTGGATGTCGGGGTCCTCCGAGCGCGGACGCCCGGCCTCGTCGGTGGTGGTCAGGGCCCACTGCTCCATGGCCCGCAGGAGCCGCACCGAATCACCCCCCTGAGGGAGGGACCGCTCGAACGTGAGGCCGACCGTCATCACGCGCCACCCCCCGTCGATCTCTCCGATTCTCAAGGCGTCGTCCACCCGCACGCCGGAGTAGAAGGTGAGATTCGTCCGCTCGCCGGACAAGGTGAACACGGGCTGGATCTCCACGCCAGGTTGGCGCAGCGGCACCAGGAACGTCGTCAGGCCCTGGTGTTTGGGCACCTCGAGGTTCGTGCGTGCCAGCAGGAACACGTAGTCGGCCTCCTGGGCATTGGTGGTGAACATCTTCTGCCCGTCAATCCGCCATTCGTCCCCTTCGCGCACGGCACGAGTCTGGGCGGCCGCGACGTCGGAGCCCGACTCGGGCTCGGTGAAGCCCAGGACGATGAGGATCTCCCCACCGAGCGCCCGGGGGAGAATCAGCCGCTTCTGCTCCTCCGTTCCCATATGACGAATGATGTTGGCCACCATCAGTGTCGTGCTGACGGCATAGGTCGGCGCCCCGGCGCATTGGAATTCCTCGGCGGCGGCCAGCACCTCGAGCGCGTCGCGGCCCTGACCCCCGAACTCCTCGGGCCACCCCGGGGCCAGGAATCCGCGCTCGACCCGGGCCCGGTGAAAGTCCCAGTTGTGACGCACGCCGGTGACGCGCATCTGCTCCCGTACGTCGTCCGTCAGATGTTCGTCCAGGAAGCCCCTGGCTTCGTCCCGGAAGGCATCGCTGCGCTCACCCAAGCGAAAATCCACCGTCAACCGTCCGTTCTGACCATGGAGAACCGCTCAGCGGCGCCCCGCGCGAACATGCGCGACGGTGCCCCGAACACCGCCGGCCAGGCGATGGCCCGCCGGAAGTACAGCTGGATGTCGAACTCGAGCATGAAGCCGTACCCACCGTGGTAGTGCAGGCTGCGGTAGCTCGCCTGGCGAGCCGCCTCCGCGCAGAACCCGCAGGAGAGAGCCGCCAGTTGGGCGGCGCGGGCCGTGTCCTCATCGGCAGCCCATGCCGCTTCCCGGGCGATCAGGCTGCTCCCGTCGACGGCGGTCGCGGCATCGGCCAGGCCGTGGGCGACGGCCTGGAACGATCCGATCGGGACCCCGAAGGCATGGCGCTCCTTGACGTAGTCCACGCCGATCTCCATCGAACGGGTGCCGATGCCGGCCAGCGCATTGGCCATGAGCACCAGCCACTCGTCACGCGCCCGCTCCAGCAGTGGCATCGCCGGTGCCCCCGACGCCAGCACCGGGGCCGAGTCGTCGACCGCGATGTCGGCGACCGGCAGCGATCCGATATTCGCTATCGGGCGACCACGGTCGGCGATCTCCATACACCGCAGCCGTCCGTCGTGGAAGAAGATCACCTCATCGGCCACCGCCCCAGCGGGAACCATGGCGAGCACACCGTTGGTCGGCGGGTGCAGCGCGATGGTGGTGAGCCGGCCATCCGTGCAGGCCCGACCGAGAGCCTCGGCGGCGGCGTGACCTCCGGACCGCGCCAGCAACCGCACGGCCACCTGTCCCTCCACCAGGGGAGCGGGAGCGAGGTGCCGACCGTGCTGCTCGGCCACCAGGGCGAGGTCGAGCAGCGAGGCGCCCCACCCACCCGAGGGCTCGTCGACCGCCATCTGCAATGCACCCATGTCCCGCAATCGTCCCCACAGGTCGGCATCGTGGCCGGACGGCTCGGCCGCACGGACCCGCTCGAGGGGACACTCCTTGGCATAGAACGCCGCGAACGCGTCGATGAGCTGTTGTTGCTCATCCGACGGGTTCAGGTCCATGTCAGGGGCTCCCGAGACGAGCGCGCCCGTCCTCTGGGCGCGGCCCGAGGCCACCCACCCCCGGGTCAAGAGCGCGGCGTTCGCTACAGGGGGCGATCCCTCCCCGTTCGGTCCTCGATGTCATCGGTCGTGATCCTAAGGTATGAGCACGCCGGGCTCACGAAGGCGGGAGGGGGTGGTGACCGGTCGGGTGACCGGTCGAAACGCCGGGCCGCTCCGCCTACGGCTTGGGGGGCAGCCTGTCCCGGTAGCCCACCGGAAGGAGCTCGAGCAGCTGGCCGTCGGGGTCCCGGATGAAGAGTGCCGCGCCGACGTCGCTCTCCTCGACGATCTGCCCGCCGTACTCGACCGCCCGCTCGGCCGTGGCCCGCACGTCCTCGACCGAGACCGACAGGTGGGTGAGCCCGGGCTCCGCCATCGTGCGCGGCCGGAAGGCCGCGGTGGCGCCGGGCGCGGAGTAGTGCATCAGCTCGAGCACGAAGCCGTCGAGCGTCAGGTAGGAGGCGGTGACGCCGAGAGGCGGCTTCAGGCAGCTGAGCTTGGCGGTCGCCTCGTCGGGAGGCGTGATCTCGTACCAGAAGCTGAAGCCGAACACCTCCTGGTAGAAGCGTTTCGACCGCTCGAGGTCGGTGACCACCTGCCCCGTGTGGTTGTAGATACCCATCGCGTGCCTCCGGTCCAGCCGGCCCCCTCTCCCGTGCCGGACGGCGTCAGCTTCCATTATGTCCGAAGGGTCACCGAGAGTACCCGCACGCGGCCCGGCCCACCGCCTCGTGAGGATCCGAACGAACCATCGGCCGGGCCGTAACGTATGCTCCGCCCCGCGCCCTGATCAGCCGATTCTGGGCGAACGGCGACGCGCGCTGGTGTGCGGCACGCACCGATGCGATGATCCGCTCCACGCGGCCCCGGCAGCAGAGGAGAAGGCATGTCAGACGTGGACGAGATCACAGCGCTGGTGCACTCCTACGCCCGGCTGCTCGACCGGGGAGACGTGGATGCCGTGGTCGCCCTCTTCGAGCACGCGACGTGGCGATCGGAACCGGCGGGGTCCGTGCTGCGGGGCAGCGCGGAGATCAGACCGGTCTACGAGCGGATGACGGCCTCGGGCGGCGGGCGACGGACCAAGCATCTCCTCACCAACGTGTCCGTCGAGGTGGAGCCGGGTGCCACCACCGGCTCGTCGCACTGCTACTGGACCGTCCTGCAGGCCACCGCCTCCGGTCCGCGGATCGACGTGATCCTGTCCGGCCAGTACACCGACACCTTCGACCAGGTCGACGGCCGATGGCGGTTCGCCGACCGGCTGATCACGGTCGATCTGAACGGCGATCCGTCGAGTTCCCCCGACTGACCCGAGGTCGCGGCCCCGGCGGAGCGGTCCCGACGCGCCGCCGCCGGCGGCGGGGTGGACGGCCAGCGTGCGCCCGGGGCGAGGACGCAGCAGGGGTCGTCGCCCGGACCCCAGCCGGGTGCTGAGAGGTGGGAAGTATCGTGGCCGGGCGAAGGTCCTGATGAGGGAGGTCACCACGATGGTGCCCGGGACACGAGGCCGATGGTGAGGACACGTTGAGCAGCTCGATCGAACCGTTTCGGATCCACGTGGACGATGCGGTCCTCCACGATCTCGGGGACCGCCTGGGGCGGACCCGCTTTCCGGATCACATCGAGGGCACCGGATGGGACTACGGGGTCCCCGTCGACTACCTCCGCGAGCTGGTCGAGTACTGGCGCCACGCCTACGACTGGCGCTCCGAGGAGGCGCGCCTGAACGCATTCCCCCACTTCCGTACGGCCATTGACGGCCAGATGATCCACTTCGTGCACGCCCGGTCGGCACACCCCGACGCCCTGCCGCTGCTCATCACGCACGGCTGGCCCGGATCCGTCGTCGAATTCCTCGACGTCATCCCGCGGCTGATCGACCCCGAGTCCTACGGGGGCCGGGCCGTCGACGCCTTCCACGTGATCGCTCCCTCGCTCCCGGGCTACGGGTTCTCCGAACCCCCACGGACGCGAGGCTGGGACGTCCGACGCATCGGCCAGGCGTTCGTCGCGCTCATGGGCCGGCTGGGCTACACGCGCTACGCCGCGCAGGGCGGTGACTGGGGAGCGCAGGTGACGACCCGGATCGGCGCCCTCGATCCCGCCCACTGTGCCGCCATCCACCTCAACATGGCCCCCGGCGTCCCGCCACCGAGCCCGGCTCCGCTCACGGAGCAGGAGCAGGAGGACCTGGCGTCCATGAAGCGATTCGGGGACGAGGAGTCCGGGTACGCCAACGAGCAGGGGACCAAACCCCAGACGGTGGGCGTCGCGCTCAACGACTCGCCCGCCGGGCTGCTGGCCTGGATCGTGGAGAAGTTCCGGGCATGGAGCGACTGCGACGGAGACCCCGAGAAGTGCTTCACGCGGGACCAACTGCTCACCAACGTGATGCTCTACTGGCTGACCCGGTCGGCGACGTCGTCGGCCCGGTTGTACTGGGAGACCAACCGCAGCGGTGTGCTGACCGAACCGATCCCCTTCATCGAGGTGCCGACGGGGGTGGCCCGGTACCCGAAAGAGGTGTTGCGGTGGCCCCGGTCGTGGGTGGAGGAGCAGTACAACGTCACCCGGTGGGTGACCATGCCCCGCGGTGGTCACTTCCCCGCCATGGAGCAGCCGGAGCTGTTCGCCGACGAT